>JAPLQC010000029.1:0-23740 GCA_026399895.1 Burkholderiales bacterium
ACGTGGAAGCAGTTCATCGAAGCCAAGCAAGCCTACTTCCGACTAGATAGATTAATCGGCGACTACCCAGATGGTAACCATGCTTACGCTACTGATAAAGTTAACGGCCAAGTTACATTACGCCAGTTGGTTGCGATTGCCCCCCGCTCTGATACTAAAATTCTTAAGGGACTGAACCTTGAATTTCGACAAGGCGAGGTTATCGGGATCGTCGGTCCTTCCGGGGCCGGCAAATCAACCCTGGCACGTTGTCTCGTCGGCGTTTGGCCTGCCACGACCGGCCAAGTACTGCTTGACGGGATTGATATCAGAAAGTGGGACAGGGAAAGGCTTGGGCCTCACATCGGCTACTTGCCCCAAGAAATTGAACTGATGGAAGGCAGCATCGTAGAGAATATTTGCCGATTTGGAGAAAGCAATTCTGAGAAGGTGATCGATGCCGCTAAACGTGCTGGCATCCATGAAATGATTCAGCATCTACCGCAAGGCTATGACACGCCAATCGGGCAAGCCGGTGCCCTTCTATCGGGTGGCCAGCGCCAGCGACTCGCCCTAGCGCGAGCAATCTATGGCATGCCAAATTTGGTTGTGCTCGATGAACCTAACGCCAATCTAGATGATGCTGGGGAGGCCGCACTGATAAGAGCGATTGGCGAACTGAAACAAGCTGGAAAAACCGTGTTTATGGTTCTACACACTCGGAATCTGCTCGCTCAGGCAGACAGAATACTAGTGCTTGAAAACGGCAGCGTCGCTCAATTCGGCGCGATGGATATTGGCGCACAACCCAACTCATTCACACAACTGAGAACCACCTGAATATGACAAGTTCTCACGATAAACGCTCTCTCGAAGCCCGCTTGTCCGGCAAATCACGGTCTGCGAGCAATGTTACTGACGTAGATGACTTGGTACTACCTACGGATACCGGAGCAACAATTCGTAATGGTTTCCTTGCCATCGTAATTGGCTTTGGTGGGTTTTTATTATGGGCGACTTTCGCTCCACTTGATGAGGGCGTACCAGCGCTGGCTATCGTCACCATCGATACTAAGCGCAAGCCCATCCAGCATTTAAGTGGCGGCACTATCGAGCGTATCTTGGTCAATGAAGGTGCGCATGTGAAGTCGGGTGATGTTCTAGCCGTGCTAAACGATGCAAGTACTCGCGCTAATTATGAGCAAGCGCACCATAACTACCTTGGATTGCGCGCGACAGAGGGACGCACGATGGCCGAACTGTCTGGCGCAGATCGGATTGCCTTCCATTCTGATTTGACGAATTCAGGAATCGATTCGGGTTCACAACAACACATACAAACCCAAACGCAACTATTTGAAGCGCGTCGAAACGCTCTTAGGAGTGATCTAGCCGCAATCAGTGAGAATATTGCCGGCCTTAATTCACAGCTGTCCGGCGTCATAAACACAGTTGCCAGTCGCCAGCAGCAGTTATCTAAACAATCTGAGCAGTTGAAAAGTATCAGTGATTTGGTGTTGGCGGGGTTTGCCCCTCGCAATCAAGCACTACAACTCGAACAGAGCCAAGCGGAGCTGCTCGCGATCATCGCTGATCTTGAGGGCAATCGTCAGCGACTTGAGCGCTCAGTCGCAGAAATGAAGATGCGCATGCAGGCGCGCCGAGAAGAATATCGTCGCGATGCCTCTGCACAGCTTGCCGAAGCTCGGCGAGAGCTGCAGGGGTTACGGGATAGAACAATCGCGCTTGGCGGGGAACTGAACCGCGTTCAAGTCAGGTCACCCGTCGATGGTCAGGCAATTGGTTTAACGATTACAACCGGTAGCGTGGTCGCACCTGGCCAAAAGCTAATGGATATCGTACCGGCTGAGGAGAGCGTGCTACTTGAGGCCAAGATTCCGACACACGTAATTGATCGCATACGTCCTGGCGACCCCACTAGCGTGCGGTTCTCTGCATTTGCGCACTCACCGCAACTCGTCGTTGATGCTGTCGTCAAAACGATTTCTGGCGATGTGCTCACTGAGCAAACGCCAGCCGGTACTGTTTCATATTACCTTGCACGTGTAGAACTGACACCTGAGGGCCTTAAACAGCTTGGCGACCGAAACATGCAGCCCGGTATGCAGGGAGAGGTGCTGATCAAGACCGGTGAGCGTTCATTGCTTACCTACTTGCTGCATCCGCTCACCAAGCGTCTTGCATCCTCTCTGAAAGAAGAGTGACATGGCCAACTTGGCGATTAAAGCCCAATTAGATGCTTTGTTTTCAGAGAACGACGGAATTAAGTTTATTTTTTTGAAACTATTCGCCGAAGCGTCTTCCCGCTGACTCGGCTAGAGCATAGAAAATCAATGAGAATGTTTTCTTCTTTGGGTTTCAGGCTTGCGTATCCAGGTTCTGTAGGGGGTGTAAGCCAAACTATGTTTGCCTTGAGATCTTTTTGCCAATTGTTTTAAGCGCTGATGTCCGCTAACCTATAGCGGATTATTAACTTGCAGGCGAAGACCTGCCCCGTCGGGCAATTTGCAAGCCCACGAGGTTTTCCGAATTCTGGAGTCCAATGCGCGTAGCTGTCATCGGCGGCGGTGTCGTCGGAGTTTGTACTGCCTACTTCTTGGCCGAGACAGGGCATGAGGTGACTGTGCTGGAGCGCTACGGCAACGTCGCGCAAGAAAGCAGTTTCGGCAATCTCGATTTAATGGGCCCGGCCTCGGTGCGCCCATGGTCTATGCCTGGCACCGTGCGTCGTGTGCTGGGCATGCTGATGCGGCCCGAGTCGCCCATGGTGTTCAGCGCCAAATTCGAACCCGCCATGTGGGGCTGGCTTAGCCGCCTAAGCGCTGAATGCGACATTCAACGCTTCAAACAAAACCAACTTCGTCTTCATCGTCTCGCGAGCTACAGCCATGAGCTGATGCAGCACTTGGCCCAGGTGCATGAGCTGGATTTTCAGCAGCGTACCGGTGTCATGATGATGTTCCGCACTGCGCGCGATCTGGATCAGGCGCACCCTATGATGGAAACATTGGGCGACGCGGGTGTACGGACCGAATTGCTCGATCCCGATGGTGCCGTACAACTCGAGCCCACTTTATCGACGCAAACCCCGTTTCAAGGCGCGCTGTTCATGCCCGATGACTGGAGCGGTAATTGTCCTTTGTTCGTGCGCCAGCTAAAAAGCATTGCACAGGAACGCGGCGTCGAGTTTCAATTCAACTGCGAGGTTGATGCCATCCAACCTGAATTAGGTGGTGTCAGCTATCGTGTGGGTGATAAAACTGTCGATGTCGATGCCATTGTTATCGCAGCGGGCGCTGAAAGCGGTCGGCTGCTACGCGGTATCGGTATCAGCTTGCCGATGTACCCAGTAAAGGTGTACTCAGCCTCGACTCAAATTCAGGAATACGACCTCGCACCCAATGTCTCGGTGTATGACGATACCTATCGCGTTGCACTCACCCGCTTGGGTAAACGCATTCGTATCGCCGGTTGCGCTGAGCTTGGCTCGAATAGTTTCGATCTGCACCAAAAGGCGATCGACACCCTGGTTAAGGTGGCAGATGACTGGTTCCCAAATGCTGCCAACTACCGCACTGCAAGCTTCTGGTGCGGCCCGATCGCGACGTTGCCGGAAGGGGTGCCGCTGGTTGGCGCCACCTCACACAACAACGTGTTTGTAAACGCAGGCCATGGGGCCGGTGCTTGGGCGCTTGCTGCCGGCAGCGGCAAAGTGATCTGCGGATTTACAGCGTCACCCGTGTGCGCGATATCGAGCGCACCGCCATGGCCGTCCTACCCGAAGGTATCTTGATGTCGCGCGCGGGCGGCGCCACCGCCCTACTCGCTCTCTCCATGCTGACATCAGGAAATCCAGATCCGGTGTTGGTTTTGGCCGGCCCCGGTAATAACGGTGGCGATGCACTCGAGGCTGCGGCACTGCTAGCGCAACACGGTCAGCGCGTGTTGGTGGTGCTCATGGCCGACCCGCAGCGATTACCCAAAGATGCCCAAGCAGCTTACCAACGTGCGCTGAGCACGAAAGTGGCTTTCGTCGATCGGTTTGATGTGACGGCGCGCTGGGCGTTAGCGATAGATGGTTTGTTTGGTATTGGTTTAACTCGCCCCTTAGAAGGGCCGTTTGCTGCAGCGGTTGAGCAAATCAATGCACTCGATTGCAAGGTGCTTGCGATTGATGTGCCGAGTGGCTTAGATGCTGACAGCGGCCGAGTGGTTGGCGATGCTATCGCGGTGAAAGCCGATACCACTATCACCTTCATCGGCGATAAACCCGGCTTACATACCGGCTCTGGGCGTGACTACGCGGGCACCGTGGTGGTCGACACGCTTGAGCTTGACCTCGAGAGCTACGGTGCGCCACTGGCACGATTGATCACGCCAGCACTGTTCCCGAATGTGTTTACGTCAAGAGCACACGCCTCGCATAAAGGTAGCTTTGGCGACGTTACTGTGGTCGGTGGCGCAGCTGGCATGGGCGGCGCGGTGCTACTGGCCGCGCGCATGGCAGCAATGGCCGGTGCCGGACGCGTATTCGCTGCATTTGCCGGCGCCCCACCCGCCTTCGATCCAGTGCATCCTGAATTAATGTGCCGCGATGCCCATGCAATTGATTTGCAGCAGGGCGCTGCGGTGATCGGGCCCGGTCTCGGTACGTCACGCGATGCACACGACTTAGTCGCACGCGCGCTATCGAGCAGCCTGCCACTGGTGCTGGATGCCGATGCGCTGAACCTTGTCGCTCAGGAGTACGGGCTACAGCAGCGCCTGGCACGTCGCGGTGCGCCCGCCCTGCTCACGCCACATCCTACTGAGGCAGCACGTCTGATGGGTTCTGACACTGAGCAGGTGCAGGCAAATCGTCTTAGCGTCGCTGCAGAACTGGCCTCACGCTTTAACGCCTGCGTCATCCTCAAAGGCTCGGGCAGTATCGTAGCCGCACCTGATGGTCGATTGACTATCAACACCACGGGCAACGCAGCGCTGGCCACAGCCGGCAGCGGCGATGTACTCGCGGGACTCTGCGGTGCACTGCTTGCGCAGCACCATACGACCTGGGAAGCTGCACTCGCCGCCGTATGGCTACACGGTGCAGCGGCAGATCAGATGGTGGCCGAGGGTATTGGCCCGGTGGGGGTTACTGCGAGCGAGTTGTTGCCGTATGTGCGCGCCTGCTTGAATAAAACCAAGGTCTAGCTGCACCCGTAAAAGCCTTTGGTTTTTTAGAATTTTTGTATTGGTGCGTCATCAATCCCTATGTGTCAGCCACAATACGACCCGCACTAATCGTGATCTGTCGCTGACACATCGACGCAATCGCACTGTCGTGCGTCACCAGCACCAGTGTGGAGTGCTGCTCGCGGTTTAGCTGAAACATCAATCCAATCACTGCTTCGCCGGTCGCCGCATCCAGGCTACCCGTCGGCTCATCGGCGAGGAGTAGCGGCGGCTCAGTGACGAAAGCACGAGCCAAGGCCACGCGCTGCTGCTCACCGCCGGATAAGAATTTTGGGTAATGCTTTAATCGCTGCGACAGTCCCACGCGCTCCAGCAGGGCTAGTGCTTTCTGCTTGGCGCTTTTGTCGCCCCGCAGTTCGAGCGGCAGCATCACGTTCTCAAGCGCGGTTAGGTGCCCCAGCAATTGGAATGACTGAAACACAAATCCAATGCGGGCCTTGCGCAGCGCTGCACGACCATCCTCGTCCAGCGCGTACAAATCAGTGCCATCAATGCACACGGTGCCGGAACTGGGGGTATCCAGCCCCGCCAGCAGCCCAAGCAGAGTAGATTTACCCGAGCCAGAGGCGCCCACAAGGGCGACCGTTGCGCCGGGCTGCACGGTAAAATTCAAGTCAGACAGGATGCTCAGCTCTCCGCTGGCATCTGCGACCTTCTTGCTCAGGCCAAGGACTTCGATGGCTGGGTGTTTCTGGGGATGATCTTGCATGCGGTGTCGGATGATCGATAGGCTCAAGCGGGTGCTGATACTGTGCCTGATGCTATGCGCACCGGCGGCGTATTCTGCATCAAAAACCCTGCTAGTGCTCGGCGACAGCATCTCGGCTGAGTACGGACTGCCGCGCGACAGCGGCTGGGTCAGCCTGCTGCAAACGCGCCTATCCGACGACAAGCTTCCGGTCAGCGTAGTTAACGCCAGCATTAGCGGCGAGACCACCGCCGGCGGTCTGACCCGCTTGCCAGGCCTGCTGCAGCAACACAAGCCTGCGGTGTTGATCATCGAGCTTGGTGGCAATGACGGCTTGCGCGGCCTGTCGCTGGCGGCAACACAGTCCAACTTGCGCGAAATGATCAAGTCCGCTGACCGCATTGGCGCACGTGTGCTGCTGCTGGGGATGCGAGTGCCACCCAATTACGGGCCGGACTACAGTAAACGCTTCGCGGCCATGTATCAGGGTCTGGCGCGCGAGCGCAACGTCAAGCTGGTGCCTTTCTTGTTCGCCGGCCTTGAAGATACTGAGCGGTTTTTTCAGCAGGATCGTATTCATCCGAACCAGCGCGCACAGACGGTCATGCTGGATAACGTCTGGCCTAGCCTGCGCTCGCTGTTGAAATGACCACTTGATGAAATATCCCGCGCTGCTGCCAGCGGATCAGGTCATCGCAGAGCTGGATTCGTTCGACAGCATCATTGATGTTCGATCACCCGCCGAGTTTGCGCTAGACCATATTCCCGGTGCCATCAACTGCCCGGTGCTGAATGATGCCGAGCGCATCACCGTTGGCACCCTCTACAAACAAGAGAGCCCGTTCGAGGCGCGCAAACTGGGTGCCGCGATCGTAGCGCTCAATATCGCACATCATCTTGAGCAGCGTTTCCAGGCAATGCCAAAGCAATGGAAACCGCTGATCTATTGCTGGCGTGGCGGTAACCGTAGCGGCTCGATGGCGCTAATCTTTGCCAAAGTAGGCTGGCCGGTGGTGCAACTTGATGGTGGCTATAAGGCCTACCGTCACAGTGTGATGCAGGTTCTTGAGCAGTTGCCCTTGTCACTGCAGTTTCGGGTGATCTGCGGCACTACGGGTAGCGGCAAGAGCCGTTTACTGCAATACCTCGAGCAAGCGGGTGCGCAAGTACTCGATCTGGAGAAACTGGCCGCTCATCGTGGTTCAGTGCTTGGCGGCTTGCCGTTGAACCCTCAACCCTCGCAAAAAATGTTCGACACCCGGCTGTGGCAAACGCTGCGCAGCTTTACGTCTGATCGTGTGGTTTATGTGGAATCGGAGAGCAAGAAGATTGGTGACCTTCGTGTACCGGGTGCGCTGATGGATCGCATTCGAAGCGCGGAGTGTGTGCAGGTTCAGTTGTCGACCGAAGCCAGAGTGAAATTACTGATCGAAGATTATCCGCACTTGGTGAGCGATACTGAATTACTGGTATCGCAGTTATCGCATTTGACGCAATTACACGGTAAAGAAAAGATCCACCGTTGGCAGGCTTTGGCTGAAAGCGGTGAGGTCGCTGCTTTGGTAGAGACGCTGCTGGTTGAGCACTATGATCCCGCCTACTTGCGCTCGATAGAAAAGAATTTCGCGGGGTATCTCAATTCCCGCGTACTACCGATGCCAGGTATTGAGGAAGCAGACTTTTTGGCGGCAGCGCAAGCGCTGATTGCAGACGAGTGAGGTGGCTTCTGGATCCCGGCCTATGCTGGGATCCAGTTGATTACGATAAAGCGATTACTGCTTCGGCGCAGTCACCGCCTTAGGCTCAGGCGTGGTCTTGAGAATTTCTGCCTTCGCGCGTTTGCGAATCACGCCGAGATAACCGGCCATCTCTTGAGCAGCGATGAATTCTTCCACCTGCTGCTTTTCTGATTTGATCGCTTCAGCACTCGCAGTTTGCTCGTCGATCGAATTGATGCGGAAGATGCTATAGCCCTTACCTGGAACTGATACGCCCACGTAGGCCGGCAACTTGGTTGGATCCGCTTTCATGATGACGGTGACCGCAGGTGCCGATACGCCGTTGAAGTTGGCGCGTGATACCGGCTTGCTTGTACCAAACTCTGCGCTACCGCCTGCCTTCAACTCCGCCAGACGCTTCTCGCCCGCGGCTTGGGCGAGTTTCTCTGCCTCTATCGACACCACACGCTCTTCAATGGCTTTCTTAACATCGGCCAGTGGTACTTTGGTGACCGGCTTATGCTCGACAACACGACCGGCAATGTAAATCCCCGAGCCCACCTCAATCGCTTCTGTGTTGTGTTTGCCCTTGATGGCATCGTCGGCAAAAATCGCCGCCAGGAATTTCGGCTGGTTGTATGCCGCCTGCTTTGGCAACGCAGGGTTAGGCTGACGGGTCAGGCCAGCAGTCGTCTCAATCTTGAGCCCCAACTTGTCAGCAACAGGCTTCAAGCTATCTGGTTGCTCATAGACCATGTTGTTGAAGGTCTCGATCATCGAAGCGATTTTTTTGCCCGCCTCAGTGCGACGGAGTTCATCTTCGATGTTCGACTTCACCTCTGACAGCGGACGAGTCGACGCCGCCTTGATCGCGGTCAGTTTGATGATGTGGAAGCCGAAATCGGACTCGACGATGCCGCTGATCTCACCTTCTTTCAGTTGGTAAGCAGCATCTTCAAACGGTTTGACCATCATGCCTTTGCCAAAGAACTCAAGGTCGCCACCACGTTCGGCCGAGCCGGGGTCATCGGAATTCTCTTTGGCGAGCTTGGCAAAATCACCCGGGCTTTTTTTCACTGCGGCGAGTAACTTCTCGGCCTTCGACTTGGCGGCGCCCTTTTCAGTAGCCGACATCGCCTTGCCCGCCTTGATCAGAATATGGCTGGCACGACGTTGCTCATCCGACTTGTAGCGCGCCTGATTTTGCTCGTAAAACTTTTTGATCTGCTCATCGCTGACCACAATTTGATCTTCCACCATCGGAGCGGACAGTACGACGAACTCAGCCTTCAAGGATTCCGGGATTTGGAATTGAGCCGGGAAGCGATCGTAGAACTCCTGCACCATCGCATCGGTGATCTTCACCTGTGCGCGGAAATCTTTTGAATCGACGCTTAGCTCTTGCACCTCGCGTTTCTGCTGATTGAGCGAAGAAAGCCGCAGAGCGATCGCGCTTGGCGCAAAGGCACTACCCTGTACCGCTGCGTTCACCTGCTGCATCGCCAAATCATGGCGCAGCGTGGCCTCGAATTTTTCAGGGTTCAAGCCCTGCGCCCCCAGCAATTGCTGATAACGTTCTTTGTTGAACTTACCGTCAGCATCGGTGAGACCGGGGATGCTGATAATAGTCTGACGCACCATGTCATCGGAGGCAGTGAGGTGCTTGTCGGAGACGTCTTTGACCAAAGCTTTTTGCGCCACCAGATTTTCCAGCGCACCCATTTTGGCGTCAGGCGTATCAAACATGGCCGCATTAAACTGGTCCCCAAACATCTGTTTGAAACGATCCAGCTGGCGTGCCTGAGCAACGTCCCATTCCTTTTGGTAAATCTTCTGCCCAGCGACTTCGGCGACAACGGCTTCGCGATCGCTCATGCTGGTGTAACTTTGCAGGCCAAAAAAGGCGAACGAAGGGAAAATAATCAGCAGCAGCAGAAACTGCATCAGCCGTTGATGGGTGCGGAAGAAATCAAGCATGGCGCACTCTTAGTCCTTGCCCGTGGTCGGGCTAATCATTGTGTGAAGCATAAAAAAAGGCGAACACTGGGTTCGCCTTTCTGGGTCTGGCGGAGTGGACGGGACTCGAACCCGCGACCCCCGGCGTGACAGGCCGGTATTCTAACCGACTGAACTACCACTCCTAAAACTACGCATTGCAGCTGACTTGTTGGTGGGTGCTGAGAGGCTCGAACTCCCGACCTACGCCTTGTAAGGGCGCCGCTCTACCAACTGAGCTAAGCACCCGCCGGAAACCTGAATGACGTCCGCGCTAGTCAGCCTGCGCCGACGTTTGTCATCACGCCGGGCAAACCATTAGTTTAGCGCATCTTTCAAGGCCTTGCCAGGTTTGAATTTCGGCACCTTGGATGCCGGAATCTTGATCTCTTCGCGAGTGCGTGGGTTGCGTCCGATACGCTCGGCACGTGCGGTTACAGCAAAAGTACCAAAACCGGCCAAGGTCACCGTATCGCCGTTTTTCAATGTATGAGCAACTGCATCGATCATGGCTTCCAGCGCACGGCTAGCGGAGGCTTTCGAGATGTCGGCTGCTTTAGCGATTTCATCAATTAGTTCAGTTTTGTTCACTGAATTCCCCTCAGGCATATAGTTGAGATTGTTCTTCCGAAGACAAGCGGTTTTTGACAACCGCTCGACCGCACGCGGCGTCGCATAGCCGCAGCGAGGGGCTATTAAACTCGGCAGCACACACGAGTGTCAAGAAGTTTGCCAGAGACTTTCAGAGTTACCTCTGTTTCGTTATCAGGATGAGCATCTCTTGTGCTCAATTGCAAAAAAATCTCTCAACAACCCGTAAAAAAAGCGCTCCAAAGAGCGCTTTTCTGTGGTAAGTGCGAGTGATTTCTAATGCTTCACCACACGCGGTTCAACTTGTTTCTCGGTGGACGCCGCTGCAGTTTCTGCGCTAGCTTCTTCTTCTGCAATCGGCACTGGTTTGCGCTCGAGTGCGACATCAAGCACCTTATCGATCCAACGCACCGACACAATCTCTAAAGCATTTTTTACGTTGGCCGGAATTTCGGCGAGATCTTTCACGTTTTGTTCAGGTATCAGCACCGTCTTGATGCCACCACGCATCGCTGCTAGTAGCTTTTCTTTCAAACCACCGATAGGCAATACTTCGCCACGCAGAGTGATCTCACCGGTCATCGCAACATCCGCACGCACCGGTATACCCGTGAACACCGATACCAGCGCGGTGGTCATCGCAATGCCCGCCGATGGACCATCTTTCGGTGTTGCGCCCTCTGGCACGTGGATATGGATGTCTGTTTTATCGAAAACATCATTGGGGATGCCCAGCACGCGTGCCCGGCTACGAACCACCGTACGCGCGGCTTCGATGGATTCTTTCATCACATCGCCGAGCGTACCGGTACGAATCGTGTTGCCCTTACCCGGCATGGTCATCGCTTCGATGGTCAACAGATCACCGCCCACCTCGGTCCAAGCCAAGCCAACCACTTGCCCGATTTGGTTCTCTTTCTCGGCGACGCCGAAGTCATAGCGACGCACACCAAGGAATTTGTCGAGGTTGCGACTGCTGACCGAAACTTTCTTTTCGCCGCCCTTGAGCAGCAACATCTTCACTACCTTGCGGCACACTTTCGAGATCTCGCGATCGAGCGAACGCACACCGGCTTCACGCGTGTAGTAACGGACGATGTCGCGAATGGCCGGTTCCGCGATTACGATCTCGTTTTCTTTCAAGCCGTTGTTTTTGATCTGCTTGGGCAGCAGATAGCGCTTGGCAATATTCAGCTTTTCATCTTCGGTATAACCCGCAAGACGAATCACCTCCATACGATCCAGCAAGGCTGGCGGAATATTGAAGCTATTCGACGTCGCCACAAACATCACGTCGGACAGATCGAAATCAACCTCGACATAGTGATCGCTAAAGGTGTGGTTCTGCTCGGGGTCTAATACCTCCAGCAAAGCCGACGATGGATCACCACGGAAATCTTGGCCGAGCTTGTCGATCTCATCGAGCAGGAACAATGGGTTACGCACACCGGATTTGGTCAGGCTCTGCAAAATCTTGCCCGGCATAGAGCCGATGTAGGTACGACGATGGCCGCGAATCTCGGCTTCGTCACGCACACCACCGAGTGCCATGCGCACAAACTTGCGATTGGTCGCGCGAGCAATCGACTGACCCAGCGAGGTCTTACCCACGCCCGGCGGGCCGACGAAGCACAAAATCGGCGCCTTCACCTTCTCAACACGCTGCTGAACGGCGAGGTACTCGAGAATACGTTCCTTGATCTTGTCGAGACCGTAGTGGTCATCTTCCAGCACCTTCTCGGCATGCGCGAGGTCGTTATTGACCTTGGACTTCTTGCGCCACGGCAGACCAATCAGGGTGTCGATGTAGTTACGTACTACGGTCGCCTCGGCTGACATTGGCGACATCAGCTTCAGTTTCTTCAACTCGCTTTGTGCTTTTTCGCGCGCCTCTTTGGGCATTTTGGCGGCGATAATTTTCTTGTCGAGTTCTTCCAGATCGGCGCCCTCTTCGCCCTCGCCAAGTTCTTTCTGTATCGCCTTAACTTGTTCGTTCAGGTAGTACTCGCGCTGCGACTTCTCCATCTGGCGCTTTACGCGACCACGGATGCGCTTCTCGACTTGAAGGATATCCAGCTCAGCCTCGAGCTGGCCGAGCAAATGCTCATGGCGCTTGGCGACGTTGAAGATCTCGAGGATCTTTTGCTTTTGCTCCAGCTTCAGCGGCAAATGCGCAGCGATCGTGTCGGCCAAGCGACCGGCATCATCAATACCCGCCAGCGAGGTCAAGATTTCAGGGGGAATCTTTTTGTTCAGCTTTACATACTGGTCAAACTGCTGAACGATCGCGCGCCGCATAGCCTCGACTTCAGCGTCGTCACCGGACTCAGACTCGACTGGCGAAAGATCTGCCATGAAGTGGGTCTCGGTCTCGCTGATATGGTGAATACGTGCGCGCTGAGCACCCTCGACCAGTACCTTCACGGTGCCGTCGGGCAGTTTCAGCATCTGCAAGATGTTTGCGATGCAGCCGATCTCGTAGATATCGTCAGCCGATGGCTCATCCTTGGTCGCCGCCTTCTGGGCAGCCAGCATGATGCTCTTGCCCTGCTCCATCGCGGCCTCGAGCGCCTTGATCGACTTCGGGCGACCAACGAACAAGGGGATCACCATGTGCGGGAAGACCACGACATCACGCAAGGGAAGCAAAGGCAACTGGGTGGGTTCGTTGGTGAGATCTGTGATCGTCATGATGCGCCTTTAAGTGAATACTCTGCTGCATGTTGGCACAAAGACCGGAAAAGCAAGCCCTATGCGCAACCGTAAGAACCTAATCCTACTCCGAGGCACCTGAAAACCTGCGTTTAGCCCGCTTTCTTCAGGGAGAATCGGCTGAAACAGGCATTTCATGACGCCTTTTCGGGGAAAAAGAACGAAAAAAGCCACTCGAGAGGGTTTTCCCGGTGGCTTTTCAGTGGAAGCCCTTACTTTGGATTTGATTGTACTGCGTTTGTTCAGAAATCGTTGCTGAATCGCTGTTTTTCAGCAAGAAATTGCGAGTTTGTCAGGGAATTTGGCCCTTATTTGGCGCCGGACACCTTGGGCTGCTCGTGGTAGATCAAGAGTGGCTTGGCGCCGTTGGTGATGGTGTTCTCGTCGATCACGACTTTGGCGACGTTTTGTTCATTCGGCAGCTCAAACATCACATCCGTGAGCGAGTGTTCGACAATCGAACGCAGGCCACGAGCACCAGTCTTGCGCGCCAGCGCCTTCTTGGCAATCGCATGCAGAGCACCCGGGCGAACTTCGAGCTCGGCGCCTTCCATCTCAAGCAGCTTACTGTACTGCTTGATCAGGGCATTCTTAGGCTCGACCAGAATCTGTATGAGGGCTTCCTCGGTCAATTCTGCCAGCGTTGCAACCACCGGCAAGCGACCCACCAACTCAGGGATCAAGCCGAACTTGATCAGGTCTTCTGGCTCGACATCCTGCATCTTCTGGCTATCAGCACCGCCGGTCTTGCTCTTGACGGTCGCCGAGAAGCCGATGCTGCTCTTCTCGGACCGATCGGAAATAATCTTTGCTAGGCCGTCGAATGCACCACCGCAGATAAACAGAATGTTGGTGGTGTCGATCTGCACGAAATCCTGATTCGGGTGCTTGCGACCACCCTGTGGCGGCACCGATGCCATGGTGCCTTCAATCAGCTTGAGCAGCGCCTGCTGTACGCCTTCACCCGAGACGTCGCGCGTGATCGAGGGGTTATCTGATTTACGCGAAATCTTGTCGATCTCGTCGATGTAGACAATGCCCTTTTGCGCTTTTTCAACCTCGTAGTTACAGTTTTGCAGCAGCTTCTGAATGATGTTTTCGACGTCTTCGCCGACGTAGCCAGCTTCAGTCAATGTGGTCGCATCCGCAATCACAAACGGCACGTTCAGCATGCGCGCGAGTGTCTGCGCCAACAGTGTCTTGCCCGAACCGGTTGGGCCGATCAGCAGAATATTGCTCTTGGCCAGTTCAACTTCATCTTTCTTGCCGAGGTGGCGCAGACGCTTGTAGTGGTTGTATACCGCGACCGACAGTGTGCGCTTGGCAGCCTCTTGCCCAATCACGTACTGACCGAGCAGATCGCAAATCTCTTGCGGCGTGGGCAGATCGGATTTCGGTGTGACGGTCTCAACCGCTGAAGCCTCGTCTCGGATGATGTCATTGCAAAGATCGATGCACTCATCGCAAATGAACACCGACGGACCGGCGATCAGTTTTTTGACCTCGTGCTGGCTCTTGCCACAAAATGAGCAATAGAGCAACTTCTCGCCGCTGGATGACTTCTTCTCGGACATGGCTGTCTAATACCGTGAATATGCGGGGATCTTACCTGTGAAAGTGGATTCCGTCACCCTGTGAAGGCGCATCCTGAGCCATGTTCAGGTTAGACGAAATGACAATGTTGTCTATTTGAAAAATACCGGTCGTCGACCGGTATTCCGCCATTAGCTACGGTGGGTCAGCACCTTGTCGATCATGCCGTACTCAACCGCCTGGTCAGCCGACATGAAGTTGTCGCGGTCGGTGTCTTTGGCGATCTGGTCGATGCTCTGGCCGGTTTTTTCCGCTAGGATCGCGTTAAGGCGCTCGCGCAGGTAGAGAATTTCGCGCGCCTGAATCTCGATGTCTGCTGCCTGACCAGAAGCACCACCCAAAGGCTGGTGAATCATGATGCGGGAGTTGGGCAGCGAGAAACGTTTGTCCTTGGCGCCTGCTGCAAGCAGGAAGGCACCCATCGAAGCAGCCAAACCGGTACACAGTGTCGATAC
The DNA here is from genome assembly GCA_026399895.1 of Burkholderiales bacterium. Classification (GTDB taxonomy): domain Bacteria; phylum Pseudomonadota; class Gammaproteobacteria; order Burkholderiales; family Burkholderiaceae_D; genus Pernthalerella. The sequence continues at coordinate 14,988 of JAPLQC010000029.1, forward strand.
GTCAGGCTTGATGAACTGCATGGTGTCGTAGATCGCCAAACCGGCCGAGACCGAGCCACCCGGCGAGTTGATGTACAACGAGATGTCTTTGTCCGGGTTCTCGCTCTCCAGGAACAGGAGCTGGGCCACCACCAGATTGGCAGTGTGATCATTCACCGGCCCAACCAGGAAAATCACCCGCTCTTTCAACAAGCGCGAGTAGATATCGTAGGCACGCTCGCCGCGGCCGCTCTGCTCGATCACCATCGGCACCATGCCGAGCATGTCAGTGTCGAGAGCGGACTTGCGATGAAAATCTGTCATGGTGTTTCCTGTAATGGGAGGTTGTTCGATCAGCCGTTCATCAGTTCATCAAACGGGACCTGTTTCTCAGCGACCTTCGCCTTCGACAGCACATAGTTAACGACATTCTCTTCGACCACCATCGCCTCGACATCCGCCAGACGATTGCGGTCGCTCAGGTAGTGCTTCACGACCTGATCAGGATTTTCGTAAGCTTTGGCAAAGTCTTCAATCCATGCACGCACTTGCTCGCCGGTGGCTTGCAAAGTGTTGGCCTTCACCAGCTCCGACATGATCAGGCCGATGCGCACACGACGGTCCGCCTGCTCGGCAAACATATCCGGCGTGATCGGCAGATCTGCCACTTGCATGCCGCGCTGGCGCATGTCTTGACGCATGAACTCGGCGAGTCGCTCGGAGTCTTGCTCCAGCAATGCCTTCGGCACTTCGAGCTCGGCGACCTTGGCCAATGCATCGAGCACGCTGGTTTTGGTTTTTGCTTTGACCCGGCTACCGACCTCACGCTCAAGGTTGGCGCGAATATCGTCACGCATTTTTTGCATATCACCACCCGGCACGCCGAGGGTTTCCGCAAAATGGCTGTCGATATCAGGCATGTGAGCCCACTCGACTTTCTTCAGCGTGATGGTGAATTCTGCTTTCTTACCGGCCACTTCCTTGCCGTGGTAATCCTCGGGAAAAGTGAGCGGGAAGGTCTTGGACTCACCCTGCTTCAGGCCAACGACGGCCTCTTCAAATTCTTTCAGCATCTGGCCTTCGCCCAGCAGGAAGGGGAAGTTCTCACCCTTGCCGCCGCTGAACTCCACACCATCAATCTTGCCCACGAAATCAATCGTCACGCGATCGCCATTTTGTGCTGAGGCGTCAGGGCCACCATCGCCATGCTCACCGGCTTCACCTTTGGTGTGATAGTGCACGCGTTGGCGACGGAGAATGTCGATGGTTTTATCGATCTCGGCGTCTGTCACTAGCGCGACGCTCTTCTCGACTTCAACGCCGGACAAGTCGCCCAGTTTCACCTCTGGGTAAACCTCAAAGGTGGCTTGAAACACCAGTGCGCCATCGACCTGCTCATCGGCTTTCGGCTCGATGCGCGGGAAACCAGCCACGCGCAGGTTGTTTTCAGCGGTCACTGTGCCGAAGGCACGGCCTACTTTGTCGTTCAGCACCTCGCTCTCGACCATGGCACCAAACTGCGCAGCCACCATCTTCAGCGGGGCCTTGCCCGGCCGGAAGCCTGGGAACTTCGCAGAACGTGCGCGCACCTTGAGGCGCTTCTCGACCTCCTCATTGACCTCGGCCAGGGGCACGGTCAGGGTAATGCGGCGCTCGAGTTTTTCCAGGGTTTCAACAGCAGTTGCCATGTGCATCGTCCAAAAAGGTTAAACAAGTTGTCTGGTGCGAGGAGGGGGACTCGAACCCCCACACCATTGCTGGCGTCAGGACCTAAACCTGGTGCGTCTACCAATTTCGCCATCCTCGCAGCAACGAACCGGGGCCAGTGGGCTTGCCAGTCCGTTTTAAGAAATGCAAAGGGCGACCTGCGTCAAAGCGGTCGCCCTGCGTCGCCATGGTAGTGGCTATTTGACTTCAGCCCTAGATTTTACTTTAAATCCGCCTCACTCTGAACCATGCCGCGTACAGCGCCGGCAGAAAAAGCATGGTCAGCAGGGTCGCCACCACCAAACCGCCCATAATCGCCACCGCCATGGGGCCCCAAAACACCGACCTGGACAGCGGAATCATGGCCAGCACCGCGGTCGCGGCGGTCAGCGAAATGGGCCGGAAACGCCGTACCGCCGAGCCGACAATCGCATCCCAGGCCGGAATGCCGGCGGCTATGTCCTGCTCGATCTGGTCGATCAGAATCACCGAGTTTCGGATGATCATGCCAAACAAGGCAATCACCCCCAGCTGCGCAACAAAGCCGAACGGCCGCTGCAGCATCAGCAGCGCGAGCGCTGCGCCGGCCACACCCAGCGGTCCGGTCAGGAACACCAGCATGGAACGCGAGAAACTATGCAGCTGCAGCATCAGCAGCGTAAACACGATGAAAATCACCAAAGGCACATTAGCCGCAATCGCTTGCTGCGCCTTGCCACTGTCAGCAATCGCACCCGCCAGCTTTACTGTGTAACCCGCCGGCAGCGTTGCACGAATGGGCTCGAGCAGTGGATCAATCTGTGACGATACTGTTGGCCCTTGAATGCCGTCCATCACATCGGACTGCACCGTAATCGACCAGTCGCGCCCTTCGCGCCACACCACGCCAGGCTCCCACACAAAGCGCGGCGTGGCCAGCTGCGCCAAGGGCACAGCGCGGCCATTACCAACTGGGATGCTGACATTGCTCAGCGCCGAAATGGTCGAGCGCTCATCAACGGGTTGCCGAATCACGATATCGATCAGCCTGTCGTTCTCTCTAAACTGTCCGATGGTGGTGCCCGACAAAATCGTGTTCGCCGCTTGCATCAGCGCCTGCGACGTCAAACCGAGCGCGCGCAACTTGGCCTGATCGACATCAATCCGCAGCACCTTCACCGACTCATTCCAGTTGTCGTTAACGCCGACGGCATTCGGGTTCTTGCGCATCACCGCCTTCACCTGATCTGCCAGTTCTCGCACAGTGGCCATTTCTGGGCCAGTCACTTTGAACTGCACCGGATACGGCACGGGCGGACCATTCGGCAGCAGCTTCACGCGTCCGCGCACTTCTGAAAAATCTGTCTTGAAGGCCTCAATGATCTTCAATCGCAAGGCATCGCGCGTCTTTTTGTCCACCGGGAGCAGCACCACTTGCGCCACATTCGATTGCGGGAAGATCTGATCAAGCGGCAAATAGAAGCGCGGGCTCCCGGTACCGACATAGGCCGTCACACTTTCAACACCCGGCTGCTTCATCACGAACTGCTCAAATTTTTTCGCTTGCGCCTCGGTGGCCGCGTAAGAAGAACCTTCCGGCAACCACAACTCGACCATCAATTCCGGGCGGCTCGAGTCTGGAAAGAATTGCAGCTCAACAAAGCGAAACCCAAACACGCCTAGCGCAAATCCGGCCAGCGTCAGCGCAATGGTGGTCTTGCGCCACTCTACGCACCAATTCACTACACCTTTGAGGCGCGTGTAAAACGGGGTATCAAATAACTCGTGATGCCCATCGGCGCTCACCGCAGGCTTCACCTTAAGCAGCACATAACCCAGGTAAGGCGTGAATAGCACCGCCACTAACCATGAAATTAGTAGCGCAATCACATTTACCGAGAACATCGAGAAGGTGTACTCACCCGCCACCGATTTCGCAAAACCAATCGGTAGAAAACCGGCTGCGGTAATCAAGGTGCCGGTCAGCATTGGCATCGCAGTGGAGGTATACGCAAAGGTCGCGGCATCGAAACGCGACAGCCCTTCCTCCATTTTGCGCACCATCATCTCAACCGCAATGATGGCGTCATCCACCAGCAAGCCCAGCGCAATAATCAGCGCGCCCAGTGAAATCTTGTGCAGATCGATACCAAACACACGCATCGTCAAGAAGGTTGCTGCCAGCACCAGCGGTATGGTCAACGCCACCACCAACCCAGGGTAGATATCGATGCGCCAGGGTTTGGTATGCAGGCCGAGCGAAATAAAGCTCACCGCCAGTACGATCAGGACGGCCTCTGCCAAGACTTTCAGGAATTCATTTACCGACTGGCTGACGGCTCGCGGCTGGTCAGCCACTCGCTCAAGCGTGATACCCACCGGTAGCTTGGCTTGAATCTGCTGCGCCTTGGCATCCAGCGATCGACCCAACTCGATAATGTCGCCGCCCTTTTCCATCGACACGCCAAGCCCGACCACTTCCTTGCCGTTGAAACGCATCTTGTCGCGCGGCGGATCCATGTAGGAGCGCGTCACCGTCGCAAAATCTCCCAGCCGGAAGTTATTGCCATTCACGCGCAGCGGAATATCTTCAATCTCTTGGGTTGATCGCACCTGACCCGAGACTCGCACTTGCAGGTTGTCGGTGGGCGTGACCAGCACGCCACTGCCCTGCAACGCATTCTGCGCATTAATCTGCTGAACAATCAGATCAAACGGCACACCGAGCTGTGCAAACTTCTTGCTCGAGAATTCGATGAAGATTTTTTCATCCTGCACACCGTACAGCTCGACCTTAGAGACGGTTTTCACGGCCAGTAACTGCTGACGAACAAAGTCGGCGTATTGCTTCACCTCGGCCATGGTGAATCCATCACCTGACAGCGCGAAGATCGAGCCAAAGGTGTCACCAAATTCATCATTGAAGTACGGCCCTTGCACACCACCGGGCAGGGTGTGGCGCATGTCACTAATTTTCTTGCGTACCTGGTACCAAACCCCCTGCACCTCTTTTGGCGGTGTAGATTCGCGCAGCTCGAGGATGATCAGTGTCTCGCCGGGCTTTGAATAGCTGCGAATCTTGTCGACATACGGGGTCTCTTGTAGCGTTTTTTCCAGCTTGTCGGTGACTTGCTCGGCCATCTGCACCGAACTCGCGCCGGGCCAGTACGCGCGCAACACCATAGCGCGGAAAGTAAACGGTGGGTCTTCATCCTGACCCAGCTTTTCGTAGCTCATGATGCCGCCTAATAGCAGCACCACCATCAGGTAGCGGATAAACGGAATGTGCTCCAGCGCCCAGCGCGAGAGATTGAGGCGCTCCCTCATTGCGCGGCCCCGCTTGCACTAGTTGGCCGACCCAAAATGCTGACCTTCTGCCCCTCGCGCAGCAAATTCACACCTGCGATCACGACCTCTTGCCCGGCATCCAGCCCGGAGCCCACTAAAATCTCATTACCCTGCGGCCCGGCGATCTCGATCGGTACCAACTTCACCTTGCCCTTTTCGACCACCCACACCGAGGTCTTGCCTTGGTCGTTCAATAAGGCCGTCAGCGGCACGCGAATACCCGGCGGCATCGGTGCGCTGAAGCTAACCGTTGCGGTCATACCCAAGCGTATGTCGGCAGTTGCTTTGGGCAGCGCGACGCGCGCGCTGAAGGTACGGGTTGCGGGGTCTGCAGCCGGTGCGATTTCGCGCACGACGCCAGGTACCGCGTTGTCGCGCTGCGCCCAAGTGCGCACCGTCACCGACTTAGCTTGGCGGATTGCCTCGACCCGGTCTTCCGGAATGCTGACTCTCACCTCGATAGCGCCGGTGCGCGCAAGCCTGACCACAGGCGAGCCCGCCGCCACTACCTGACCCACCTCGGCATCAATACCAGTCACCACACCCTCAGCATCCGCCACCAGCGTGGTGTAGCTGCTTTGGTTAGCTTGTACCTTCAACCCGGCGCTGGCTTGATCATGCGCCGATTGCGCTGCCTTGAAGCTGGCTTCTTTGGCGTCGAGAATCGCCTGGCTTACAAAGTTTTTTGAACGCAGCTCGCGGTAGCGCTCCAACTCCGACTTGGCCAAGGCCAACTGGCTATCAGCTGAGCTAACCGCGGCTTTGGCTTGCGCCTGCGACAGCTGTAAATCTGCAGGATCGAGCTGCATCAGCACCTGCCCGCGCTTAACCAGTGAGCCCACTTCCACATTACGCGCGATGATCTTGCCGCCGACACGAAAGCCCAGACGCGATTCGTAGCGCGGCACCACCTCACCCGACAATTCCATTAACGCCTCGGTGCTACCCGGTGCCAGCGTCAGGGTACGAACGGGGCGGATATCCTCGCTTTGCTCCACTTTCTTCGAGCAGCCAGCAAGGCCGGCCAGCAGGGCCAACAGCAAATATGTGCCGACAGTGGCGGTGGAACGGCGAGACAGGGAGAAAGTGGGCACCTTGGAATTCCTTTACTATCGCGGCGGCTCGGGGAATGGCTGCCGGAGTCAAACTGACTTTAAAGTTAATTATTATACGAGCCAGCATGCCAAATCAGCATTACGAAAATTTTCCGGTTGCCTCGCCGCTGCTGCCCGCCCATCTGCGCGCGCCGGTTAGGGTGATCTACGCCTTTGCCCGCAGCGCAGATGATTTGGCCGACGAGGGTGATGCCACGCCAGAACTGCGGCTTGCAGCGTTGAAGGCCTACAGCGCCGAGCTGCAACGCATCGACGCCAACCAAGCCCCGCAGACCGAGCTATTCCAAACTCTCGCCGACACGCTGCAGGAATATGGTCTTGCCACCCAGCCCTTGCATGATCTGCTGTCGGCGTTCAGCCAAGATGTGGTGCAGACTCGCTACCCAACTTATGAAGATTTGCTCGACTACTGCACCCGCTCGGCTAACCCGGTCGGGCGCATCATGCTCGGGCTGTTCAAGCAGGATCAGCCGCCGCACTTGGAGCGCAGCGATGCGATCTGCAGCGCGCTACAAATTATTAATTTTTTGCAGGACGTGGCAATTGACTGGGACAAAGGCCGGGTTTACTTGCCGCAGGAAGATTTGCGCCGCTTTGGCGTGAGTGAGCAGCAGATCGCCCATGCCGAGGTGGATGAGCGCTGGCGCGAGCTAATGGCGTTTGAGGTCGAGCGCGCACGCCAACTCATGCGTTCAGGCGCCCCGTTAGCGCTCGATATGCCTGGCCGTTTCGGCTGGGAGTTGCGCTTGATCGTGCTCGGTGGCCTGCGCATTCTGGAAAAAATTGAAGCCGTCGGGTTCGATGTATTTCGGCACCGGCCCACCCTCAACAAGCGCGACTGGCTGCTGATGGGCTGGCGTGCGTTACGCTTTGTCGTTTAGCATTCGGTGCGCCGCGCTGCGGCATTGTCCAAAAATCAGTCATGACGCCTGAACAGTATTGCCAACAAAAAGCAGCGCAAAGCGGCTCTAGCTTTTATTACAGCTTCCTTTTCCTGCCCCCGCAGCGGCGGCAGGCAATTACAGCGCTGTATGCGTTCTGCCGCGAAGTCGATGACGTGGTCGATGAAAGTAGCGACCCGCAAGTCGCGCGCACCTCGCTCGGCTGGTGGCGCAGCGAGATCGCCCGCATGGCGCAAAACGAACCCAGCCATCCCGTCACGCGCGCGCTACAGCCGCATGTAAAAACATTCGACCTGCCGATTGATCAGCTGCTAGCGGTGATTGATGGCATGGAGATGGATCTCAGCCAGACCCGTTATCTGGACTTCAAAGGGCTGGAACATTACTGCTGGCATGTAGCCAGTGTGGTCGGGCTGCTGTCTGCACGCATCTTCGGTATTACCGACGAGCGCACGCTGCAATATGCAGAAAAACTCGGGCTGGCGTTTCAGCTCACGAACATCATCCGTGATGTCGGCGAAGATGCGCGCCGTGATCGTATTTACTTACCGATTTCTGAGCTGCAGCAGTTCGAGGTGCCCGCCTCTGAAATACTCAATGCTAAACATAGCGATCGTTTTGAGCGTCTGATGCGTTTTCAGGCAGAGCGCGCGCAACGCTATTACGACGAAGCCTTCGCGCTAATACCGCCACAAGACCGACGCGCGCAACGCGCTGGTCTGATTATGGCGGCGATCTATCGCACGCTACTCGATGAAGTCGAACGCGATGGTTTCCGTGTACTGCAGCACCGTATCTCGCTGACACCGCTACGCAAACTCTGGCTCGCCTGGAAAACCTGGGTTCGCGGCTGAGATGCGCCCAACAACCGTCGCGGTCATCGGAGCCGGCTGGGCTGGCTGCGCGGCTGCGGTAGAACTCGCCCGCGCTGGTGCGCACGTCACGCTGTATGAAGCCGCCCGTACCGCCGGCGGCCGCGCACGCCGCATTGAATATCAAGGCAACACGCTAGATAACGGCCAACATATTCTGCTGGGCGCCTATCGCGACTCGCTGCGAATGATGCAGGCGGTAGGCCTGCAGCCCTCGGAGCTGCTACTTCGTCTACCGCTGCAGATGCGTTATCCGAACAGCGAAAATGGCATGGATTTGCTCGCGCCACGCCTGCCGGCACCACTGCATCTGGCGCTTGGTGTGCTGCGCGCCAAGGGTTTATCGCTCGCTGACAAGCTGTCGCTTGCGCGTTTCGCCAGTGCCGCACGTTGGATGGGCTGGCAATTACATCGTGATTGCACAGTCTCTGATTTACTGGAGCGTTTCGAGCAAACCGATCGGCTCACCCGATTGATGTGGCGACCCCTATGCATCGCGGCGCTCAATACACCGCCCGAGCGCGCCTCGGCAAAGGTCTTCCTCGCGGTACTACGCGATAGCCTGGGCGCCGGCCGCGCAGCCTCCGATATGCTGCTTCCACGCGCTGACTTGAGCGCATTGTTCCCCGATGCGGCAATCGCATGGCTACAGAAGCAAGGCGCCAAAGTCATGCTGGGGAATCGAGTCAGCACTATCCGTGCTGACGACGGCGGCTGGAAAATAACTAGCGAGCAGCAGTCCGATCACTACCAGCACGTCGTGATCGCCACCTCGGCCGCGCATGCGCAAACACTGCTGCTTGAAATAGATGATGCGCTCGCGGATACGCTTAGTTTTGACTACGAAGCGA
>JAPLQC010000029.1:23752-59596 GCA_026399895.1 Burkholderiales bacterium
ACGAAGCGATCACCACTTGCTATCTGCAATACGCACCGACAGTACGATTGCCAGCGCCAATGCTGGCACTACTCGATGACCCCGACAGCCAGCGTTGGGGGCAATTCGTTTTCGATCGCGGTCAGCTCGATGCCGCACAAGCCGGTTTGCTGGCAGTTGTCATTAGCGCCTCAGGAATGGCAACCGAGTCCGGTACGCAAGCACTCGAAGAGTCCGTCGCACAGCAACTAGCGCATGATCTGCAGATGCCAGAGCTGGCGACACCACTCTGGAGTAAAGCGATTACCGAAAAACGCGCCACATTCGCTTGTGTACCCGATCTGCAGCGCCCGCCGAACGCAACAGCGCATCGCGGTTTATGGCTGGCGGGTGATTACACCGAGAGCGAGTACCCCGCGACCATCGAGGGCGCGGTTAGAAGTGGTCTGAAGGTGGCAGCGGGGATTCGGGCAGAGGCTAAAGCTGAAGCTAAAGTTAAGACTAAGTAGCTGACAACAAAACCGGCGCTGCTAAAGTCTCAAGCAAAAGATCTCCAATAACGCCAGTGACCTTTTGCTTACGACGGCTACATTAGCTCGCGGACCTTGTCCATCGCCTGATCAATCCGCTCAACACCAATCACCTGCAAGCCCTCAATCTTCTGCCGTGGCAGATTGGACTTTGGTACCAGCGCGATCGAGAAGCCCAGTTTTGCGGCTTCGCGCAAACGCTCTTGCCCGCGGGGCGCGGGTCGTATCTCGCCGGCCAAGCCAACTTCACCAAAGGTCACCAAACCGCGCGGTAAGGGCTTGTTTCGCATCGACGACTGTATCGCCAGTAGCACTGCCAAGTCTGCAGCAGGTTCGCTGATCTTCACGCCGCCTACCGCGTTGATAAACACATCTTGGTCATAGGCAGCGACACCGGCATGACGGTGCAGCACGGCGAGTAGCATCGCTAACCGGTTCTGTTCCAAGCCGACTGACAAGCGACGCGCATTCGGTACATGTGATGCATCAACCAGCGCTTGCACCTCGACCAGTAGCGGCCGCGTACCCTCTTGCGTCACCATCACACAAGACCCCGGCACCTGCGCATCATGCTGAGAAAGGAATAAAGCCGAAGGGTTGGACACACCCTTCAGCCCTTTCTCCGTCATCGCGAACACACCCAACTCATTCACTGCGCCGAATCGATTTTTGAACGCGCGTACCAGCCGGAAACTGGAATGCGTATCCCCCTCGAAATACAGCACGGTGTCAACGATATGTTCGAGCACACGCGGCCCCGCCAACGCGCCCTCTTTCGTTACATGGCCCACCAAGATAATGGTAATGCCGGACTGCTTGGCTACCCGTGTCAATTGCGCGGCGCACTCGCGTACTTGCGCCACAGAGCCCGGCGCGGAGGTCAAGGCATCGGAATACAGCGTTTGTATGGAATCAATCACCGCTACTTGCGGCCGCTGCTCTGCGAGGGTGTTGAGAATTTTTTCCAGCTGAATCTCGGCCTGCAAGTGTAAGTCGTTGGCATCAATCACTAGGCGCCGCGCACGCAACGCCACCTGTGCACCGGATTCCTCACCACTTACGTACAATGCCTTGCTGGTTTTTGAGAGATTAGCCAGCGCCTGCAGCAGCAGCGTGGATTTGCCGATACCGGGGTCACCACCGATCAGCACCACACCACCCGCCACCAAACCACCACCGAGCACGCGGTCGAATTCTTCGATTCCTGTCGGTACACGCGGCACATCAGTGGCAGCAATATCCGACAACTTTTGTACCGGCGCGCCTTGTACCAAGCCCTGCGCCTGTGAAGAAAAACGGTGCGCACCAACATCCACTACGGTTTCCACCAGCGTGTTCCACTTGGCGCAAGACGGACATTGGCCCGCCCATTTATTGCTGACCCCACCACATTCGGTGCAGGTGTAATTAGTTTTCGATTTCGCCATGCTGCTTATGCTCCGCGTGTTTCACGTCGTACGCGCGGTGCCACAGCGCACATCAGCTCGTAACCAATGGTGCCAGCTGCCGCTGCCACCTCGTCAATCGGTAGTCCATCGCCCCAGAGAGTCACCTTGCTACCGATCTCTGCTTTAGGAGTTGGCGTGAGATCAACGCTCAGCATGTCCATCGAGACACGACCCAGCACACGGGTACGAACGCCATCCACCAGAATCGGCGTACCCGTCGGCGCATGGCGCGGATAGCCATCTGCGTAGCCACACGCGACAATACCAATTCGCATGGCATGCTCAGCAGTGAACAAACTGCCATAACCCACACTCTCGCCGGGTTGCAGTTGCTGTATCGAGATCAGCTCGCTCATCAGCGTCATGGCGGGCTGAAGCCCAAATTCTTTTGCCGCTCGTTCACCCGGGCTACCGCCATAGAGCATCACGCCGGGCCGTATCCAGTCGCATGCGATCTGTGATTGCAGCAAAACAGCAGCAGAATTCGACAAGCTCAGCTCAGCGGTGATGCCTTGGGTACATTCATGAAAGCGTTGCAGCTGTCGCTGCGGCGTGAGCACAGCAGACGGGTTTTCTGCATTAGCGAAGTGCGTGAGCAGCGAGATGTTCGACACCACCGGCATAGCCTGTAGGCGCTGATAGGCTTCACGCACATGCTCGGGCGCGAAACCCAATCGATTCATTCCACTATTGACTTTAAGATGCACATGCAATGATGCGCCGGTGGCGTGTTGCAGCATGTCTAATTGCGCTGGGTTGTGAATCACGGGCTGCAGCTGGTAACGCTGAAAATTCTCTAGCTCATCCGCGCTAAACATCCCTTCCATCATCATCAGCGGCTTCTGCCAACCCAATTCACGTAGCGCAATCGCACGGTCAAGCTCGACCAGCGACAATCCGTCGGCAGCGGCAAATGCTTGAAATGCGTTAGCCAAGCCATGGCCATAGGCATCGGCTTTGACCACCGCCCAGACCCGCGTATCCGGCATCATTGAGCGCGCCAGAGCGAGATTGGACCGCATGGCGCTAATATCGGTGGTGGCGACGAGAGGACGAGGCATCAGTTAGGTGAAGGGCGTACTAAAGGAAACATCACATTTTACCGGAGCCAAGTCATTTAGAACCTGCTTATCAAGGCTGCTGGCGTTCACGGCAGCAGCCTTGCGGTAATACCATCAGTAGCATTAGGACAAACAGGACCATCAGGACCATCAGGACAATATGGCAACTCGACGGGGCACCCCAGATACCCTTAGGTTTCATGGTATAAAGCAAACCGCATGATTTACAGCAACACATCCGCTGCATGAATCGCGGCTTCTACACCATCATGGCGGCGCAGTTCTTTTCTTCGCTCGCTGATAACGCATTGCTGATCGTTGCGATCTCGCTTCTGGCTTCATTGCAGTCGCCCGAGTGGATGACGCCGATGCTGAAGTTGTTCTTCGTTCTCTCTTATGTCGTCCTAGCTCCGTTTGTCGGTGCTTTTGCGGACGCCTACCCCAAAGGCAAGGTGATGTTCATCACCAATCTGGTGAAGATCACCGGTTGCCTGATGATGTTCTTCAGCGTACACCCCTTGCTGGCCTATGCAGTGGTTGGCTTTGGTGCGGCGGCTTACTCGCCAGCGAAGTACGGCATCCTCACCGAGTTGCTGCCACCTGAAAAACTGGTGATGGCAAATGGCTGGATTGAAGGTCTGACGGTTCTGTCGATTATTTTCGGCACCGTGCTCGGCGGCGCATTGGTCAGTACAAAATTTGCCGCCATGATCACGACCTTGCTACCGTTTGAATCGCTTGCGCTCGGTATCACACTGGAAGTAGCACTTGGTATCGTGATGGTGTCTTATGTACTTGCCGCACTATTCAACTTGCGGATTCCGCTCACTGTCACCCACTACCCACGACAAGAACACGGGCCATGGCGCTTGGTGCTGGATTTTTCGCACTGCGTGGTTTCGCTGTGGCGTGATCGGCTCGGTCAGATTTCTTTGGCAGTCACCTCGCTGTTCTGGGGTGCAGGTGCGACGCTGCAGTTCATTGTGCTGAAGTGGGCAGAAACAACACTCAATATGCCACTGGCGCAAGCAGCGGTGCTGCAAGGCGTTGTTGCATTTGGTGTAGCGTTTGGAGCGATAGCGGCTGCGCGCTACATTCCGTTGAAAAAATCGCTCAACGTGATGCCGGTGGGTTTTGCGATGGGCATCATCGTTTGCGTGATGGTCACGGTTGACTCAGTAACGCTGGCGTATCCACTGCTGGTACTGATTGGTGCGCTATCAGGCTATTTCGTAGTACCCATGAACGCGCTACTGCAACACCGTGGCCACGTACTGATGAGCGCTGGCCATTCGATTGCCGTACAAAACTTCAGCGAGAACTTGTCGATCTTGATGATGCTCGGGCTCTACGCAGTGCTGGTGATGCTCAATCTGAGTATCTCCATCGTCATCGTGCTGTTCGGCGCATTCGTGTCCGGCATTATGTGGCTGATCATGCGCAGGCATGCGGCGAATCAGCGTGAGTATGATTCGTTACATCTTATCGGCCAGCAAAAGCACTTCGGCACTTAATCCTTTAGCGAAAGGCCGCTGGCGTTGTTGGGCCCGCCTTGCCGTACCTCATGTACTGTCTGCGGCGGTCCCGCCTAGCCAGCAACCTTTGGCTAAAGGCTTCCCGCGATCTTGGGAGAGGTCGCTGGCGTTGTTGGGCGATTCTTACCGTACGGCTTTTACTTCATCCACTAATCTTCTCAACGGCTTGCTGTGGCCACGCGTCCGGCACGACGAATCCGCGTTCTGTCTCTAGCCACACATCACCGTCACGCCGCAATGCAGCCACCATTAAGGGCATGCTGTCCTGCTCGAAATGTTGGCGCAGTTGGTTCGTGAGTAGCGGTAGCTCAATCCCCTCGTTCAGCGGCAATCGCGCTGGCGCCAGCCAGGTGATGCGTGGCATCACTGCGCCGACGGAGCCGACATGGGCTTCAAGCTCATTCAAGGTACACCACCAGCCTTGGCAGTGATGTTCGGAAATACCAAGTTGCGCAAGATCCAACTGCGAGCCGCGCCGATGAAATAACCAACCCTTCACCAACGCCTGTGCCGCAGATAACGGCTCCGGTAGTAGTGCTTGCGCTGCAGGGTGCTCGCCTAGAGCAAGTTGGCGATCCAGAATCTTGCGCATTTTGCGGCCCAAGGTGTCAGCCAGATTCGGCCCGACGAAATAATCCGCCTGCTGCACGCTTGCCAGCGCAGGATCATCGACAGCAAGCAAATAAAATTTGGTGGCTAGCTCCCAATGCACCAGGGCTTGGTTAAATTTCAGCAGAAAATCAAACTCGCCTATGGTCTCTTCTTTACCGCTACGCACCGGCAAACCATGCGCTACTAGTTGGCCTTGATGCTTGAAATACCAGGCAAGCAAACGTTCTGCGTAGCGCCCCAGTCGGGTGAATCGCTTCACATCCAGATAAGCTTCAAACGCGGTGGGATCAGCATCGAGTTGCAGCAACCAGTCGCGGCAGTTATCGGCAGCATTCACCGGCAGTCGTGCGATTTTTCCGTGCCAACGCGGTGCATCAGCGTCCAGTACATCAGGCGCATCGAGTAACCAGACCAGTGCGCGTACATGCGGATTGCGCAAACAAGCCCATCGCTCCTGAAAGTCCGCTTGATGAGTGAGGCTTGCTGAGCGCATCGGCTCAGTCGCCGTCAATGATGTGCTTGGCGAGGCAGAGATCGCGCCAGGTTTTGGCTTTGTCGGCGGGTTGTCTGAGCAGGTAGGCTGGGTGATACGTGATCACCAGAGGGATGCCATCAAACTCGCGGGGCTCGCCACGCAAGCCAGCAAGGGCGGTATCCGCTGGCAAACCCAGCAATGACACTGCAGCCGTTTTACCCAGCGCGATGATGACTTGCGGACGAATCAGTGCAATTTGTCGACGTAGATAGGGCATGCAAGCGTCAACCTCGTCAGGCGTCGGTGGCCGATCACGACCATCAGCACCCACGGGCCGACATTTCACGATATTAGCGATATAGGTGTCCTTACCGCGCGCTAAATCCAATGCGCGCAGCATATTGTCGAGCAGCTGACCTGCTGGCCCGACAAATGGTTCGCCCTGCAAATCTTCATTGCGCCCTGGCCCTTCACCAACAAACAACGAACGCGCAGCGCGGTCACCCACACCGGGTACTGCATGTTGTCTGCCCTCGCACAAACCACAACGCGTGCACTCACGGATACTGGCTTCGAGCGGATCCCAATCCATCGCAGCGAGCGCTGCGTCTTGCTGATCATTTGATGCTCTGGCTACCCCAGTGTTTATAGTAATAGCTGAGTCAGCACCCAAGGCCACATCTGAAGCCGCACCTGAACCTGATCCTGTACCTGTACCTGCAGCTATACCAGCAGCAACACCATGCCGACGCACCCATACCGGGCCCAGGCCCATGTGCTGCAGCTTATTCACCTTGCCGAGATTCACGCTGGCTCCTGTGCAAGCTTAAGTCGCATCACGATGGCATCTTCGCGTGCGCTGCCAGCGGCTGGGTAATATTTTTTGCGCGTACCAATCATTTGAAACCCAGCGTGGCGGTAGACCGCTAATGCATGTTGATTCGAGGGCCTGACCTCGAGAAGAATTTGGTGGATACCAGCCGTTTTGGCCAAGGCACACACTTTATCGAGCAAATAGCGCCCAATCCCCTGACCCTGCAAATCAGGCCGAACGGTAATATTCAGCAGGTGCACATCATCCACCGCACTCATCAGCAGAAAATAACCCGCGAGTCGGCCATCGGTTTCGCGTAGCACCCAAGCATCGTAGCGATTGTCCAGTGAATCCAGAAAATTACCTCGGGTCCAGGGAAACGGATAGGCATCATTCTCGATGCGCACCACCTCCTCGATATCTCGCACGTTCATGGGTGCGAAGTCCAGTTTGCCAGCGTAGCGCGTTGTCTTCAGCACCGAACTCATGAGCCAACTCCGGCGGCAAGACGCTCTGCGGTGGTCAGCGCAACCTTATTTCGAAGATACAGCGGCTGCGCATCGCGCGCATCAACACCCTCACCGTTGGCCAAAGCGACTAATGACAGCCGCGCGATGCTTGCTGCATGCGGCAGTATTTCGGGGTAACGTCTTTCTGCCGCGAGCGCTGCAAATGCCTCCGGATAAGCCAGCACACCGTTGCCGCAAACCGCGGCCTCAGTATCCGTCACTACTCGATCAGCGCGCGACAAGGTGGGCTCAGTTATCGTTCGCCATTCACCGTCAAATCGATAGCGCGCCCAATACACCTCGCCCATACGTGCATCCATCACTGCGATAAGCTCATCACCGGCGCCCGCCATGCGCGCGGCTTCCGCCATCGCCAACAGCGTGACAACTGGCACGACTTTACGCTGCACGCCAAACGCCAAGCCCTGCACCAAGCCGCAGGCGGTCCGAACTCCGGTAAACGATCCGGGGCCGCAGCCGTAGGCAAATGCGTCGCAGTCTGCCAGATCAATGCCTGCATCACTCAGAGCGCGTTGCAGCATGGGCAACACCGTGGCCGAGTGCGTAGTAGCCCCACTCGACTGCTGTGTAAACAATTCGCCCAGGTGCAAGACGGCGACTGATGCCAGTTCGGTCGATGTATCGATCGCGGCAAGTGTGGGTATGTGGTGCGACATAGACGGATTTTACCAAGCGCCCATCGGGTAGAATCTAGTGATGCAGTCGTTATTTTTAGTACCAGAGCAATTCCCCCAGCTGGCTCGTGCCTTGGACGAGGGCCGGTGGGTCGTAGCCTGCCTGTGCGCCGCATGGTGCGATGTCTGCAAACAGTACCGGCCAGGCTTCGAAGCGCTGGCTGCGGAGCATCCCGAGCAGCAGTTTGTCTGGATTGATATCGAGGATCAGGCCGATCTTGTCGGTGACCTCGACGTTGAGAACTTCCCCACCATTCTGATTCAACACCGAGACATTGTTGTCTTCTACGGCACCATGCTACCCGAGCCGCGTCAGGTCGCGCGTTTACTCGAAGCACAACTAAGTCGTGATGAAGATGAACTTCGCCGTGAAGCCAGCAGCAGCGCCGAGCGCAAGCAATGGCAGCAGGACTGTAATCTGCGCTCGCTACTTGCTCAGTTCAGTTCTTAAAGCAGCCACTAAATATCGCTAGTGGTGTTGGTGGCACCTCGCCGCGCCGCGTGTTCACGATGAAGACGCGACCTCTAAGCGCAATGGCAAACTGCGGAGCCGCTTGCCTGTCAGCTTGAATACGGCATTGGCGACTGCTGGCGCAGTCGGCGGTGTGCCGGGTTCGCCCACGCCCTCGGGTGCATCAGCTCCCGCGATAATCTCTACCTGCACCTCGGGCATGTCAATGATGCGCAGCATTGGGTAGTCATGAAAATTCGACTGCTGTACTCGGCCGTCGCTAATCGTGATCTCGCCATGCAAGGCCGCAGACAAGCCGAACGCAATAGCCGACTCCATCTGCTGACGCACGCCCTCAGGGTTGACCACCACGCCGCAATCTACGACGCAGCTGACTTTATGCACACGGATATGTGCGCCCTCGACGGACACCTCGGCCACCTGCGCCACGATACTGCCGAATGACTGATGCAAGGCGACACCGAGCGCATTGCCAGTTGCCGCCTTACCCGCTAGCTTTACCGCCGCATCCAACACCGTCAAATGACGAGGGTGCGCGTACAGCATCTGCCGCCGAAAACGTACCGGGTCAACACCGGCGGCATGCGCGAGCTCATCAATAAAACTCTCTTTAAAAAACGCATTATGCGAGTGACCCACCGAGCGCCAGGTACCGAGCGGCACCGACGACTCGACAGTGACATGCGACACCAGCTGATTCGGAATCTCATAGCAATGGTCGTACAGCCCCTCGACCGTGGTCTTGTCCGGGCCCATCATCGGCAAGCCAAATGCCCGATGAATCAGATACTGACCCGGAGCTCCAGACGCCGACTTGGTGTCCCAGCCGACCAATTCGCCCTCCGCAGACAACACACCCGTCAAGCGCGCCATCGCAGCGGGTCGGTAAAAATCGTGTGCCATATCCTGTTCGCGCGTCCACAGCAGTTGTACAGGCGCGCCCTCCATGGCAAGCGCCAGCTGCACCACCTGCGCTACCATGTCATTGTCGAGCCGGCGACCAAAGCCACCGCCAAGCAAGGTCACGACCAGTTCAACCGCATCTTCATCAACACCCGCCACTCGTGCCGCAACCGATACCGCGAGCGAAGGCGCTTGCGTCGGCACCCATAGCTTTAATCGACCATTTACAAACTGCGCGGTAGCGTTCACCGGCTCCATCGCCGCATGAGCAAGGAACGGTGCGCTGTAATCAGCACTGATGTGCTTGGCACTTGCCACTGCTTTCATATCACCGCGCTGGTGATAGCTGAAAGCGTTTTCTTTTTCTACCGCTTCCAGCAGCGTTTGCGAAATCGTAGCCGATGACAACGGTGCGTTGGCGCCCTCGTCCCAGACTACCGGTAGCTGCTCAATCGCCTGCATCGCCTGCCAGCGTGACTCAGCCACCACTGCAACTGCGTCAGCCGCACCTGAACCATCCGCATTCAGTGCCATCACTCGAACCACGCCGGAAAGTTTGTCGACAGCAGCCAATGACCGGGCACATCGCTAGCACGGCGTAGCGCATACCTTCAAGGCGGACATCCATCCCAAAGCGCGCGCTACCGTTCAACTTGGCGGGCACATCCAGCCGAGCGGCAGGCGTGCCGATGAGTTTGAACTCAGAGATCGGCTTCACGGCGTAGGGCACATCGCCGATGGCTGCTGCGCTGGGCGCAAGCTCTCCGTAGCTGACCGAACGACCACTGCCATGCGACACGCGGCCCTCTGCGGTGCTGCATTCTGTTTCAGGCACACCCCAGCCCCGCGCAGCGGCGGCGACCAGTCGCGCGCGCGCCGCCGCGCCTGCCTCGCGCATCGGCAGCCAGCTGTCTTTAATACTGGAAGACCCGCCGGTCACCATCAGACCCAGCTCGCGCATCAGCTTGCGCGACATCCACTGCGCGCCGCGCTTCACCAAGCCCTGATCATCCGGATGAAACGGCAGGCCATCGGCTGCCATCGAGGTATCACCATAGATCGCGCGCAGCGGTGCCTGCATTAAATCAATGGAGGAAAGCGGGACGTCTAACTCCTCAGCCACCAGCATCGCTAGCGAGGTCATCACGCCCTGACCCATCTCACTTTTGGCGAGCATCACGGTGACCCGGCCATCGGCAGCTACACTGAGCCAACCGTTCAACGGGTATTGATGCGCCGGCCAGTTTATCGGCGGGCTGGCGTGTAAGCGTTGGCGCGGCGGCAGAAGGGTCCACCCCACAACCAAGGCACCGGCGACGCCGAGACTTCCCAACAAAAATGTTCGACGCGAACGGTCGTGATCAGGAAAACTCAAGGATGCGCTCCCATCAGGCAGGTCATGCGGTTCATAGGGCGCATGTTAACCCGAAGCTACTCGGTATCAAGCGAAGTGCCCGAACGCGGGCCGGCTCCATCAATGCCACCCCATGAGTGAAAGTTTCTTCCAGTCCTTTATCTTGCTGCTACTAGTCACCGACCCGTTTGGCAACGTGCCGCTGTTTGTCAGCACCCTGCGGCAAGTTGCGCCTGAACGCCGGCACCGGGTCGTGCTACGCGAGTGCCTGATCGCGTTTGGTTTGCTGCTGGTGTTCATGATCGTAGGTCGGCCCTTTCTGGATGCGCTGCAGCTCAGTGAGGTAGCGCTTCGTATTGGCGGTGGCGTTATTTTGTTTTTGATCGCGCTGCGGATGGTCTTTCCGCAACCCGGCGGCGTGTTTGGACAAACTCACGCCGGTGCTACAGAGCCGCTGATCGTTCCCCTCGCCATTCCTGCTCTCGCCGGGCCATCGGCGCTGGTAACTGTGCTGCTGTTTTCATCGCAGGCAAAAATGTCGATGTGGCTTTATGCAGCGGTGATCTCGCTAGTGGCGATCGTATGGCTGGCAGTATTACTGGCGGCCGAGCGGCTACAGCGGGTGTTGGGCGATGCGGTGATGACCGCGTTCGAACGTCTGATGGGCTTGATTTTGACTGCGATTGCGATCGAGATGCTGCTGGCCGGGGTGCGGGCTTATGTGGCGTCGATGTAAAAAAGCCCCGCACAGGCGGGGCTTTTCGTTTTGCTATCGGTGATTCAGCGCATCAGACCGGCTTGATATTCGCTGCCTGCAGGCCTTTCGGGCCGCTAACAACATCAAACTCAACCTTTTGGTTCTCCTGCAGCGTTTTGAAGCCTGAGGATTGGATCGCGGAGAAATGGGCGAAGAGGTCAGCACCACCACCCTCTGGGGTGATAAAACCGAAGCCTTTTGCGTCATTGAACCACTTAACAGTACCCGTTGCCATGCAATTTCCTTTCAATGGATCATCTTTGATGACCCTGGTTAAGGCGGAAGTTCCGCCGGAGGACCGTCTCAACCAAGTAAGGAATTACAGCCAAATACTGCACCACTGCTACCTGAGCCTCAACGTCGAGGGCATTATACCGGAGATACACTAACAACTTGACAAAACCTGTCTAAGTTTGCGCCAAATCCAAATTAGCATGCATTCAGCATCGCACCCATTGACGCAGCCCTTACAAGCCACTTAGTTAAAGCAAACGGAGCAGCCGAGCGACTAAAGGCCAAATCCCCTATAGTTTAGGCATCAACCACCTCATCCCTCCCATGAAATTCGATGTCGCCATTGTTGGCAGCGGGCTCGCCGGACTGTCCGTTGCGCTACACCTTGCAGAAACTCGCAAGGTTGTTGTGATCTCCAAACGCGCGCTCCACGACGGCGCCAGCAACTGGGCACAGGGTGGTATCGCTGCGGTACTCGACTCCCATGATAGTCAGGATGAACACGTCAGCGACACGCTGGTGGCTGGCGCTGGCTTGTGTGATGAGACCGCCACTCGCTTCATCGTATCGCGAGGCCGCGAGGCCATCGAGTGGCTGATCGCGCAAGGCGTGCCATTCACGCGTGACGATAGCGCCGAAATGGGGTTTCATCTGACCCGCGAAGGCGGACACAGTCAACGTCGGATTATTCACGCTGCCGATGCGACAGGACATGCAGTACAAGTCACGCTAGAACAAAAGGTCCGCCAGCACCCGAACATCACGTTGCTCGAGCATCACATGGCGATCGACTTGATCACCTCCGACAAGCTCGGCATGCATAACGGCGCAACGCATTGCTTCGGCCTGTATGTGCAGGACGTGAACAGCCACACGGTGATGACGATCGCCGCTGACCATACCGTGCTCGCAACTGGCGGCGCTGGTAAGGTCTACCTGTACACCACCAATCCGGATACCGCGACCGGTGATGGCATCGCAATGGCATGGCGCGCGGGCTGTCGCGTCGCCAATATGGAGTTCATCCAATTCCATCCGACCTGCCTTTACCACCCCTATGCCAAATCCTTCCTAATCACTGAAGCAGTACGTGGCGAAGGCGGTGTGCTGAAGCTGCCCGCGACTGCCGGAACTTCCGCTGGCCAACGCTTCATGCCATCGCATGACGAACGTGCCGAACTAGCACCGCGCGATATTGTTGCGCGCGCGATTGACTTCGAGATGAAGAAGCGTGGCCTCGACTATGTTGATCTCGACATCAGCCACAAGCCACCCGAGTTCTTGAAAGAGCACTTCCCGACGATTTACGCACGCTGTCTGGAGCTGGGGATCGACATCACGCGGCAAGCAATACCGATCGTGCCCGCAACACACTACACCTGCGGCGGCATCATCACCGATCTGCACGGACGAACCGATATTCATAGTTTGTATGCAGTAGGTGAAACCGCGTACACCGGCCTGCATGGAGCAAATCGATTAGCCAGCAACTCGCTGCTCGAGTGCGTGGTACTTGGTCGCGCTGCCGCGATGGATATTGAGTCGCAGCCGACGACCAAATCGCCTGCGCTACCGGCATGGGATGAGAGTCGTGTGACGGATGCTGACGAAGAAGTCGTCATCACGCAAAACTGGGATGAACTGCGCCGCGCGATGTGGAATTTTGTGGGCATCGTGCGTACGACTAAACGTCTGGAGCGCGCACAGCACCGGATCGCACTGCTGAAGGAAGAAATCAACGAGTACTACGCGAACTTCCGCATTACCCGTGATCTTCTGGAACTAAGGAATCTGGTTGAAGTGGCATCACTGATCGTGAGCAGCGCAATGGCACGAAAAGAAAGCCGCGGGCTACATTACAGCCTAGATTTCCCGGAGACCTTGCCTAAGGCAGTACCAACGGTGTTAGCGCCTGAGCGGAAAGCTCCGCAGCGCCGCTGAGAAGCGCCACTAAAATGACGATTACTTAGCCAATGTCTTGGATCATGTTGCGCCAGGTTGACTCCTCGTCCTTCAATCATCACTCAGCTAATAGCTCTCCGGCGGAATCAACTAGGCATACAAGATTATGCGCCAGCATACGGATGAATTTGATTACCTGAGCGGGCGTTTATCTGGGCGTTGAATGAAATGATGATGCGGTCCTTGATGCCTTCATAAGCCATTGCCTTGTGCGGTAAATAGGAAGGAAAGAGCACTAACATACCCTCATCTGGCTGAATATCTAAGCTGCTGTTTTGTAAATAGGCATTTCCCATGTCCATATAAGCCCCTGCCTGGAACTGTGTGTATGGTCCATAAAACCGTGTTACGCCATTCATATTACCCAGCGTAGTGTGGCGACAGCGCTGCTCGGCAGAGTCAATCTGTAGGTAATACACCCCCGACCAAGAGCAATTACCATGGGAGTGAACATCATGAAATGCCTGACCGTTCTGGATTTGAAACCAGCATCCGACAAACTGCAAATCAAGTGATAGCTTGCCCGGCGGCCACGCTTGCGCGTTTGATTGTTTAGCAAGATTCTGTACTGCGCCCGCAATGAATTTCAGCAGCGCCTCAAATTCCGGCAAACGTATACGACTGATCAGATCATCTGCGCTTGCATAAAAATTCGCCGGACCACGCTCCGGCTCCATAGCCCGGATTGCTGTCAAAGCGCGAATCAGTACCGGGTTGATGTCAGCGGCCTCAGGGCAGCGCTGCACATCGATGGGTACTGGCCAGAGCGCCTGCATCAGCTCTCGGCCATCTGCGGCATGCTCAAGGTCCAGCCAGTTCGTTTCTCGAAGGCTGCGAGATCTTCGGGCGTGTCGATATCAATAATGAAGCGGTCGTTATCAGTAACATACTTGTATACCAGCTCCGGATGATCATCGATAAATTTTCGGCAGCCAATTTTATGCTGCGTCGCAAGGAGGTCGGCGACTACCTCACCAGAAAATATGACTGGGTTACCACGTTGTCCTTTTACTTCGGGGTATACGATCTCAGCGCCGAAAGGCCGCTTTTTGAACGCAGAGATCAACTCGGTGAATTCAGCGCCGCTGATTAAGGGCTGGTCTGCCAGCACAATGAGAATGACATCGAATCTCGTCCCCAAGGCTTCTAAGCCCAAGCGCACAGAAGACTGCTGCCCCTCTTCTGGATGAGGATTTCGCACAAGTGTCACGGGGAAGGCCTCGACCGCTGGCTCAATCTCTGCATGATGGAACCCGGTGACGACGACCACCTCATCGACCCCGCCGCCGCTCAATGCAATTAGATGACGATTAATCAAGGGTACGCCCTGAAGGCGTAACATACACTTCGGTACACCTCCCATGCGTGCACCCTCGCCGGCCGCCAATACAACTGCACCAACTCTCAATCGCTCATAGAGCCCGCCACCCTGCTTTAACAAGCAACCCATTGTTCACTCCTTGCGGTTCACATTTTTCATCCGTGCAGATGAACGAGCTTGTCCAGACTCTGCAAAGTATTTACTGCCAGAAATCCGTTGATCAGATGACGGCTTCTGAGCATCGCCTCTGATCCGGGCAGCTCCGCCGTCGGATGCAGCCACAAGATTTTTGCACCACGCTGCCTGATCGCTTTAATCGCGCGCTCAGTATCTTCGGGCGCATCTGTATCGTAGCCATCAGAAAGAACATACACCAAATCCCTGCTTCCCAAGGCGCGGCCGGCGTAGATCTTCAAAAAGCTGGAAAGATTGGTGGCAATCTTGGTCCCACCCCCAAACCCGAAAGTCACCGCGTTGATTTTTTCTTGTACTCGGCCACTGTTCCGGTTCAACAGCTGAGTGATCTCGCTGATCCGTGTGTGAAACACGAGTACTCTTGCACCGAGTACCTGACCAAACGCACGTCCAATCCGAAGAAAGAACGGGGCGTGTGATTCCATCGATTTACTGACATCGATCAACACGTAAATACGCGGCATGATCTGATCACGCTTTTTCCACTTGAGCTTGAGTAGCTCACCACCGGTCGATATGCCTTGTCGGATCGTTGATGGAACGTCAATGCGCTGCATTTGATGAGTATGACGCCACTTACGAATGAGTTTTTTTCGCAGTCGCTGCTCGAGCGGACGAATATACGATTCCAGCTTATCCATATCCTCGGGCAGCCACTGCCTGAAATCCTTATGTAAAGGGTCGACACGGCTAGCGCCGCCCATCGCCTGTGGATTTTCGATGCCATCGCCCTGCCCACCTTGAAAATCCAGACCTACGGATGGTTTATTGCCGCCGGGCGGCCCCTCCATATCAGCGTGCATCTGCTCGACAATTTGGCGGAGTGATTTGGATTTTTTTTGGCTACCTCGACTGCGCGTACTACCGCGCACCTTGTGAGGAAACCAGAAAGCGTCGAAGAGATCAGGATAACGGCGCCATTGATCCGCATTAGCGCAGGCGATATTTCGCCAGCAAGATTTCAAGCGGGGATACAACAGTGGGTCTAGCTGCATCGCTACGCGCAGCATGGCTTCGAGTTCTGCCAAACCGATCAGGAAACCGTGCCCGCGTAAATAATCCGCAAAGCCACGAATCTGTAACGAAGGTAGCGTGCCGGCTACCGATGTAATCTCGCCGCTGGCGGTGGGCATCGAAGGTAAGGACATCACGCCCTCTGGCGTAAATCTCCGGCAACGCCGACGTCGATCCCTACCCTGCTCTCTGACTGAAGCTTCGCAATGATCTCGCTGCCCATTTGCCACTGATCCGATCGGGTCTTAAGTAGTGCGGCAAGACAGCTCCTGATGATCTCCGGATCATCGGGCACGACCTCCTGCCCCATCGCACACAGCACCCGCACCCAGTCCAGAGTTTCGGCAATGCCCGGTACTTTCTCCAGATCCTGCTTACGCAGCTTCTGCACAAAGCTCACAGCTTGCTGTACGAGCACATGGTTGGCTTCGGGGACCATCGTCTTGACGATCTCAATCTCGCGCGGCAGGCTGGGGTAGTCAACATAGTGATACAGACAGCGGCGGCGTAACGCGTCCGACAAATCCCGTGTCCCATTGCTAGTGAGTACAACGATCGGTTGGGTCATTGCCTTGACCGTACCCAACTCAGGCACCGAGATTTGAAACTCGCCCAATACTTCGAGCAGATAGGCCTCAAACGACTCGTCGGCACGATCGATTTCATCAATCAGTAATACCGAGGGTTTGTCAGAGGTGATCGCCTGCATTAGCGGTCGCTTAAGCAAAAACGCTTCCGAGAAAAGGTCTGCCCGCAGATTGCTGCCAGTACCCTTCTCGGCCTCGCGCAAACGAATCTCCAGCAACTGTTTGCTGTAGTTCCATTCGTAGACTGCCTGATTTAAATCCAGGCTTTCATGGCACTGCAGCCGAAACAGAGGTCGTTCGAGCGCAACTGACAACGCGCGCGAAACCGCAGTTTTACCAACGCCTGCCTCGCCCTCGAGCAGCATTGGCCGCTCTAAAGCCATAGCCATCCAAACCAACGTGGCCAAGCCCTCGTCCGGCATGTAGCCTGAGGAGGCCAACAGCCCCGATACCTCCTTCGGTGTCATGGGGGCTTATGACTTTCTGCCAAACAAACGGGCAAAAAAATCTTTTATCAGCATCCAAGCAATCGCCAAACCATTCAGCTCGTTAACTGCTTGCGTTGAAGGTGCTTCTGCCTCAGGTTTGGCCTCATGATCGGATGCGGTCGGAGCTGACCCTGAAGGCGCTGCCGCAATCGCCTTGATCTCAAAGTTACCGGCAAACTGGGCCAAGATCATGTCGGAGACTGAGGTCATCATTCGCCCCCCGAACTGCGCGAACTTACCGTTCACGATCACATCGGCCTTACCCAGTAACTCAGTCGAACCATCAGCGCCAGCCACCAGCGTTGCTGTCAGATACATCGAAGCAGAAGAGCCACCTTTGTCTGCCCCTTTTCCCATCATTACCAGTGTACGAGCGGCCTGATCAATGGAAATTAGCTCAATGTCACCGGCAAAGGCCGCCGTTGCGGGGCCGACTTTGAGCTTCACGCTGCCTTTGTAGTGACTGTCGTCCAGCTTTTCCGTGATCGTAGCGCCCGGCATGCAGGTCGCCAATTCAGTGATGTCCGACAGCACCCCCCAGCAAGCGTCGAGGGGTGCTTTGATCGGATAAGTCTTATCAAGGGTAACTTGCATCCGTACGTTCCGTTAGTGGGTCAAACCATGGGCCTTGAGCTCCTTCCAGATCCGGTAGGCCGTGTGCGGCATTTCAAGGTGCGTGACCCCCAAATGCGCGAATGCGTCCACCATCGCTGCTGTGAAGGTCGGGATACTGCCAACGTGCGGAGACTCGGCAACACCTTTCGCGCCTATCGGGTGATGCGGTGATGGCGTGACGGTGAAATCAGTCTCCCAGTGCGGCGTCTCGACCGCAGTCGGAAGAAAATAATCCATCAAGGTATTTCCTTGAATATTCCCTTGTGCATCGAAGGACAGTAGTTGCCCCATCGCCACCGCAAAACCCTCGGTCAGGCCACCATGAATCTGGCCCTCAATGATCATTGGATTTATTCGGGTACCACAATCATCGAGCGCATAGAATCGACGGATTTTAGTTTCACCGGTGCCTTTATCGATGTCGACAACGCACAGGTAAATCCCAAACGGGAAGGTAAAGTTGGGGGGATCGTAGTAATGCACTGCCTCCAACCCCGGTTCCATACCCGCCGGTGGCTTGTTATACGCCGCCCACGCGATCTCAGACATGGTTTTGAATTTATCTGCACTGCCCTTGACCTTGAAACGATCGATTTCCCATTCAAGGTCGTTCTCACCGACTTCGAGCAAATGGGCGGCAAGTTTCTTCGCTTTTGCATGAATTTTACGAGCTGCCATGGCAATCGCTGCACCGGCTACCGGGGTCGAGCGCGAACCGTACGTACCTAAGCCATACGGTGCAGTGCTGGTGTCACCCTCTTCTACCTGGATCACCTCTGAAGGAATACCAAGCTCAGTCGCGATGATCTGCGCATAAGTTGTCTGGTGTCCCTGACCTTGTGTGATCGTCCCCATTCGGGCGATAGCGCTACCGGTGGGGTGAACCCGAATCTCGCACGAGTCGAACATACCCACACCTAGGATGTCGCACATCTTAGTCGGACCCGCACCCACGACCTCGGTGAACGTCACCAGACCAATACCCATCAATGTGGGACAATTCGGATCAGCACGCTTAGCCGCTTGCTCGACACGTAGTGCTTTGTAATCCACTGCGTCCAGTACTTTATCCAACCCCGTGTGGTAATCACCCGAGTCATACTCAAAGCCGAATGCCGAGGTATAAGGGAACTGTTCCTTGCGAATGAAATTCTTGCGCCGGATTTCAGCCTTATCCATGTTCAGCTTCTGCGCAAGCACATCGACCATACGCTCGATCAGATACACCGCCTCGGTTACCCGGAATGAGCAGCGATACGCCACGCCCCCTGGTGCCTTGTTGGTATACACGCCCTCGACGGTGCAGTGCGCTGCAGGTATGTCATAAGAGCCCGAGCAAATATGGAATAGGCCTGCAGGGAATTTCGTAGGATCAGCACACGCATCAAAAGCACCATGATCAGCGATCACATGCGTACGCAAGCCGAGAATTTTTCCATCGGTCGTTGCCGCGAGTTCACCCGTCATATGATAGTCGCGCGCAAATGCTGTTGAGGACAGATTTTCTATTCGGTCCTCAACCCACTTCACTGGTCGACCCAACACGATCGACGACACAATGGCACAGACATATCCTGGATAAACCCCAACCTTGTTACCGAACCCACCGCCAATATCCGGCGACACAATCCGGACCTTCGACTCAGGAATACCCGACAGCATGGAGACTACCGTCCGCACCACATGCGGCGCCTGACTAGTCATGTAGGTTGTCAGTTCACCGCGAACCGGATCAAATGACGCAACAGCACCGCAGGTCTCCAGCGGACATGGGTGTACGCGCGGGTACAGCAGTTTTTCCGATACCGTAACTGGGGCACTCTTGAACGCGGCATCCGTTGCTTCTTTATCACCCGCATCCCACGTAAAAATATGGTTGTGGTGATAACGCTGTCCATGCGCACCCTCGGTTTTACCTGCCAAGTCCTCACGCAATACCGGTGCATCTTTTTCAAGCGCCTTGAACGGGTCAATCACGACAGGTAGTTCTTCATATTCCACCTCGACTGCCTCGACCCCATCTGCAGCAATGTAACGATCATCTGCAAGTACAACGGCGACTTCCTGCATCTGGAAATGGACTTTTTCATCGGCCAATACTGCCGCCACATCGCCCGCTAACGTCGGCATCCAGTGTAGCTTCAGCGGCTTCAGATCATCCGCCGTGAGCACCGCGATCACACCGGGTATGGCGAGCGCTTTTTCCTTGTTAATTTTCTTAATGCGGGCGTGGGCTAGCGGGGAGCGCACGATATCCATATGAACCATGCCAGGTAGCTTGATATCGTCGACATAGTTCCCTTTACCTTGGATAAAACGGGCATCTTCCTTACGAAGCCGGGAATCGCCCATACCCTGTAGGGCAGCCTTGCGATCAGGTGCATTCATAATAATCTCCGATAGAGTTTTATGCGCTCAGGCAGTGACTGGCTTCTGGGCGTCTTCGCGCAGCTTTTTGGCTGCGTACTGAACAGCTTTGACGATGTTTTGGTATCCGGTACAACGACATAGATTGCCCGACATCCCAATACGAATTTCTTCCTCGGTAGGATCGGGATTGTCTTTTAGAAAGCGATAAGCGCGGGTCAACATCCCGGGTGTACAGAATCCGCACTGAAGACCATGCTCTTGGTAGAAACCTTCTTGAACCGCATGAAGAACTCCGCCTTGCGCTAGGCCTTCAACGGTAACGATATCACTACCCTCACACTGAACAGCAAAGCAGGTGCATGACTTGACGGATTCACCATCAATGTCAACAGTGCATGCGCCGCAATGACTAGTTTCACAACCAATATGCGCACCCGTAAGGTTCAATTTTTCGCGCAGGAAGTGAACCAGCAGCGTGCGCGGCTCTACGGCCTCTTCCACTTTTTTGCCGTTGATATTCATTGAAACGATTTTCTTGCTCATGATGTCTCCCTCCGAATCTTGTTATTGGCATCGTGCGACTGCAGCAGCAATAGCCCGCCGCGTCATCTCGCCAGCCATGGCTGTCTTGTACTCAGCATCGCCGCGTAGGTCCTCGGCGGGATCACAAATCGAGCGTACGCTCTCAGATACTCGATGTAGTAATGCAGTACTCAATTCCTGCCCAATCATTAGTTGCTCAGCTTCGGTTGCTCTAAGTGCAGTTGGAGCAACATTGGTTAGACCAATCGCGATATGGGCGACTTTATTCCCTGACATCTGAAGTACAACTGCCGCTGCCGCAGTCGCCCAATCGCCGGTTTTTCGTTTGAGCTTTTGGTAGGCATAGCCTGTGTTTGGCGCAAAGGGTGAGATCTCGATGGAGACCATCATCTCGTCCTCGGCCATGTCAGTCATATAAGTGCCGTGGAAGAAATCAACAGCCTTTACTTTTCGCTGACCACTAGGCCCTTGTAGTACGAAGGTCGCGTCAAGTGCCATAGCAATCGCAGGATGATCATTCGCCGGATCGCCATGAGCAATATCTCCGCCGATAGTGCCGCGGTTACGTACCTGCGGATCTGCAATGAGCTTCGCAGCCTCGGGCAAAAGAGGTACTTTTCTCTGCAATAAATCAGAAAACAGAATTTGGTTCTCAGTAGTCATGGCCCCGATTTTGATTAGGCCACCTTCTTCTTTAATGCCCCTAAGCTCGGGAATTTTGTTGATATCGATCAGGTTAGCCGGTTCAGCAAAGCGCAGTTTCATCATCGGCAACAAGCTATGACCACCTGCGAGAATTTTTGCTTCTCCGCCGAACTTCGACAGTAAAGCGACCGCTTCAGAAACCGAGGTGGGGCAGTGATAATCGAATGACGGGGGAATCATTGTCGTCTCCTAGTTATATCTGCGATGCGCCGCAGTGATTTTTTGTTGGTGCGAAGCCGTTCGAACAAATCGGACGTCCTCGATACGACGAGTGCACGTTCCGACCACTACAAATAAAACCATTATCTTCAGCGAAACGATTTGCAGATCGCAACTGTTGTTGAATGATCCTAGCACTAAATCAAGAAAATAGTGGTATACGTCTCGCATAAATGGATGCGATTAAAAATACTGCTAATAATCTAGCTACATTGGCATTATTAATCTGCGTGGCTTTGTCGCTGCTGCAAGTTGGCAGCGCAGGTGACGGCGGTGCCAGTTTGCTATTGCTCACGCTCGCCGGGGTTACCTCCGGTTGTGCCGCACTTACGTGGTTGAGGCCGCAAAGAGTCGGTTTATCACCACCCAATGTCATGCTGTCGCTCGGTATCGCACGCCTATTGCGATTCTTGAAACCCTGTGCGTTACAAAGTCTCCCCCGGGATTGCTTGAATCCATGATGTTTCACGCCAGTTTGTTCCCCGGCATGCACGCGCTGATGGTGGCGGGAGGTGTTAGTGCAATACCAACACTACGACTTCTGCGTCCGGAATGTCGTCGACTTTGCTCGATGCTGACACAAAATATTCTTTGCTCGACTTGGATGTTGTTGGGGATGACGCTCGGCTCGACGATGTTTGTTCAATCAATCCGCACGATAAATGGAATATCCGTTGACAAAATGCTCGGTGGAATGTTCACCGGGATGGTCTGGGGCATGGTGGTGAGTGTCGGGTTATATCGAATGTTTTTCATCCTTCGTGACCGGCGCGAAGAAAGCCGAAGCTATATTCGGTCAGACTTGGGCGACTAACATGAAGATGCCTATAGTTAGGCCCAATCCTGCGTTGCCGAGCAACCTGATTCCCTAAACTAAGTTGGGGCAGACACTCTAAGTGAGTAATCCGTCGCCTTCAGGTCTTTGGTCAGCGCACCGATAGAAATCCGATCAACACCGGTTTCGGCTATCGCTCGCACACTATCGCGGTTCACGCCACCCGAGGCCTCGAGTACCGCCTTGCCCGCCGTCATTGCAACGGCTTCGCGCATCATGTTGTTCGTGAAGTTATCGAGCAGCACGGAAGTCGCACCGGCATCGAGCGCTTGCTTTAACTCGTCAAGATTTTCAACCTCGATTTGAATCGAAACGCCTGCGTTCAGAGAGTGCGCAGCGTCCATCGCCGCCTTGATACTGCCAGCAGCGGCGATATGGTTTTCTTTGATTAGAATACCGTTATACAAGGCAAGGCGCTGGTTCTTACCACCGCCCACACGGACAGCGTATTTTTGAGCGAGCCGCAATCCCGGCAGCGTTTTGCGTGTGTCGAGTATGGAGGCCTTGGTGCCTTCAATGAGTTTCACGTAATCGCGCGTCGTCGTCGCGACGCCCGACAGTAATTGCAGGAAGTTAAGCGCAGGACGTTCGGCCGTCATCAATGACCTTGCCGGCCCAGAGATGCTACAGACCGTTGAATCTGCTGGCATCAAATCACCCTCGGCGAAATGCCACTCAATACGGATATGCGGATTAACCTGCGTCATCACGCCTTCAAACCACGGCGCACCGCATAGCACGGCTTCTTCGCGAACGACCACTTTCGCCTTCACTTGTGAAGACTCAGGCAGCAGCAGCACAGTCCAGTCTCCGCTACCAATATCTTCGACAAGCGCAGCGCGAATATTCACCGCCATCGCTTCAGCTAGTGCATCATCAAACGGCGCGAAAGGGTTTTTCAGGTTACTCAAGTCGCTTTGCTCGAAATAATTGACGCGTCTAAACTAAATCGTTCGTTATTAACGCGCCCGCTCACGCTGGGCCGATGCCAGAAAACAGCTTCTGCTCAGCAGCAAGGTCGGATGAAGGCCTGACGTTTGCTTTTTTAGCTGCTGCAAAGTCGAGCATGCGGTTGAATGCGGTTGATGCAGGTGACGGCTTTCTCGCGCGTAGCTGGTTCGACATGAATCTCGTTGGCGCCACTTTCAAGCACATCAATCAGGTTTTGAAGTCCATTCATCGCCATCCACGGGCAATGCGCGCAACTCTTGCAGGTGGCGCTGTTACCCGCGGTCGGTGCTTCGATGAACACCTTACCTGGCGCGGCTTGACGCATCTTGTGCAAGATACCGTTGTCGGTGGCGACGATAAACTCTTTTGCGTCCAGTGACACTGCCGCTGCTATCAGCTGCGAGGTCGAGCCTACGACATCCGCTTGCGCCACTACGGCAGCAGGTGACTCAGGATGCACCAGCACTTTCGCTTTTGGATATTCCGCGCGCAGCAGATCGAGCTCGATACCCTTGAACTCATCATGCACCATGCAGGAGCCCTGCCATAACAGCATGTCGGCACCGGTCTGCTGTTGGATATAACCACCCAGATGACGGTCTGGCGCCCAGATAATTTTCTGGCCCTGCTCGTGAAGATGTTTGACGATATCGAGACCGATCGACGAGGTCACCATCCATGAGCTGATCCACCTCGTGCAGGCCTCGGGCGCATTCGAGGATGGCCGCCCCGATTTCCTCGTCAACGGCGTCCCCGATCCGCAGGATCTGCCCGACACCCTCTATCTGAGCGACGGGACCACCAACACCGTGGCCGCCGTGCAGGAGGCCACCCTTTCCGGCCCGCCTGCCCCGGGCCAGTTGCAGGAACGCACACCAGCAACCACCAAGGTCTTTGCAGCATGATCACGACCGAAACGCGCCATCTCCAGCGAGTCAGAGACGCAACCGCCGGTTTCTTCAGCCAGATCCTGCAAGTCGGCGTCGACGTAATAATGCGCCACCAGTACCGCGCCCTTTTCTTTCAACAAGGCGCGCGCACGCTCCTTCAGCTGCAAACGCTGTTGCGACGTGACCGGTGCAGGTACTTTGGCCCAGGCCGAGGTCACGCAACTGATACCGTCTGCATCGGGCTTTTCAAATTCAACGGTCTTGATTTCCAACACACGCTCCAGAGAAATACGGTTTAGCCCAGCTTAGACTTCCGATGATCAGGAATGTCACTTTGCTGACTGAGACGGATAGGAATGCATCGTCATGGTGAACCCATCACCCGATGAATCCAGCGCACAGCGCGCACCGATCGGCAGGGTCAGCTTGTCTTTCATATGACCAAACGGCAAACCTTGCATGATCGGGATATCGAAACGCGACCGCAGGTAGCTAAGCATCTGGTTGAAGTCGTAACCATTGTCGTAGTCGGTCAGCTTGTAGCCTGAAAAATCACCGAACACGATTGCGCGCTGCTGATGCAATACACCAGCATGCGCCAGCTGTAGCAGCATACGCTCGACGCGGTAAGGATGTTCATTGACATCCTCGATAAATAGAATGCCGTCCTGTACCGTTGGCATCCATGGCGTACCGATCAAGTGGCAGAGCATGGTCAAATTACCGCCCCACAGAGTACCTTCGATACGCGCTAACGGATTACCCTGTGCTTCGACATCGATGCGATAGGTATCTTGCGTCACACACTGCCAGAAATGCTGATGCGTAAATTCACTCAGATCTGCGCGACTGAAATCGTCGCAAATCATCGGCCCGGCAAAACTACCCGCGCCCGCAGTGGCCAGCATGGCCAACTGAACGACCGTGAAATCACTATGACCCACCCAGCGCTTGCCACCCTCGAGCACACTGCGGGTCAGCAGGTTGAAATCAATGGCTGGCAGTAAACGCGACAGGCCATAGCCACCACGTAGCGCGATCACCATCTCAACATCTGGATCAAGCGCAGCGGCATGGAGTTGCGCGACGCGCTCGGCATCGCTGGCAGCGAAGCGCTGTTCACGCGTGCCATTGGCAGAAAAATCCTGCACGGTATGCCCGAGCGAGCGCAGATGGTCCAGACCGCGTGTAAAAGCAGCCGGGTCAGGCGCATAGCCGCTGGGCGCTACCACCGCAATATGGAAAGTTCTGCTCATGAATGCTCTGTGCGCGACTGCTGGCGCCGCTCCGCAAAAAAATCAGACAGCATTGTGCCGCATTCGTCAGCTAGTACACCGCCCACGACTTCAGCGTGATGGTTCAATTGCGTATTTGCAAAAAGATTCAGCACCGATCCGCAAGCGCCGGTCTTGGGGTCACGCGCGCCGAACACCACCCGCGCAATCCGCGCATGCATCATCGCCCCAGCGCACATCACGCAAGGTTCCAGCGTGACGTACAAGGTGCAACCGGGCAAACGATAATTACCAACGGCCGTCGCCGCTGCACGCAGCGCCGCGATCTCTGCATGATGCGTCGGGTCATGGCGGCTGATGGGACGATTAAAGCCCGTCGCAATCACCTCGCCGTCTTTCACAATCACCGCGCCTACGGGCACCTCGCCAACAGCGCGTGCCTCTGCTGCCTGCGCCAGCGCTAGTTGCATGTAGTCGTGGTCCGTCATTCAGCCTCGGTGATCTCGGCCCAGCAATTGGGCGTCTCGTGCAGCACCAATTTTTGCAGCCTCAGCCCAGTGCCGTAGCGATCAATAAACGCGGCCTTCAAAATATCGAATGCTGTTCGCGCGAGATTCTCTACCGTCGGAATCCGATCAATCACTACGGTCTTGTGGCTTGGCAGCGAATTCAAAAAATCTCTGACGGGGGTGTCTTTGGCATACACCAGAAATGCATGGTCCCAAACATCCACCAGATGCTGGTGAGCGATCGCTTTGACGTCGGAGAAATCCATGATCATGCCGTTGTCGGAACTCCCCTCTTGCTCGATAACCTGACCGACGAGGGTAATTTCAAGCACGTAGCGGTGCCCGTGCAGGTTACGACACTGACTCTTATGGTCTGGAATCCGGTGACCGGCGTCGAACTCAAGTTTGCGGGTAATAGTGATCATGAATCTCAGGGTAATTGCAGCAACTTGTGCATCTGCACCGACAAGCGCCAACGCGGGCGCTGCTTACAGGTGCTAATAGCGAATTCGGTATTGCGTTGTTTATCGGGGCCATCCATCGGCTGTAAAAAAAAATGCTGGAAACTCAGCTGCTCAAAAGCAGCCAGGTCCTGACCCGTTTGCGGCACCACGACTTTGATTTCATCGCCGCGCTCAACCACCAGCGCCGCACCCTGCTTGGGGCTGACACAGACCCAATCAACGCCCGCGGGTACGGGTAAGGTGCCATTGGTTTCAATCGCCACCTCAAAGCCACGGGCGTGCATCGCTGAAATCAGGGCTTCATCAAGCTGCAGTAACGGCTCACCGCCCGTGAACACCACATACTTGTGCTGCGACTCGCTCGCCAGCCACTGAGCATCAATCGCGGCTGCCAAGGCTTGCGCATCAGCGAAGCGGCCACCATTCACGCCATCGATACCCACAAAATCGGTATCGCAAAAGCGGCAGATAGCGTCGAGTCTATCTTCCTCGCGACCGCTCCACAGATGTTAAGCGGGCGAACCGCTGCGCTGGAATAACCCTAGATTATACGGTGCTGTGTACTTATATATCGCACCCCGAGGAACACCGGTCGTCATCCCCCGCGGCCCCATCTCCAGCGATCACATCAAAAAAAACACCGGGGCGCGCCCGGTGTTTAAGATCAGACCATCGACGCTTCTAGCCGCGTCGAGTCTTTAATGACATTTAGCTCATGCAGCCTCCGGCACGCTCGGCATGCCGGCCAAGGCCATTGCAAGCTCTTGCTCGCTGTAGTTTTCGTCTTTCAGGTTGCCGGAGAAGTAGTTCTGGTAAGCCGCCATATCGAAGTGACCATGGCCGCACAGGTTGAGCAGAATTGTCTCGCTCTTACCTTCACGCTTGCAGCGCAATGCTTCTTCAATCGCACCCTTCACCGCATGATTGGCTTCTGGTGCGGGCACGATACCTTCATGACGTGCGAACAGCACACCGGCCGCAAAGCACTCGGTCTGGTGATACGCCACGGCTTCAAGCAAACCAAGCTCTTTCAAATGCGAGACCAGCGGCGCCATGCCGTGATAGCGCAGACCACCGGCGTGGAAGCCGGGAGGTGTGAAGGACGAGCCCAGCGTGTGCATCTTGGTGAGTGGTGCCATATGACCGGTATCGCCGAAGTCGTAGGCATAACGACCACGGGTCAGTGAGGGGCAAGCTGCGGGCTTAACCGCAACGATGCGCGGCTTGGCACCACCCCGCAGGCCTGCGCCAATAAAGGGGAACGCGATACCCGCGAAGTTGGAACCACCGCCTGTACAACCAACGATCACGTCAGGATACGCATCTGCCATCGCCATCTGCTCCATCGACTCAATGCCGATGATGGTCTGGTGCATCAGCACATGGTTCAGCACCGAACCCAATGCGTATTTGGTGTCGGCATTGGTTGCAGCCACCTCAACCGCTTCGGAGATGGCAATCCCCAAGCTGCCCGGGTGATCAGCACGGTCAGCCAACACCTTGCGGCCGTAGTTGGTTTCGGTGGACGGTGATGGCAAACAGCGTGCGCCGTAAGTCTCCATCACAGCGCGACGGTAGGGTTTCTGGTCGTAAGACACACGCACCTGAAACACGGTGACATCAATATCGAACAATGACCCTGCGAATGACAGCGATGTACCCCACTGCCCTGCGCCGGTTTCTGTGGTCAGACGTTTCACGCCCGCTTGCTGGTTATAAAACGCTTGCGGGATCGCGGTGTTCGGCTTGTGGCTACCGGCAGGACTCCCGCCCTCGTATTTGTAGAAAATTTTTGCCGGAGTTTGCAGCGCCTGCTCGAGGCGGTACGCACGGAACAGCGGCGCTGGACGCCACAGCTTGTACACCTCGCGCACTGGCTCCGGAATATCAATCTCGCGCTCGGTGGAAACCTCCTGCATGATCAGTTCCATCGGGAACAGCGGCTCGAGATCAGCCGGACCGATAGGCTGCAAAGTGCCCGGGTGCAGCGGGGGCGGCAGAGGCGTAGGCAGATCCGCCTGAATGTTGTACCAGCGGCGTGGAATGCGGTCTTCAGGCAACAGGAATTTGGTCTGCGACATGCAAGTGTCTCCGTAATCGTTATGTTTTTAGTTAGACGAACGACAGCCGCACGAATGATAGTAATTTGAAAATAATCATAGCGCGGCCGAATCGATAATTTACTAGGTGAACGCAGGTTTCGTCTACCGAATTACTGTGAGAGCAACCGAACATGACCAATCGGCAATTTGACCAAACAGCATGCCATCCACAGCGTGTTAGGGGCATTGATGGGCATGAGAATGCACTAGGAGTCACTATTAGGCGCTAGTCTGATCAACCCGATTCAAGCGCGCGCAGTTCCTCGTTGGTGTGACGTAAGCGGTCGGCAAGCGCGATAGACAGCGAGGCGAATACATGGGAAGCCATCACCGGATCTTCGGCGGCATAGCGATCAAAATCCGGCCGCGGCAAGATCAACAGCTCAGTGTCCGTCACCGCCGTAACATCTGCCGAGTGCGGGTGATGATCAAGGAAAGACATCTCACCAAAAAACTGCCCTCGACCGAAAGTCGCCATGTGCATGCGTCGTGCTTCTTCTAGCAATAAATCAATACGCACCGAACCATGGGCAATCAGCATGAGTGAATCACCGGGAGTGCCCGCGATAAAAATCGTTTCGCCGGCTGCATAAAAGCGTTTTTGTACGCAAGGTTGTAGCGCCGCTAATGTACTAGGCTGCATGTCGCTGAATAACTCAAACTCGTCTAGCTTCAGCGGACGGCCCTCATCCACATGTACACCGAGCGTGCGCAGCGTTTCTTCCTCGACCCACTCCAGCGCGTCAGCAAAATCATCAAAGATACGAATCTCCTCACCGCTATGGGTGACACCCAGCTCTTTCAAATAACCGCGTAAATTGCGCCCGGTCGGCAAAGTAAACGGCAAGCGCGAGAGCAATAAAGTCGCGCCACGTTCAGCGAGCTGCGCGCGTACACGGTCAAGCATGTGCGCCGCAGTCATATCAATCGATTGCACGCGCTGAAAATCCAGAATCAGATAGCGAGCTTTTTGAAGATCAGGTTCGAGCCTGCGGTACAGCGCATCGGTATTGCCAAAGAACAGACTGCCCTGTAACTCATAAATCAGATTACTCGCGCCATGCTCGCGCAGTGCCTCGCGCTCTTTACGCGAGCGAACGCGCTTGGAAAAAATTACGTCACCACGGCTCTGGTGCCGGATAGTTGACGAGTGAATCTGTTCTCGTATGAACATCAGAATCGCCAACACGACACCGAGTGCGGAGGCAGCGATCAGACCAACCATCTTGGCTACCACCACAACGGAAATAATGACCAAGAAATCCAGCACCGTGACGCGCGATCGCGCCAGGTGAAATAAATGCCAGTCAATCATCCGAAAACCGATTACCAGCAACAAGCCCGCCAATGCAGCGACCGGCAACCAGCACAGCAAAGGCGTCAGCACCAAAAACGCCAACATCGACCATAGACCAGCGAACACGCCCGACATTTTTGTCATGCCGCCACTAGCACGATTCACCAGCGACGCACCCATGGTGCCCGAGCCGGGCGTGCCACCAAACAGCGTCGAGGCCAGATTGCCCAGACCTTGGCCGATCAGTTCACGGTTCGAGTCGTGCCGCGTGCCAGACATGGCGTCCAGTACGAGACAGGTTTTAAGCGTATCAATCGAGAGCAAAACGGCCAGCGTCAGCGCTGGCACGATCACTTGCTCCCAGTGCGGTAGCGGCACCGAACCAAAGCGATCCCAGGCCGCGACCATGCTGCCCCAGATGCCGCCGGAGCCAAGATCAAAACGCCCAATCACAAAGGTATTCTGATCCAGACTGGCTAACGTAGGATACGCGCTGAGCGCGAGCAACCAGTACATCACCACACCGGCAGCCAAGCCCTGAATCACTGCCGGAACACGGCGCGAAGGAAAGCGCGTCGCAATCATCATCATCGCCATGGTGGTGGCGCCAATCAGTAAACTGGCGCCGCTCCAATCCGCCGGATGCAGCAGCGCATTGAACCAGTCAGTGCCCGCTGGCACGCCCAGCAGCTTCGGTAATTGCGAGGCGATGATGATCAAACCAACACCACTCAAATAGCCGCTCACAACTGGAAACGGCATATAGCGAATCAGCTGTCCGATACCAAATGCACCGAGCATGATCTGTAGCAGGCTGCTGCAAACCGCAACCAAAAACAAAATGAGCAGAATCGATGCGGGATCGTGTCCCTGATGGACCAGTTCGATGGCCAACGCCGAGATCACAGCCGCTGCAGGTGCACTAGGCGCAGAGATCAGCCGCCGCGTGCCGCCTAGTAGCGCGGCTAATAGCCCGAGTATCGTTACCCCGATCAGGCCAGCGATAGCGCCCTGCGCGCCAAACTGCGGCCCGAGAGGAGCCAGGATGGTGACACCAAATGCGATAGCAGATGGGAGCGCCACCAACATCGCGGCAAGCCCACCCCACAGATCTCCTGCCAGGTTTTTATCGCTATTGGCTGCACTGCTGACTGTACTGCTCATGAAATCTCCCAAAGCGTTTGCGCGAGTATAGAGAAGGTCGGTTGGGAAACTTTCCTTGAAACAGAAGTTTTCTATTCATTATTATAATTATTTAGAAAAATCTCTATAGCGACAGGTGTCCGTCATTCAATTAGTTTCAAAGCATGCGCATACTAACTTTAGGTTAGACTAACCTAACCATAAGATAGCGCTCTGTCAGCGCTGTCAGCATTCACACGCTACTCGCAAGCATATGTATATCTTGGCCGTTGCGACCCTATACTTCGTTGGCTTTTACGCCAATGATGTTTTGTTCTCTAATCTCGAGCATCATCGTGGTGCTCACTGGATTTTTTTGCCGGCTGGCTTGCGTCTGCTTGGTATTCTTCTGCTGGGTAGCATTGGGGCTATCGGGATTTTTCTGGGGTCGCTACTGGCAGCCCTGATTCTGGGTCAGACTACGCCGCTTGGCATGGTCGTAGAGTCCCTGATTTCTGCCGGCGCGCCTCTGCTCACCTATTATGTGGCGCTGCGCTATGGCCTATCCGTCAATCTGAAAAATCTCAACGCGAAGTCCCTTTTCTTATTAGCCACCGTCTTTGCTGCAGCCAGCGCGCTGATGCACTCGATTTGGTACGCGACCCAAGGTGTTGCTGAGAGTTTTTCAACAAGCTTTCTTGCCATGTTTGTTGGCAATCTGCTCGGAACCATCATTGTTTTATATGTTATCCGCGCCGGTTTGATTATGGTGGGTGATCGATGGAAGCGATCGAAGAAATCAACTGAGTCCGAGTGAAGGGCTGTACATTGTCGACTTCGGGCGTATTAGTTACCGCTGGCCGTTGCCATCATCACTGCGGTAGTGGTAACCGTCAGACGGCTCGTGCCTTGTGCAATTTTTTATAGCTGTCGATCAGGCGATGGTGTCTATCTAGCCCCTCGAGTTTCATACTCGTTGGCGTTAATCCGTAGAAGCGTACGCTACCCTCTACCGATCCCATGACGGCATCCATCCGATCGTTGCCAAACATCCGACGTAAGTTCACTGTGTAATCTTCCAGCTCCATATCGTCATCAAGTAGCACCTCCAGCACCGCATTCAGGGCCTGATAAAACAATCCTCGCTCGACAGAATTGTCGTTGTACTGCAGGAAGGCCTCTACCAACTCGAGCGTCTCTTCAAATTGCTGCAAGGCGAGATGAATAAGTAATTTCAACTCGAGAACGGTCAGCTGTCCCCAGACCGTATTCTCGTCAAACTCGATTCCAATCAGCGTCGCAATGTCAGCGTAATCATCCAGCTCATTGTTATTCAAACGCTCAAGCAGTGCCTCGAGGCTGGCGTCATCCAGCCGATGTAAGTTCAGAATATCGGCACGAAACAAGAGTGCCTGATTGGTGTTATCCCAGATCAAGTCTTCGACCGGATAAACCTCTGAGTAACCAGGGACCAGAATCCGGCATGCTGTAGCACCCAACTGATCAACGACCGCCGTGTACACCTCTTTGCCCATGTCATTAAGAATACGAAACAGGCTTGCAGCTTCGTCACGATTAGCGTTTTCACCATGACTAGAAAAGTCCCACTCAACGAACTCGTAATTCGCTTTACTACTGAAAAAACGCCACGACACAATGCCGCTGGAATCAATGAAATGCTCCACAAAATTATTGGGCTCGGTAACTGCATTACTCTCGAAGGTGGGACGGGGTAAATCGTTGAGCCCCTCAAAGCTACGACCCTGCAGCAATTCAGTCAAACTACGCTCCAGCGCTACCTCGAAGTTGGGGTGCGCACCGAATGATGCAAACACACCCCCGGTGCGCGGGTTCATCAAGGTGACGCACATCACCGGATAGACACCACCCAGCGACGCATCTTTCACCAGCACCGGAAACCCCTGCTCCTCCAACCCTTGAATACCAGCGAGGATGTCAGGATATTTCGCCAACACCTCGTTTGGCACATCAGGCAAAGCGATTTCACCTTCTAAAATTTCGCGTTTAACCGCTCGCTCAAAAATCTCGGACAGGCATTGCACCTGCGCTTCGGCCAACGTATTACCAGCACTCATGCCATTGCTGGCAAATAGGTTTTCTATGAGATTCGACGGGAAATACACCACCTCACCGTCTGACTGTCGCACGTATGGCAGCGAACAAATGCCGCGTTCCACATTGCCGGAGTTAGTGTCGATCAGATGAGAGCCACGTAGTTCGCCATCGGGATTGTAAATATTCAGGCAGTACTCATCGAGAATCTCAACCGGTAACGCATCTCCGGGGCCTAGCTTGAACCACCGTTCATTCGGGTAATGAACAAACGCCGCGTTAGCGATATCTTCGCCCCAATAAGCACCGGCGTAGAAATGGTTATTACTGAGTCGCTCGATATATTCACCCAATGCCGACGCCAATGCGCTTTCTTTGGTCGCACCCTTACCATTGGTGAAACACATCGGTGAGTGTGCATCTCGAATATGCAAAGACCACACATGGGGAATGATATTGCGCCAGGAAGCAATTTCAATCTTGATGCCCAAGTCGGCCAACAGACCCGACATATTGGCTATGGTTTGCTCCAAGGGCAGGTCTTTACCAGCAATAAAGGTGCTAGTGTCAGAGTTGGGATTCAAGCTGAGCAAAGCCTGTGCGTCGGCATCCAGGCTCTCTACTTCTTCAATAACGAACTCAGGCCCGGCTTGCACAACTTTTTTGACTGAACAGCGCTCAATGGAGCGCAAAATACCGCGGCGATCTACTTCCGGAATATCCGGCGGCAGCTCAACCTGAATCTTGAAGATTTGCTGATAACGGTTTTCCGGATCAACAATATTGTTTTGCGACAGACGTATGTTTTCAGTCGATAGATTGCGGGTTTCGCAGTACAACTTTACGAAGTAAGCAGCGCACAAAGCTGACGAGGCTAGAAAGTAATCAAAAGGACCGGGCGCCGAGCCATCGCCTTTATAGCGAATAGGCTGGTCAGAGATTACTGTGAAGTCATCGAATTTTGCTTCAAGCCGAAGCTTATCGAGGAAGTTGACCTTGATTTCCACTGAATACTTTCAAAAATAGCAGCTATACCGCTAGGGGAAAACCACCCGCTAGAGCCGAAGTACGCCTTATCCTAGTGTATTAAAGTCTACCAGCGTGACATTTTTCAATGAGACAATGGCCTAACTGATACGAGAGATGAAGAGAGCTAGGATCGTTATGCCGCCGAAGATCAAAACAAAGAGCGCTACCAAGATTAGGTAAACTCTCAAGGATTTCTTTCCTACCAAAGCAACTTTATTTTTTGTCATGAGATTATGTAGGAAATTTAAACACTGAATTGTGTTCTGATCATTGCGCTCAGCAAATGTAATTTTTCAAAACCACTATTCACCCAGATGTTATTGAATTGGAGAAGCTCATGGAAGACGCACGTTGTTGTGGAACTGGTACCTGCATAATTAACGCAGATGGCGAATGTTGGTGTGGTCAACGGTGGAACGGCACTCACATGAGCTTTCCAGACACTTTACTAGGTAAGACTACTGACGATACTGCGAAGACTGCAGGCGTAGCATTGGATGACGATCATTCCTCATCAAGCAAATAAGATTTGATCTGGGAACTTCACTAATGAAGTCAGCGACTGCCGAGCACAATGGCGAGAGGTCACTACCCTACGAGCCACTAGATAAGACTCGGCATGAATAGTTCAGCTTGAAAACTTAAGCGCAGCAACACCGAGAATGATCAGCAAAACGCCGAGTATGCGCATCAGCGACA
Organism: Burkholderiales bacterium; assembly: GCA_026399895.1. Lineage (GTDB taxonomy): Bacteria > Pseudomonadota > Gammaproteobacteria > Burkholderiales > Burkholderiaceae_D > Pernthalerella. The sequence continues at coordinate 58,356 of JAPLQC010000029.1, forward strand.
GCGCGTCTTCGAAAAACAGTACACCAACAATGAACGTCCCGGCACCACCGATACCAGTCCAGATCGCGTAAGCCGTTCCAATGGGTATGTTTTGCTGAGCAAGCCAGAGGAAATACCCGCTCACCGCCATGAAACTCAAGGCAATTGCGATGCCAAGCCAGCGAGTCTCCGAGGCCTGAGAAATTTTTATGCCGACAGGCCAGCCTATCTCGAAAAGACCCGCCAGAACCAAATAGACCCAACTCATGCGCTAGTTCCAATTAAGAATTAACAAGTCATTCCCACTCAACCGTCGCACAGCAAAAGCAATTTGGGGTTCGCTCAACCCGCAAATCCCGCTTTACTCATCCTACTGAAACATGCCACCAGTTCGGCGCATCAGACTTAAAGCTATGAGTCTTGCCAGGAACGATCAACTCAGGATTATCCAAACATGCCAAAGTAACGCTAATGGCCGTGCGATCGTTATCTACAGCGCAGATCAAGCAGCCACACTTTGGGCAGAAGCCCCTCTTTGTCCGCTCGGAAGATTGGAAGTGCTTGGGTCTACCTCGCCCGAGCCACTCGATAGCCGAGCCCTCAAAGTCGGCCCACGCCACGGTCGGCGCTCCCGAAGTGCGACGACACATCGAGCAGGAACACAGGTGCGGGAACTTAGGTTTGCCGGAAATCTTAAGCTTGACGTGACCGCAAAGACAGCTCGCTGAGTATTCCACCATAGTTAACCCTTCTGGAAAGCGAACTTCGCACTTTCTGGCTTAGCCGTCCGCTTAGTAGACCCTGAATTATTCCCACTCAATCGTCGCTGGCGGCTTACCCGAAATGTCGTAGACCACGCGGTTGATACCTCGCACCTCGTTGATGATGCGATTCGATACGCGCGCTAAAAGCTCATGCGGCAGGTGCGCCCAATGCGCGGTCATAAAGTCTTGTGTCTGCACTGCACGCAGCGCAACGACATACTCATAGGTCCGGCCATCCCCCATCACGCCGACTGATTTCACCGGCAAGAAAACAGCAAACGCTTGGCTGGTCGCGTCGTACCAATTCTTATGGAAATGCCCCACCGGCGCTCCCTCTGCCAGCTCTTGCGATAGCGGTATCGCCGTGTTGCGCAGCTCTTCGATGAAAATCGCATCTGCACGGCGCAGCAAGTCGGCAAACTCTTTTTTCACTTCACCGAGAATGCGCACGCCAAGACCCGGGCCGGGGAATGGATGTCGGTACACCATGTCATGCGG
>JAPLQC010000041.1 GCA_026399895.1 Burkholderiales bacterium
CCGGGATATTTTGGTCGAGACCTTGGCCCTAGATGTCGACCCCAAGATGTTTTCAGCGGCTGAATTGATGAGTTCACCGGTCACCACCGTACAAGAAGACGCCAGCCTGAACGAGGCGCTGGGCGTCATGCGGGGTAAAAAGATTCGCCGGCTACCGGTGGTGAATCGCGCCGGCGGGTTGTTCGGGATGATTACATCGGACGATGTAATCAATCTAATCGCATCAGAGCTATCCATGGTTGCGGGCTTGATTATGGAGCAACCAATCCGCGAGAGCCGGCTTAGGAAGTAAAAACGGATTTAGGCCGTGGCTTCAACGCAGCTTGAAAAAGAAGACTTGATTCTGGCTGCATCTAAGACTGATTACTGAGATGACCATGGCTAGACAAAAGGCCGGGTAAGACTCGATACAGGAATGGCTACGGGACTGGGAACCTTCAGTTTGGGGTCCATCCATCGTTTTACATAATACAAATTATGCGGCTTTTATCAACGCCCAACCCAGCCACCACACACCGGGAAAACCTGACCCACAAAGCAATTGGCATGATCGCTAGCCAGATACGCACAGAACATCGAATCCTCGCGCGCGCTAACTAACCGACCCAACGGCACCTCGCGTTTAAGCCTTTCCTGAAACGCTCGATTGGCTTGCACCTCGGGCGGAAAATACGTCGGGTTCTCAACAAAGTTCTGGGCAATGGCGTTGACCTGAATCTGCTTGCTAGCCAGCTCGGTACCGACTGCTTGAACCCAGGCCAGCTGCGCACCGCGCGCGGCGCTATAGCTCGAGGCTCGGCGCATGCCGCGCAAGGCAGATGCGCTGCCAATCAGCAGGATTTTCCCGCCGCCACGTGCCAGCATCTGCGGCAGCACGGCGCGGGCAAATCTCGGTAGCGGATCGACCATCGCTGAGAACACCGAGCGCCACTCGTCATCGCTGACTTCGCCCGCCGGGCTGGTTGGCGCCGGCACGCCCAAGTTCAGTAACAGCACGTCAATCTCGCCTGGGATAATCGGGATCGGTGATCGGGCCGTCGGCCGCGATCACTTCGGCGCCACATTCACGAAACACCTCGGCTAGCGCAGGCCCCATGAAATCCGATGCCTGCGTCAGCAGCACACGTTGGCCGGCGAGATTGATGGCCTGTGTGGCTTTTGTCGATTCCGTTGATTGTTTTGCTTGCGTTGGCTGCATCGCGTCGCCTCCTTGTTGACCTACGTCGATCATAGCCGAGTCACTTGCGCCTGCGCATCGCAGCCAGGCCGTCATCTCTCTACCATCGCGGCGCATGAGAATCCTAGTCGCACACAATGCCTACCTGTATCGCGGTGGCGAAGACACGGTGGTCGAGTCGGAGATCGCGCTGCTCAGACGGCATGGACATGAAGTCATGCTGTACCGGCGCGATAACACTGAACTAGAAGCCCTGCCACGTTGGCAGGCAGCGATGGGCAGCGTTTGGTCTACGCGTACCGTGATGGAAGTCGGGCGCTTGTTGGGGACTTTTCGGCCGCACCTGATTCATGCCCACAATACCTTCCCCCTTATCTCGCCCTCGTTGTACGGCGTAGCAGACGAATTGGGTATCCCGGTAGTACAAACCTTGCACAACTTCCGCCTGTTATGCCCACAGGCCATGTTGATGCGCAATGGCCGCTATTGCGATGACTGCGTTGGTCGCTGGCCTTGGCGCGCGGTACTGCATCGTTGCTATCGCGGCTCACTAGCGCAATCAGCAGTAAGCGCGGGTATGGTGTCCGGCCACAGAATGCTAGGTACGTGGCGAAATAGAGTACGTCGTTACATCGTGCTCAACCAGATGTGCCGCGAGATTTTCATACGTGGTGGTCTACCGCCTGAAAAGCTAAGCATCAAACCGAACTTTGTCGAAGCGAATGGCGTACCGGGTGAACATACTCGTCGCGGTGGATTATTCATCGGCCGGCTGGCAGCTGAAAAAGGTTTACTCACGCTCGCGCAAGCGATTCGGCAAAAGCCGGTAACCCGCATCGCAGTCTGTGGCAGTGGCCCTTTGCAAGCCTTTGTAGAACAAAGCGAATGGCTAGATTACATCGGCTTCGAGCAGGGCGAGACATTGCGTACTCGTATCGCGAACGCA
>JAPLQC010000079.1:0-5349 GCA_026399895.1 Burkholderiales bacterium
GGTCGTCAACGTCAGCGATATGTCGGATGAGATGCGATCGGATGTGGCGATGCTTGATCCGCCATTAGACTTGCGCGGAAAGGTCGAGAAAAAGCTGATTGTGCTGACCGACCGCGCGCTGCTCCAGCAATTGCTGAATAATCTATTTAGTAATGCGGTTAAATACAATGAGACTGACGGTTGGATTGATATTTCTGCCTGGAGCGAAGGCGGGCTGCTACATGTTCGATTCTCTAATCCGTGTCAGCCAATCGATCAGTCGTTCGAGTCCAAGGTTTTCGATAGATTTTCCCGCGCCGATGTATCGCGCAGCAGGCGGGTTGATGGCATAGGCCTGGGCCTTAGTCTTTGCAGGGAAATCGCCTTGGCTAATGGTGGCACGCTAGAGTTTCGCGTGATGGGGCATACCCAAGTTGTTGTTGAACTTTGCATGCCTATTCATCGCTAGGCATCTACGCTTATCGCGTTTCTTCCCGTTGGATACCTTAATCCGCAAAAGACCTTGCGACAAGATTTAAAGCCCCTGATCATCTACGGTGGGTAGTTCATGATCACTGCAGTAAACATAAACATCTGTCGTTGATTTCACACGACCACTACTGCTTGATCTTGACGATCTGTTGTTTGATTAAAAATAGTTATTAGTTTGAAAAGCGTACAGGCCTGCAGCGCATTGAGAGCAGGGTTCGTAGAGTAATTGAGATCGGGGGAGGGGCGGCGGTTGTAAAGTCATTAGTTAAGCTGCAGTTGACGCACTGCATCAACAGCTAGTGAGCAAAGATAAATCTTCGCGATTGCGCCAGCTCCCAGTAATCCTATTGCGCGGCGCGGCACGGTCGCCTCCCTCGTGCCCTGAACGGCGACCGTAAAGTTGGATGTGGAACAGGTAGCTCGCCAATTGGTTTTCACTGAATTAAATAATTTGACAGCAGATGCCATCGGTCGCTATCTTACTTACCGAATAGGGACAAAGAAAAAATAGCGTTTAAGCACCCACAGAGGAGTAAATAATGTCCAAACGAATAGCGGTTATCGGAGCAGGGCCCTCGGGCCTCGCCCAACTCAGGGCGTTTCAATCGGCGAAAGCGAAGGGGGCCGATATCCCGGAAATCGTATGCTTTGAAAAGCAGGCCAATTGGGGCGGACTTTGGAATTATTCGTGGCGAACGGGTCTGGACGAACACGGCGAGCCCGTACATAACTCTATGTATCGCTATCTTTGGTCTAATGGACCGAAAGAAGGGTTGGAATTCGCCGATTATTCTTTCGAAGAACACTTCGGTAAACAGATCGCGAGTTATCCGCCGCGCGCTGTGCTCTTCGATTACATTGAAGGGCGGGTAAAGAAAGCTGGAGTCCGAGATTGGATTCGATTCTCGACTTCGATTCGCTTTGTTCGCTATGACGAGAAATCCGGAACCTTCACGGTAACAGCACATGATCTAATAAACGACCGTATGTATGAAGAGGTTTTTGATCACGTGGTTGTCGCTTCTGGTCATTTTTCGACCCCGAACGTGCCGGAGTTTCCGGGTTTTTCTAAGTTTGGTGGCCGAATACTTCACGCCCATGATTTCCGCGATGCGCTTGAGTTCAAGGGTATGGATATCTTGATCATAGGAACGTCATACTCTGCCGAAGATATTGGTTCCCAGTGCTGGAAATATGGTGCGAAATCGATTACGGTTTCTCATCGTACTGGCCCGATGGGATATGGGTGGCCAGTTAATTGGCAGGAAGTTCCTTTGCTAGAGCGCGTTGAGGGAACGACAGCCTTTTTCATAGACGGTACTTCAAAACATATCGACGCCATCATTTTATGTACGGGTTACAAGCACCACTTCCCCTTCTTGCCTGATGATCTGCGCCTCAAGACTGCGAACCGCCTTGCTGCTGCAGACCTCTACAAGGGTGTTACATGGATTCACAATACCAAACTGTTCTATCTCGGAATGCAGGATCAATGGTTCACCTTCAACATGTTCGATGCGCAAGCATGGTGGGTGCGAGATGTTATTCTCGGCCGAATCGCGATTCCAACTGAAAAGGCTACGCTCATCAAGGATGTTACGGATCGCGTTGCGCGGGAAGATGCTGGCAAGGATGCACATGACGCCATTCATTATCAGGGCGATTATGTGAAAGAGCTAATTGCAGAAACCGACTATCCGTCATTCGACGTCGATGGCGCTTGCGAGGCCTTCTTCCAGTGGAAGGGCCACAAGGTAGCGGACATTATGACATTCCGCGACAACGCTTATAAATCAGTTATTACTGGCACGATGGCACCGATCCACCATACGCCGTGGAAGCACGCCCTTGAGGATACGATGGAAAGCTACCTGAATAATTAGTACCAGTTGCAGAAAGTAGGACACTACAGCATTGGCCTAGTGGGGCATAGTTCGGTTGTCGAGCGCAGCAGTTGTCATAATAAAAATGATGCTGGTTAATGCCAATTGCTGATGGTGACCAGGGTCGGACAAAAGAGGAAAGTTTCAGGCTCGGAAAAAATGCTTTGCTGATCGCAAAGTTTGGTTCAAACTAAAGCAAGCTTGGTTTTTATCGACACATATTGATCCGACAATAAGCTAATAATCCCGCTTATGTGTGTGCACCACGATTGAGATGATTCGCTTTCTGCCAAGTTGATAACCATCGATCGCGGATGCAGCCCACAATAATTAATAGTAAATAAAAAGAGAGGTATTCCAATGTCAGCTGAAAATGTGTCTGGAGAGCTGCATCGTTCACTTGATTGGAAAGGCGCTTTCTGGGTCGCCGCAGGTGTTCCTCCTCTTGTTTTGTTTTCTATTGGTGGGATTGCTGGTGTCGCCGGTAAAGCAGCCTTCGTTGTTTGGATGGTCTCGATGACGATGGGCTTTTTACAGTCCTTCACATATGCCGAAATTGCAGGGATGTTCGGCAGTAAATCCGGCGGCGCTTCTGTCTATGGTGCGACGGCGTGGTTACGCTACTCGAAACTCGTTGCGCCACTATCTGTCTGGTGTAATTGGTTCGCATGGAGCCCGGTACTATCTCTCGGTTGCGCGATTGCAGCCGGCTATATTCTAAACGCACTGTATCCAATTCCTGCTGGGGATTCACAAGCGGTCATTGACTGGGTTGCTGCCAACGCTGCAACATTAACAACGGCGGATCCGCGAGTAGTTGAATGGCTCGCCGCAAATTCGGGTTCCTCGGCGGAGGATGGAGTTACAGCGCTGCTTACGCTTGACGGTGTGGCAGCCTTGACCCCAGCTATTCGCACCTGGGAGGCAGTTTCAATTGGGATCCCAGGTCTAGGTTTGCTTCACTTCAATGCTACGTTCTTGATTGGCGCAGTTTTGATGTTGGTGATTTTTGCGATCCAGCATCGCGGGATTGCTTCCACCGCATCGGCGCAGAAGGTGCTCGCCATTGTTGTTCTGGTTCCCTTGTTACTAGTCGGCCTAGTGCCATTACTAACAGGTACGATTGATAGCGCCAACGTCACTGGTATCGTCCCACCGTTGACTGCCGGCTCTGTCGATGAAGGTGTTTGGAACAACGGTGGTTGGACATTGTTCCTAGGCGCTCTCTATATTGCCGCTTGGTCGACTTACGGCTTTGAAACTGCGGTTTGTTATACCCGCGAATTGAAAGATCCTAAGAGAGACACGTTTAGAGCGATATTCTTCTCAGGCTTACTTTGTGCGGTATTTTTCTTCCTTGTCCCCTACGCATTCCAAGGCGTGTTGGGTCATTCAGGCATGCTTGCGCCAGGGATCGCAGATGGCACCGGGATTGCAGAAGTACTCGGAGGCATGGTCGGCCACAGTAAAACTGTTATTCAAATCTTTGTCATTCTGATGATTCTGGCGCTGTTCTCGGCAATCATGACTGCCATGGCCGGATCATCACGCACCCTGTACCAGGGCTCACGCGATGGCTGGCTCCCAAAGTATCTTAGCCATGTGAACGAAAATGGGGCGCCGACTAAAGCGATGTGGACGGATTTTGCGTTCAATCTGTTCTTGCTGGCTCTTGCGTCAGATGCAAGCGGATATTTCTATGTTCTAGCTATCTCAAACGTGGGTTATATCCTGTTTAACTTTCTGAACCTGAACGCCGGTTGGATCCATCGGATTGACTCGGGTCACATTGAGCGTCCTTGGAAGGCCCCTACTTTACTCATAGGCGTAAATACTGTTCTGGCTTTCGTCAACGCACTGCTACTAGGGGCCGGAGCCAAGGTTTGGGGCTACTCAAGCGCACTCTGGGTTGGTCTGATCTTTGCCGCTCTTATTATTCCAGTGTTTCTTTATCGACACTACATTCAGGATGGTGGTAAGTTCCCTCCGGAGGCGCTTGAGGATCTTGGATTATCGAATGGTGATCTAGGCGAGAAACGGGCTGGCATACTGCCCTACCTCGCTCTGATATTGGGAGCGGTCATTGTCCTGTGGGCGAATTGGTACTTTGTATTGCCAGTGTAAGCCGGTGAATTGTACAAATAAGGAAAGGCAGCCTTTGGCTGCTTTTTTTTGAAAGTGTTTGAAGCGATATATCCCTGCAATAATTTTTCTAAAAAAATTTGAATGTGCAGGTTGGGTATCATTCTTAATGATTTCCACTAGTGCATCATTTTTTATTCAACGGGAGAAGACAGATGACAAATTCTTGGAGATTTTCCGCCCTTGCAGATCGTCACCGTGCCCTCGGTTCGAATCTTGAAGATTGGAGCGGTATGGGCACCGCTTGGAGTTACGATGCTGATCCAGACACGGAGTACATGGCGATTCGAACCAAGGCTGGACTGATGGATGTTTCTGGCCTGAAGAAGGTCCACATTACAGGGCCCGCCGCTAGTCATCTGATCGATCGCGCCACCACACGTAATGTTGAAAAATTGATGCCGGGGAGGGCGGTATATGCCTCCATGCTGAATGACGCGGGTAAATTTATTGATGACTGTGTGATTTATCGCACCGGTCCCAATGCTTTCATGGTTGTTCATGGCTCTGGGCAAGGCCATGAGCAACTAACAATGGCTGCAACTGGCCGTGACGTATCGGTGCGCTTCGATGATAATCTTCATAACCTTTCACTGCAGGGCCCTCTAGCCGTAGACTTCCTCGAAAAACACGTTGAACGCATCCGTTCTTTACCGTACTACAGTCATATGCATGCTTCGCTTTTCGGTAAACCAGCGATGATCTCTCGCACAGGTTATACCGGCGAGCGCGGCTACGAATTATTTGTGCGGGGTCAAGATGCTCCCATGATTTGGGATCGTATCCTCGACGAAGGAAAGGGTATGGGAATTATTCCATGCCGCTTTACCACACTCGATATGTTGCGGACCGA
>JAPLQC010000079.1:5362-13242 GCA_026399895.1 Burkholderiales bacterium
ACCCCTTCGATAATTCAGAAATGTATCCTTTCGAGAATGAAGGTCCAGGCGACACCCTGTGGGAACTTGGCCTCGATTTCACTGTATCAGCCCACAAAGTTGGCTTCCGTGGCGCAGAGGAGCACTATCGTCTGAGGGGCAAAGAGCGCTTTAAAATTTGGGGTCTAAAGTTCGAAGGTACCAAGGTGCCAGGAAATGGTGCGCCGGTTTTCCAAGATGGGAAAAAGGTTGGGCTTGTCACTCAAGCGATGTACTCGCCATTAAACAAACACAACATCGGGATTGCACGTCTTCCGGTGGAGTGTGCCAACAATGGCACGAAGCTGACTGTTAGATGCGGAACGCATGGAGAAATCCAAGCGACTACGTCCCCCATGCCGTTCTACGATGTCGACAAAAAACGGCGCACCGCTAAGGACTGATCCTCGACGCATTCAGTTTGACGTCCTGCGAGCGTGTGCGCTGTCAAAGGTAACTTGGAATCATGACAAAAACACACTTTGAGCCCTCCATCCGGAGTCGTCCCGTGTATGGCGAATTGAAGCCTAAGCCCGGCTCGGGGTACTTGTTTGTTGCGGATGGTGAAGGCGCTAAGGCCATTCTTGAACTGTTTGATAAAGCCGGGGCAAGTGCAAAGAGCCTCTTGGCAAAATCACACATCATTTACATGCCAGGACCGAACGGTGAGGATTTGGGCGCGAGTCTTGAGGCACTTGGAGCGACGCAATATCATCGGAGTCCGAATTTCGCCTGCGCGCAACCACGTCTCAAGAAAGTGCTGTCAGATGCCCACATGGGTCTACAAATTTACCTTGCCGGCACTGAGGGTCTAATCGGTCAGGCTCAGCGCGATGTAATGGAGGCCGGGCTGCCACATGATGCGGTTCAGACCGAGCATCGCGGATCAACCGTGCGCAGAGTACAGTGCGTCCATTGCAAAGGCATCACGGAAGATGTACGCACCGATCCTTTTAAATGTAGTCATTGTGGCCTTTTCCTTTTCGTCCGTGATCATTACTCCCGGAGAATAGCCGCATTCCAAGGTGTCAACATCGACGCCGAAGATCCGGGCCAAGTGCCTGACGTGGTGGAGCGGTTTAAATGAGAGTCAAATCCCCGAGACTTTCTGTCACTGTTGCTGAGGTGGTGGAAGTCAATCCACTCATAAAACGGTTCCGTTTTGTTCGCAGCGATGGTCATGCAATGCCACCTTTCTCAGGGGGCGCTCATATCGTCGTCGACATGGATGATCACGGTACCCGGCGGCTTAATCCCTACTCCTTGATGAGCAACCCAGCAGATTTATCCGGTTACTCTATCTCCGTGCGCCGAGACGACACTGGACGTGGTGGCTCGCTTTTCTTGCATCAACAGGTCCGACAGGGTATGCAGATGCAAATAAGCTACCCGGTTAATTTATTCTCACTTGATCAACGTGCAAAAAAGCATTTGATGATCGCAGGCGGTATTGGCATTACGCCATTCATCTCACAGATGGCACAAGTCATGTCATTAGGTGGGCGTTTTGAATTGCATTACTCAGTCCGTAATCGTGAGGTTGGCGCTTATGTAGATGAGCTGAAGTCTCTTTACGGCGAGCGCATCCATGTCTATTTTGATGATGACGAAGACAAGATTCATCTTGATAGCTTACTGGCGAGCCAATTTTTTGGGACCCATCTCTACGTTTGTGGCCCGAAGGGAATGATTTCTTGGGTACGTTCAACTGCTGAAATGGCTGGGTGGCCCGCCGGCAGTATTCATTCTGAAGAATTTCTCGCGCCACCTGTAGGTGAACCGTTTACCGTAGAACTTCTACGTTCAAAAAAGACGATCACAGTTGGCGCTAGCCAATCGTTGCTTGAAGCAATGGAAGCAGCAGATGTCGAAGCACCCTATCTTTGCCGAGGTGGGGCATGCGGGCAGTGCGAAACCGATATAGTTCATCTCAATGGTCAGCTAGAACATAATGACCATTGGCTAACCGATGAGCAAAAGGCCTCCAGCCAGCTGATCATGCCTTGCGTCTCTCGCTTCAGAGGCAAAGACCTCGTTCTAGACCGATAGGAGATGACTGTGGAAACGGCTTTTAATGAAGAAACCTTCCGTAAAGATTTCAGCTTCAAAAACTCAGCGAAAGCTATAAGGCGCTTCCCCTTCCCGTTTTCTGAAGACGGCTACATGTATACAGTGAATATGGAACCACATGTACCTGGTCCCAAAGGATCTGTTTTCGAACCTATGTTCGATGTAGATGAGCATTACCTGTCTGAGATGCATGACCGCGCTTTGGTTCTAAATGAGGACCCTCTTCGCTGTCAGTCGTTACCCCATATGACGCTGGCAGGCTGGGACCTGCTCGAATTGATCATGGAATCAAAGGCGCGGGATTATCCGGGGTGGTTCGAACTTCACAAAGACGGACAGGCGTGGCATTGGGTCAACAGGCCCTTGGGTATCGATCAGAAATTCACATTTCTTGATGAAAGCACACTCCCTTACGGTCCAATGGAATATATCACGCGCCAGTCGCAAGGTGATTTCACGCTGCAAGACCAGCGGGATGAGAATCTCTGGATGGACGCCGGTATGGTCACGACACAGGCCGATTGGAGCCTTGATTTTGATATCGGTATGGGATTCCATGAATGGCATGCGCCAGTACCAAGGGCACATGAGATGGGTGTCTTTGATCGAGCACTGAAGTTTTTGCTCAAATTACAGCATGGCGCGCCAGTTCGTCGATTCAACTGGACTCTCACAGTTGATCCACTGCTGGATACGAGCCCTGAAAATTATCCCAAATGGGGGCCGATGCGTGCAGACATTCGGCCGGAAAATGTTGGCGAGCGTATGCATTTGCGCGTTGAGTTACAAACACTGCATCGTCTGCCGCGTTCAAATTCAATTGCGTTTGGAATCCGTTGCTATTTGATCCGTTTCGATGACCTAGTCACTATCCCAAAATGGGGTCGTCGCTTGCACCGAGTGTTGCGAGATATACCTGATGATTTGGCAATCTATAAAGGTTTTTTACGTAACCGAAACAGTCTCGTTCAATGGCTTTCACAGTATGATGATGGTCTGCCAACGTCCGCCGGGTGGATGCCTGACTGAATGAACTACTTTGCATTTTAAAGACGTCCGATGAACAATGCCCAAGAGATCTGACAAGCACTTGTGGCGCCTGCACCTACCCCGGTTTGAACAATACAATATGACCAGCGCCTAGGCAGAAAAAACTGGTCGAAGTACTGGCATTGAATTTCAGCTATCCCCATATTGATTAGCTAGACCACCATCCGGTCAGCCCAGTCGCCAGGTTCTTGCCGTGGAATCTAATGCTCGATACTCACTAGCAGATCATATATTTCCCAAGTAAATACCAATAATTTGAAAAGCGCCGGACGACAATACATAAGACTTGCGGTAACAGAAAACCAAATATATTCTCTAGACTAATCATTTTTTCTGCTCATGTGACATTTCTTTGGAGTGGTGCAGTATGCTCGACAGCATTTACCCTGCCGTCCCTGTTGGACCACCGCCATCGAGCCGAATCGTGATCCCGGCCTCGATATCGATTCATTCGGGCGTCGAGCACTTTGAAGTAAAAGGTGCTGGAGCTATTTTGATTCCATTGACGACCGGAGATAAATTCACTCTTCTCAATGTCGAGGGTGGTCAATCGACAGAGCTACTGGCCGTTGATTCAGAAGGACGAATTGACACGGGTATGATCGGCTTGCCCTCTAACAGCATGGCGGAGGGTTTAAAGGCCTTGCTCTCTGGTGAAGCGGCGACCGGTAGCGGTCTAGGCGGGCTGCGTCTTGGGCTTGAACGTCGCGGGATCAATCTTGCCAAGGCAAAATCGGTCACACTGTTCGGCGAACATACGCTTGCTGGCTCGGAGGAGACTTTCGTGGCCCAGCGCGACGGTGTACTGGTGGTTGCAGCCCCTGGTGGCCCAATGGCACCCCACCAGCAGGATACCGCAACGCCCATTCGGGTTACTGTCCAAAGAGCTACGATCAGGACTGTTGTCCACTTTCCGCTCCCCGATCCACTTGCAGAGCCAATTCTAGATCTAAGGGTCAATTCTGGTACGGCCGAATCCTATTTTGTAAAAGCCGGCGACTTTATTCAGATCATCGACGTCGATGGTCGACAATGTACTGATTTTCAATGCTTCGCAGCACGCAAGCTTGATAGAGGAATCGAGCATCCGCTTGACGTGACCACATCACGTACCTTGATGGGGCATGCCTACTCGATGCCGGGTCTACATGCGAAATATTTTGATCAAGACATGGTGCCACTTGTTGAGGTAGTGCAGGATACAGTCGGACGCCATGACGCTTTTGCTATGGCCTGCACCGCCAAGTATTACGACGATATCGGCTATCCGGGTCACACCAATTGCTCTGAAAATTTTAATAGAGCTCTGGCCAAACATGGCATTGCATCTCGCCGAGGTTGGATGGCCGTAAACCTGTTCTTTAATACCGGGATTGACGCGCATGGTGTGCTCTACTCCGATGAACCATGGTCCCGTCCCGGCGACTATGTACTGTTCCGCGCACTTACCGATATCGTGTGCGTGAACTCTGCGTGTCCTGACGATACCTCACCAGCCAATGGCTGGTATTTGAGTGATATCCACGTTCGCGTCTATGAAGGTGCAGGAAAATTCCAACGTGCGATTGCCCGGCGGATCACGCCTAATTCGGAGCCGAAAATGACCAAGGACACCGCATTCCACGAACGTACTTCAACGCTTACCCGTCATTTCGTCGAATATAAAGGGTATTGGTTACCTCACGTCTATTCCTCGAACGGCGCCATAGAAGAATACTGGGCATGTCGCGAAAAGGCCGTTGTAATGGATCTCTCGCCTTTACGTAAATTTGAAGTCACCGGACCCGATGCCGAGATCCTGATGAATCATGTTTTGACTCGTGATGTCACCAAGTTATCTATCGGGCAAGTAGTGTATTCCGCCATGTGTTACCCGCATGGTGGAATGATTGACGATGGAACACTCTTTCGCTTGGGACGCGACAACTTCCGTTGGGTTGGTGGCGACGATTACGGTGGTATCTGGATCCGTGAGCAAGCCGAAAAGGCCGGTATGAAAGTGATGGTCCGCTCATCCACCGATCAACTCCACAATCTAGCCGTACAAGGTCCAAATAGTCGGGAGATCATGAAGCGCGTTATTTGGACTGCCCCACACCAACCCACGATTGAGGAGCTAGGTTGGTTCCGCTTTACAATTGGGCGTATCGGTCATTCAGATGGCGCACCTGTCGTTGTATCTCGAACTGGCTATACGGGAGAGTTAGGCTTTGAAATCTTTTGCCATCCAAAGGATAGTTTGGCCGTTTATGATGCCGTCTGGTCGAACGGTCAAGATCTAGGTCTCAGGCCAATGGGTCTAGCCGCACTTGATATGGTTCGCATCGAAGCAGGTCTGATTTTCTCAGGCTACGATTTCAGCGACGAGACAGATCCCTTCGAGGCTGGCATTGGTTTCACAGTGCCGCTGAAATCGAAAATGACCGACTTCATAGGACGAGAAGCCCTCATCCGTCGCAAAGAGCACCCCTCCCGTAAGCTGGTCGGGTTGCACATCGAGGCTAACGTGGACGTGGGGCATGGCGATTGTGTGTACGCAGATCGAGCGAAGATTGGCGTTGTGACCTCTTCTGTGCGCTCCCCAATTCTGGGCAAGAATGTCGCACTTGCTCGCGTTGACATTAGCCATTCAGAAATCGACTCCCATTTAGAAATCGGAAAACTCGACGGACAACAAAAGCGCCTACCTGCCAAGGTCGTTCCGTTGTCGCATTACGATCCTAAAAAAACGCGTCCCCAGTCTTAAGTTGTCCATGTTTAAGCCGCAGCTTTGAATTCATCGCCTGCAAAATATTCATGGCTTGCGCAATAGTCATGCAAATTGTAAAAAGTCTGCATACTCAGCGCCCTTAAACTTCAAGCCTGTACTCAGAGTTTCGACACTGGGCGACTGTCCAAACAAAATTCACGCACGGGGACTTCGTTACACAGTTCATTGCATAACTGGATTTTGTTTTTATTAGCTACTGATTTAAATGTATTTTTATACGACAAAGACATCTTTTAATCTACATTTGGCTTGGGACCTAGGTAGGGCTGCTTGGCCCAAGTGCATAGGAAAAAATGTCTAGTTGTATATAAAAATATCGATTTGACCGATAAGTGGCCCGCTCTTACGATCTGCGCCGACAGGAAAGTGCGCAGCAAAATTTTCTCAAGCACTCGCACTGATCATTGTGAAATACAGCGGACAAGCAATTGCATTTCTCACTCAACACGGCAAGGAAGCTTTGTTGGGTTCGTTGTTCTCAGAAAAACTAGCTTGCACGCTGGTACGTGCAACCGGATTTGATACGGACCAACTAGGGACTTTCACGCGCGATGTGCCGCGTCCCGGCACACAGTTGGCAGCTGCGCGATTCAAAGCCAATAAAGGAATAGAACTTACCGCTCTTGAGATGGGTATCGGTAGCGAGGGCGCGTTCGGTGCAGATCCTGTCGGCGGGATCATGCCTTGGAACACTGAGGTGATTGTCTGGGTCGATGCAACGCTTGGCATTGAAATCGTCGGCATCGCGCAGGGGCCCGGTGGCGGACTGCAACGCTTTATCCACACTGAAGACGAGTTACGCCAATTCGCTATTGATGCAAATTTTCCGTCGCATGGCTTGGTTCTGCGGCCCGATCGAGAAGACGATCCGCGTATTCACAAGGGGTTTGCGGATTGGCCATCACTACTCGCTGGGTTTAATGAGTTATTCGCACAATCTGCCAAGGCTCGAATTTTTGCCGAGGTAGATCAGCGTGCGCATATGAATCCCTCGCGACAGCGGATGATCGTGCAGGCTGCAGAAGACCTAATCGCGAAGATCGCATCAACTTGCCCAAGCTGCGACACCCCGGGATTTTGGTTGAAGGAGCGGGTATCCGGCTTGCCGTGCGGACTGTGCCATCAGCCAACGCGTTTGCCTCTTGCATTTATCTGGCGCTGTGATGTCTGTACCCATGCAGACGAAAGGCGCGAACCATCGGACAAGGCGGCAGACCCTTCACGCTGCGACTACTGTAATCCTTGAATATAAATGCCATGTCGAATGCATTCAGATCCACAGTTCACAGTCAATCAATATAGCGCCGGTTCACCAGCGGCGAGCAATCTTCACCGCAGTTGCAGAGCCAGAGCCAACGAGCGCGCACCAGCCGCGCAATATCCAGGAGGCGGGCGCTCCGGCTAATTCAGCCGCCTCATCGCGGTGGTGGCATTCATCGGCCTGGCAGCGCTTAAGCAGTTCAAGCAGCCCCTCAGGTCCGCCATGCTCATCCAAGTAGTCGATTTGTTGTTGATAGTGTTGATCCACAAACGTTTCAACGGCGGCAATCGTGGCGTACACAGCGCGCGGGCCAAATAGCGCAGGCAATGCACCCGTCAGCCAGCCGGCGATACGCCAAGGGCCGAGCAGGCGGCTCTGAAGCGGCGGCGGCAACCAAGCCTCGAGCAGACGAAGATGTTCCGACTCGGTCTCGCCATGGCTCTGCGCGAATGAGACCAGCGCGGGATAGCCGCGTAGTCTCGCGACAGCCACAATGCCCCGGTAGATGTAGACAGCGCCGGTTTCTCCCGCGTGATCCGAGCGCAACTCTCGCAATAGATGTAGCGGTAAGGTGGTTGAGACATTCGCCGTACCATCGGTTGTGCTTTGAAGCGTGTTCTTTGCAGGTTCGTTCGTAAGAATGTTCTCGGTGACGGGCACTGGGTGTGATGCCTTCTCCAGATGGACGGAAACCCGCTGCATTGCAGGGCG
>JAPLQC010000010.1 GCA_026399895.1 Burkholderiales bacterium
CAACAACTACCGTCCGCAGTTTTACTTCCGTACGACGGATGTGACGGGTGCGATCGAGCTGCCGGAAGGCAAGGAGATGGTGATGCCTGGCGATAACGTGTCGATCACGGTCAAGCTGATCAACCCGATTGCGATGGAAGAAGGTCTGCGCTTTGCGATTCGCGAAGGTGGTCGTACGGTTGGCGCCGGCGTCGTCGCCAAAATCATCGAGTAATTGCTGTTTTAGTTTTGGGCGGGGCGCCAATTCCCGTCCAAAGCTTGCAATTGCGAATCAGTTTTTCTGCAGGGGCGTAGCTCAATTGGCAGAGTGACGGTCTCCAAAACCGTAGGTTGGGGGTTCGAGGCCCTCCGCCCCTGCCATCTAATCCCGGTGGATGACACCGAAAGCGAAAGCAGATGTCTAACCAATCCGTCCAAACCGTCACAACGTCAGCTGATAAAGCGAAGCTTGCGCTGGCTGCGATCGCCATTACTGCGGGCGTGGTTGGGTTTTATGCGCTGGCGGGTCAGTCCGGTCTCATCCGCGCCGCTGCTTTGGTAGGCGGTTTGTTGCTGGCGGTAGTGTTTGCTTGGACCTCGCAGATGGGCCGCGACTTCGTTGGATTCGCGCGCGAATCAGTTCGCGAAACGAAGAAAGTGGTTTGGCCGTCGCGCAAAGAGGCAACCCAAATTACGGGCGTGGTGTTTGGATTCGTCGTGGTGATGGCGATTTTCTTGTGGGGCACGGATAAGCTGCTTGAGCTCGTGCTTTACAGCCTGATCCTCGGCTGGAGATAAGTATGACTGACAACACGCAAGACAGCGCAAGCGCAGTGTCCACGCCCAGCGGCAACAAGCGCTGGTACGTTGTCCATGCCTATTCGGGTATGGAGAAAAGCGTGCAGCGCGCGTTGACCGAGCGCATCACACGCGCTGGTATGCAAGATAAGTTTGGCCAGATCTTGGTGCCAACCGAAGAAGTCGTTGAGATGAAAAATGGCCAAAAGGCCGTCACTGAGCGTCGCTTCTTTCCCGGCTATGTGTTGGTCGAGATGGAGATGACCGACGACACTTGGCACTTGGTGAAAAACACCAATAAGGTCACAGGTTTTATTGGCGGTAAATCCAACAAGCCGACACCAATACCGCCGCATGAAGTCGACAAAATCATGCATCAGATGCAGGAGGGTGTCGAGAAGCCGCGGCCGAAGGTGCTGTATGAAGTCGGCGAGCTGGTGCGTATCAAGGATGGTCCGTTTACTGACTTCAACGGTAACGTCGAAGAAGTGAATTATGAAAAATCACGTGTGCGTGTGTCGGTGACGATTTTTGGTCGCGCAACGCCGGTGGAGTTGGAGTTCGGACAAGTCGAAAAGGCTTGATTCGGGTTTGGTTTTAAGCGCCCGCCGTGGCGCGGCACTCGCAAGAGTGTCACACGGCAGTCGGGGAAGTTGGTGTGGCAGACGCGAAGCGTATCTCGCACTCACTTCCTTGAAAAACGAGGAGCCGTAATAGTTCAAGGACGAATCGGCGCTACTACTCACTTAAAGGAGCCCTCATGGCAAAGAAAATTATTGGCTTCATCAAGCTGCAAGTGCCAGCTGGTAAAGCCAACCCATCGCCCCCCATTGGTCCCGCACTGGGCCAGCGTGGTCTGAACATCATGGAGTTCTGCAAAGCGTTCAACGCGCAAACGCAGAGCTTGGAGCCGGGTCTGCCGATTCCAGTGGTCATCACCGCCTTTGCGGATAAGTCCTTCACATTTGTGATGAAGACCCCGCCAGCGACGGTCTTGATCAAGAAAGCAGCGGGTATTCAAAAGGGCTCTTCCAAGCCCCATACCGACAAGGTCGGCAAGATCACTCGCAAGCAAGCAGAAGAAATCGCCACTCAGAAACAGCCCGACCTGACGGCTGCTGATCTGGACGCAGCTGTTCGTACTATCGCCGGCTCAGCTCGGTCGATGGGCATCACGGTGGAGGGTCTGTAATGGCTAAGTTATCCAAGCGCGCACAGGCTATCAAGGCCAAAGTTGATCGCACTAAGCCCTATGCGTTCGATAACGCAATAGCGATCGTTAAGGAACTCGCGACTGCAAAGTTCAACGAGTCTATCGATGTTGCCGTACAGCTCGGCATCGATGCCAAGAAATCCGACCAGGTGGTGCGCGGCTCTGTTGTGCTGCCAGCAGGTACCGGTAAGACAGTTCGTGTCGCTGTTTTCGCGAGCGGCGACAAGGCCGATCAGGCGAAGGCAGCGGGTGCTGACATTGTTGGTATGGAAGATTTGGCTGAATCGATCAAGGCCGGCAACATGCCGTTCGACGTCGTAATCGCTTCGCCTGACACCATGCGCATCGTTGGTACCTTGGGTCAAGTACTCGGCCCGCGTGGCCTGATGCCTAACCCTAAAGTTGGCACAGTGACGCCAGACGTTGCGACTGCGGTCAAGAATGCTAAAGCGGGTCAGGTCCAGTACCGCACTGACAAGGCAGGTATCGTGCACGCGACCATTGGTCGCAAGTCATTCGCTGATACCGATCTGAAGACCAACTTGCTCGCGCTGTTGGACGCGCTGAACAAGTCGAAGCCAGCGACTAGCAAGGGTGTTTACCTGCGTAAGGTCTCGCTCTCGTCGACCATGGGCGCTGGCGTTCGTGTCGATCAGACGACATTGGCTGCACAGTAAAGAATCAAGTCCTCGTACACGCAGTTGTGTACGAGGCAAATCTTTGGGCTGGACCATCAGCAGTGATGCAGGAGGTTCAGGCAATCAAAGACCGTTGGGCCGGATGCTGCGAAAGCAGTGGTCCGTTAAATAGAGAAGGTTTATCCGGATCTCCCCAACGCAGATGGCGAGCCCGAACAAGTTTTGTAGTTTCGATAGCCGGTGTTGCAATGGCAGCGGCTATCAGCTCCAGACTTCGGACGCCGTGTTCGAATCGATGTAAGGCAGGCGGCCATTTGGCCGTGCAGTCGCCAAGCATCATTTTTGGAGGTTGAACGTGAGTCTCAATCTGAGTGACAAAAAGGCCGTTGTTGCCGAAGTCTCTGCCAAGCTCGTAGCGGCACAGACGGTGGTGCTGGCCGAGTACCGCGGCATCGAGGTTGGGTCCCTGACCAAATTGCGTGCCGACGCGCGTTCGCAGCAGGTTTACCTGCGGGTGTTGAAAAACACCTTGGCCCGTCGTGCGGTAGAGGGCACTGCGTTTGCGCCGCTAGCATCCGAAATGACCGGTCCGCTGATCTATGCGATCTCGGAAGATGCGGTGGCCGCAGCGAAAGTCCTCAACGACTTTGCCAAGTCCAACGACAAGCTGGTTGTTAAGGCTGGTAACTTCGCAGGCAAGCCGCTCGACAAGGCTGGAGTGACTGCGCTGGCAAGTATCCCAAGCAAGGAAGTCCTGATCGCCCAGTTGCTGGGTGTGATGCAGGCACCTGTTGCGGGCTTTGCACGCGCACTTGCCGCCTTGGCAGCGAAGAAAGAGGCTGAGGCAGCCTGATTCGCACTGCGAATCGCCTCGGTACTTTCAAGACCCTACTCGATATATTCCGAACTTAAGGAGTTTTAAATGGCAATTTCTAAAGATGACATCCTGGAAGCCGTCGGTCAGATGACCGTGATGGACCTGAACGATCTGGTCAAGGCTTTCGAAGAAAAATTCGGTGTTTCAGCAGCAGCCATGGCAGTTGCTGGTCCGGCAGGCGGCGGCGGCGGTGGTGCAGCAGCAGCTGAAGAGCAGACCGAGTTCACCGTTGTGTTGACTGACGTCGGCGCAAACAAGGTAGGCGTGATTAAGGCAGTTCGCGAAATCACCGGTCTTGGCCTGAAAGAAGCCAAAGACTTGGTCGACGGTGCACCAAAGCCCGTGAAAGAAGGCGTAGCCAAGGCAGACGCCGAAGCAGCCAAGAAGAAGCTGGAAGAAGCTGGCGCAAAGGCCGACCTCAAGTAAGCCAGTCTCTTTGCGTTGCGCACCCGTCGAAGCGCAGAACCTGTCCGTCAGGGTGGGTTCTGCATTCGGCACTTACAGCATTTAAGGTGCGCTAACGCGAACGACGATCAGGATGGTGGTACGCAGTAATCGCTGTCGAAGACGTTAAGCAGGACAAGCGTCAACGGCATTTCTGGTTGGAGGGGAAAAGGGTAAAGCATTGAGGGTTCGCTACGACGGTCGTGTGCCGCCTCGAGTCCTGAATTCTCTATCCTTCCCGTCACTCACGGAGTGTTCATGCACTACTCATTCACCGAGAAGAAACGCATCCGCAAGTCTTTCGCAAAGCGCGCCAATGTTCATGAGGTTCCATACCTGCTGGCGACGCAGCTAGATTCTTATTCGGAATTTTTGCAAGAGGGCGTACCAACGTCCGACAGAAAAACCGAAGGACTGCAGTCAGCGTTCAACTCGATCTTCCCGATTGTTTCACACAACGGGTTCGCACGCCTTGAGTTTTTGTCGTACTCGCTCGGCGTTCCACCGTTCGATGTGAAGGAGTGTCAGCAGCGCGGACTCACCTACGCGTCGCCACTGCGCGCCAAGGTTCGCTTGGTTATTCTCGACAAGGAATCGCCGACCAAGCCAGTGGTCAAAGAGATGAAGGAGCAAGAGGTCTACATGGGCGAATTGCCCCTGATGACCGTGAATGGCTCGTTCGTGATCAACGGCACCGAGCGCGTTATAGTGTCTCAGCTGCACCGTTCACCGGGTGTGTTCTTCGAGCACGACCGTGGCAAGACGCACTCATCGGGTAAGTTGTTGTTCTCCGCCCGCATCATTCCTTACCGCGGTTCTTGGCTCGACTTCGAATTCGATCCGAAAGATATTCTGTACTTCCGCGTTGATCGCCGCCGCAAAATGCCGGTGACGATCTTGCTGAAAGCAATCGGCATGAGCGCCGAGCAGATTCTGGCGAACTTCTTCGTATTCGATAACTTTGCCTTGCGCGCTGAAGGTGCGGCAATGGAATTTGTCGCCGAGCGTCTGCGCGGCGAGGTGGCGCGTTTCGACATCACCGATAAAGAAGGCAAGGTCCTTGTTGCGAAAGACAAGCGCATCAACGCCAAGCATGTGCGTGACATCGAAGCTGCTGCCCTCAAACAGATTTCAGTGCCCGAAGATTATTTGCTCGGCCGTGTGTTGGCGACTAATATCATCGACGCCGACACTGGTGAGATCATTGCAAATGCCAATGACGAACTGACTGAGGAATTACTGGTGAGTTTGCGCGGCGCTAACGTCGCCAACATTCAGACGCTTTACACCAACGACCTCGATCAGGGCGCCTACATCTCGCATACCCTGCGTACGGATGACACCGCAGATCAGATGGCTGCGAAAGTCGCCATCTATCGCATGATGCGGCCTGGTGAGCCACCGACAGAAGACTCAGTCGAGGCGCTGTTTAACGGTCTGTTCTACAACGAAGATCGTTACGACCTGTCAGCCGTCGGCCGCATGAAATTCAACCGTCGTGTCGGACGCGAAGAATTGACCGGCACAATGACGCTGTCGAATGAAGACATTCTGGCAGTCATCCAAATTTTGGTTGAGCTGCGCAATGGTCGCGGCGAGGTTGATGATATTGATCACCTCGGCAACCGTCGCGTTCGCTGCGTCGGCGAGTTGGCAGAAAATCAGTTCCGTGCCGGCTTGGTTCGCGTCGAGCGCGCTGTCAAGGAGCGCCTTGGCCAAGCCGAAGCGGATAACTTGATGCCACATGACCTGATCAACTCGAAACCGATCTCGGCTGCAATTCGCGAGTTCTTCGGTTCTTCGCAGTTGTCGCAGTTCATGGACCAAACAAACCCGTTGTCGGAGATCACGCACAAGCGTCGTGTCTCGGCACTTGGCCCGGGCGGTCTGACGCGTGAGCGCGCTGGCTTTGAGGTGCGCGACGTGCATCCAACGCACTATGGCCGCGTGTGTCCGATCGAAACACCGGAAGGTCCGAACATTGGTCTGATCAACTCGCTCGCTTTGTATGCGCGCTTGAACGAGTACGGTTTCCTTGAAACGCCTTACCGCAAGGTGATCGACGGCAAGGTAACTGATCAAATTGACTACCTGTCCGCTATCGAAGAGGGCCGCTACATCATTGCGCAGGCGAACGCGACGATTGATGCCAAAGGCAAGCTATCCGATGAGTTAGTGTCGGCGCGTGAGGCGGGCGAGACCATTCTCGTGTCGCCGGAGCGTGTGCAGTACATGGACGTGGCCCCAGGCCAGATCGTATCGGTCGCTGCATCGCTGATTCCCTTCCTGGAGCATGATGATGCGAACCGAGCGCTGATGGGCGCCAACATGCAACGTCAGGCTGTGCCTTGCTTGCGCCCGGAGAAGGCGTTGGTCGGTACCGGTGTTGAACGTACCGTTGCGATTGACTCTGGCACAACAGTGCAGGCCCTGCGTGGCGGTGTCGTCGACTATGTCGACGCTGGTCGTATCGTGATTCGCGTTAACGATGACGAGGCGCAAGCCGGTGAAGTCGGTGTTGATATCTACAACCTGATCAAATACACCCGCTCCAACCAGAACACCAATATCAACCAGCGTCCTATCGTTGAAGTTGGTGACCGCGTTACACGCCATGACGTGATTGCCGATGGTGCTTCGACCGATCTGGGTGAGTTGGCGCTCGGCCAGAACATGCTGGTCGCTTTCATGCCTTGGAACGGTTACAACTTCGAAGATTCGATCCTGATCTCCGAGAAGGTGGTGGCAGATGATCGCTACACCTCGATCCACATCGAAGAACTCTCGGTTGTCGCGCGCGACACCAAACTCGGACCTGAAGAGATCACGCGTGACATCTCGAATCTGGCCGAGAACCAACTGGCTCGCTTGGATGAGTCGGGCATCGTCTATATCGGTGCCGAGGTCGAGGCGGGTGATGTGCTTGTTGGTAAGGTAACGCCGAAGGGTGAAACTCAGCTGACGCCGGAAGAAAAACTGCTGCGTGCGATTTTTGGTGAGAAAGCGTCTGATGTGAAAGACACCTCGCTGCGCGTGCCATCAGGCATGGTCGGTACCGTGATTGACGTGCAGGTGTTCACACGCGAAGGCATCCAACGCGACAAACGTGCGCAGCAAATTATTGACGATGAACTGAAGCGCTACCGCCTCGATCTGAACGATCAGCTGCGTATCGTTGAGGGCGATGCCTTCCAGCGTCTGGAAAAAATGCTGATCGGTAAAGTTGCGAATGGCGGCCCTAAGAAGCTCGCTAAAGGCACTAAGATCAGCAAGGAATATCTGGACGACGTCGAGAAATATCACTGGTTCGACATCCGTCCTGCAGATGACGATGCTGCTGCAACGCTCGAAGCGATCAAGGAGTCGATTGGAGAGAAGCGTCACCAGTTCGATCTAGATTTCGAAGAGAAGCGCAAGAAGCTCACGCAAGGTGATGAGTTGCCGCCGGGCGTCCAGAAGATGGTGAAGGTCTATCTGGCCGTCAAACGTCGCCTGCAGCCTGGCGACAAGATGGCGGGTCGCCACGGTAACAAAGGTGTGGTTTCGCGCATCGTTCCGGTAGAAGACATGCCTTACATGGCTGACGGCACACCCGCAGACATCGTACTGAATCCGCTTGGCGTACCGTCACGTATGAACGTGGGTCAGGTGCTAGAGGTTCACCTTGGCTGGGCAGCGAAAGGTTTGGGTTTGCGTATCGGCGAGATGCTGAAGGCACAAACCAAGGCGGCAGGGGTGCGTGACTTCTTGAAGAAAATCTACAACGAGTCCGGACGCTCAGAAAACCTCGACGGTTTCTCTGATGCCGAAGTCCTCGAGTTGGCCGATAACTTGAAAGAAGGCGTGCCATTTGCGACCCCGGTATTCGATGGCGCGAATGAGGGTGAAATTCATCGCATGCTCGACCTCGCCTACCCGGGTGATATCGCCAAGCAGCTCGGTATGACTCAGTCGAAGAATCAGGTCACGATGTACGACGGCCGTACCGGCGATGCTTTCGAGCGTCCAGTGACGGTTGGCTACATGCACGTACTGAAGCTGCACCACTTGGTCGACGACAAGATGCATGCACGTTCCACCGGCCCGTACTCGCTGGTCACGCAGCAACCGCTGGGCGGCAAGGCGCAGTTCGGCGGCCAGCGTTTCGGCGAGATGGAAGTGTGGGCGCTCGAGGCGTATGGCGCGTCGTATGTGCTGCAAGAGATGCTGACTGTGAAGTCGGACGACGTGAATGGCCGTACCAAGGTGTACGAGAACCTGGTCAAGGGCGACCACGTCATCGACGCCGGTATGCCGGAATCCTTCAACGTTCTGGTGAAGGAAATCCGCTCGCTCGGTATCGATATCGACCTCGAACGCGACTAACAAGCCGTCTGGCCACCGGCCGCCCCGCAAGGGGCGGTCTGCAGCAAAGATATATTTTTCACGCCACTGTGGAGTGATACATGAAAGCACTGCTCGATCTATTCAAGCAAGTACAGCAAAACGAACAATTCGATGCGATCAAGATTGGTCTTGCCTCGCCCGACAAAATTCGTTCCTGGTCGTATGGCGAAGTAAAGAAGCCGGAAACCATCAACTACCGTACGTTCAAGCCGGAGCGTGATGGCCTGTTCTGCGCCAAGATTTTTGGTCCGATCAAAGACTATGAATGCTTGTGCGGTAAGTACAAGCGCCTGAAGCACCGCGGCGTCATCTGCGAAAAGTGCGGCGTTGAAGTCACGCTGGCCAAAGTTCGCCGTGAGCGCATGGGCCATATCGAACTCGCTTCGCCCGTCGCGCACATCTGGTTCTTGAAGTCCCTGCCGTCCCGTCTGGGTATGGTGCTGGACATGACGCTGCGCGACATCGAGCGCGTGTTGTACTTTGAAGCCTACGTCGTGACCGATCCTGGCATGACCCCGCTGAAAAAGTGCCAGATCATGTCTGAGGACGATTACGCTGCCAAATACGAAGAATTCGGCGACGACTTCACCGCATTCATGGGTGCAGAGGGTGTCCGTGAGTTGCTGCGCACGATCGATATCGATCGCGAAGCCGAGCAGCTCCGTATTGATTTGCGTGAGTCGAAGTCGGAAGCGAAGATCAAGAAGTACGCCAAGCGCCTGAAGGTGCTTGAGGCATTCCAGCGCTCTGGCATCAAGCCTGAGTGGATGATCATGGAAGTGCTGCCGGTGCTGCCGCCCGAGTTACGCCCATTGGTACCGCTGGATGGTGGCCGTTTTGCGACTTCCGATCTGAACGATCTGTATCGTCGCGTCATCAACCGAAACAACCGTCTCAAGCGTTTGATGGAGCTGCGCGCCCCAGAAATCATTACGCGTAACGAAAAGCGCATGCTGCAAGAGGCTGTCGACTCGCTGCTCGATAACGGTCGTCGCGGTAAGGCAATGACCGGCGCCAACAAGCGGCCGCTCAAATCACTCGCCGAGATGATCAAAGGCAAGGGTGGTCGTTTCCGCCAAAACTTACTCGGCAAGCGCGTCGACTACTCAGGCCGTTCGGTCATTGTGGTTGGTCCGCAGCTGAAACTGCATCAGTGCGGTTTGCCGAAGCTGATGGCGCTCGAGCTGTTCAAGCCCTTCATCTTCAACAAACTTGAACTGATGGGTCTGGCCACCACGATCAAGGCGGCTAAGAAACTGGTTGAGATGCAAGAGCCGATTGTCTGGGACATTCTCGAAGAAGTGATTCGTGAGCACCCGGTGATGCTGAACCGTGCGCCGACGCTGCACCGTCTGGGTATCCAATCTTTCGAGCCGGTGCTGATCGAAGGTAAAGCGATCCAGCTGCACCCGCTGGTCTGCGCAGCGTTTAACGCTGACTTTGACGGTGACCAGATGGCGGTTCACGTGCCACTGTCGATCGAAGCACAGATGGAAGCGCGCACGCTGATGCTGGCGTCGAACAATGTGCTGTTCCCGTCCAACGGAGAGCCGTCGATCGTGCCATCGCAAGATATCGTGCTGGGCCTTTATTACGCAACGCGTGAAAAGACCAACGGCAAAGGCGAAGGTATGGCTTTCCAGGATGTCTCTGAAGTCATCCGCGCCTACGACAACAAGGAAGTTGAGCTGACTTCGCGCGTCACTGTGCGAGTTAACGAGTATTTGCGTGTTGCCGGTACAGACGAGTTCGAGAAAAAGATTCAGCGCGTCGAGACAACGGTCGGTCGCGCCATCCTTTCTGAGATCTTGCCTAAGGGGTTGCCTTTCTCGGCGCTGAACCGCGCCTTGAAGAAGAAGGAAATCTCCAAGCTGATCAACATCTCGTTCCGTAAGTGCGGCTTGCGCGCGACGGCGGTGTTTGCCGATCAGCTGATGCAATCCGGTTTCCGTTTGGCGACCCGCGCAGGGATCTCGATTTGCGTCGACGATATGCTGGTACCGCCACAGAAGGCGACCATCATTTCTCAAGCCGAGCAGGAAGTTAAGCAGATTGAGCAGCAGTACTCATCTGGCTTGGTCACCGCAGGCGAGCGCTATAACAAAGTGGTCGATATCTGGGGCAAGGCCGGCGATGAAGTTGGCAAGGCCATGATGGAGCAACTGAAGGTTGAGAGCGTTGTTAAGCGCGACGGTTCGACAGGCACACAAGAATCGTTCAACGCCATTTACATGATGGCCGACTCCGGTGCGCGTGGTTCGGCGGCGCAGATTCGTCAGCTGGCGGGTATGCGTGGTCTGATGGCGAAGCCGGATGGCTCCATCATTGAAACGCCGATTACTGCGAACTTCCGTGAAGGCCTGAATGTTTTGCAGTACTTCATCTCTACGCACGGTGCGCGTAAAGGCTTGGCAGATACCGCTCTGAAAACCGCGAACTCCGGTTATCTGACACGCCGTCTTGTCGACGTGACGCAGGACTTGGTGGTGGTCGAAGATGATTGCGGTACTGTGAACGGTACGGCGATGAAGGCGCTGGTCGAGGGCGGTGAAGTCATTGAGCCGTTGCGCGATCGTATCCTTGGTCGTGTCGTCGCGACAGATGTCGTGAATCCGGAGACGCAGGAGACCGTGTACGAAGCGGGTTCGTTGCTGGATGAAGATGCGGTTGAAGAAATTGAGCGCCTTGGCATCGACGAGGTGAAAGTACGTACGGCACTGACTTGCGATACTCGCTACGGCTTGTGCGCTAATTGCTATGGCCGCGATTTGGGCCGTGGCTCGATGGTCAACGTTGGTGAGGCTGTCGGCGTGATTGCTGCTCAGTCGATCGGTGAGCCGGGCACCCAGTTGACCATGCGTACCTTCCACATCGGTGGTGCAGCGTCGCGTGCAGCAGTTGCCTCATCGGTCGAGGCCAAGTCGAACGGTACGGTTCGCTTCACTGCCACGATGCGCTATGTCACCAACGGCAAGGGCGATCAAATTGTTATCTCGCGTTCCGGCGAGGTGCTGATTACTGATGACCATGGTCGTGAGCGCGAGCGTCACAAAGTGCCTTACGGTGCGACGCTGATCGTCAAAGATGGCCAACTGATCAAAGCTGGTACTGCACTTGCAAACTGGGATCCGCTGACGCGTCCGATCATCACCGAGTATGCAGGTACGGTGAAGTTCGAAAACGTCGAAGAAGGCTCAACGGTTGCCAAGCAGATTGACGAAGTTACTGGCCTCTCGACGCTGGTCGTGATTGATGCCAAGCGTCGCAGCACCACCACCCGTGCAATGCGTCCTCAGGTCAAGCTGCTTAACGAACTGGGCCAGGAAGTCAAAATCGCGGGTACCGATCACCCAGTAACCATCGGCTTCCAAGTCGGTGCGCTGATCACTGTTAAAGATGGTCAGCCGGTGTCGGTGGGTGAAGTGTTGGCACGTATCCCGACCGAATCACAGAAGACGCGTGACATCACCGGTGGTCTGCCGCGAGTGGCTGAGTTGTTCGAAGCACGCTCGCCGAAAGACGCTGGCATGTTGGCTGAAGTGACCGGTACCGTAGCGTTTGGTAAAGAGACCAAGGGTAAGCAGCGTCTCGAAATCACCGATATGGACGGTAACAAGCACGAGTTCCTGATTACCAAAGATAAACAGGTACTGGTGCATGATGGTCAGGTCGTGAACAAAGGCGAGATGATTGTTGATGGTCCCGCTGACCCGCAGGACATTCTTCGTCTGCTGGGCGCTGAAGCGCTGGCGCGCTACATCGTCGACGAGGTGCAAGATGTCTATCGTCTGCAGGGTGTGAAGATCAACGACAAGCACATCGAAGTGATCGTGCGCCAGATGTTGCGTCGAGTGCAGGTCGCCGATGCTGGCGACACGGCCTACATCCCGGGCGAGCAGGTGGAGCGTTCGGAGCTGTTGGACGAGAACGATCGCGTGATTGCCGGGGGCAAGCGACCAGCGACATTCGAAAACGTGCTGCTGGGTATCACCAAGGCGTCGTTGTCGACCGATTCGTTTATCTCGGCGGCGTCGTTCCAGGAAACCACCCGCGTGCTCACCGAGGCTGCGATCATGGGCAAGAAAGACACCCTGCGCGGCTTGAAGGAAAACGTGATCGTGGGTCGCCTGATCCCTGCTGGTACAGGCCTAGCCTTCCACCGGGCACGCAAGGAGAAGGAAACCTGGGAAGCCGAGGAGCGCGCAGCCATGCTGCAGGCCGAGGCGGCGCGTGCGCTGCAAGAGGCTGAGGCGGCAACTGCAGCACCAGCTGAGGGCGATACCGAAGCCTGATCCCACATCAGGCTCTGAAAGAATCGGCCCGGGACTCCCGGGCCGATTTCATAGTAAATCGCCAACCCTAGCTTAGGTTGACGCCGAGTATCCTGCCATTTATACTCGCGAGTTCTCGAATTTAAGCTCGCTCGGGCTTAAGCGCTCTTTGGTCTGTTTTTCAGTCCCCGACGCTTTTTTCCGTGCCGGCAGTTAGCGGCAGCGCAAGCTATTGCATTCCGCTCAAAGGCGAGTCGCCACCCCGTGAAATTGGGTTCTTAAAACTTTTTTAATTTTTGTTGGGTTGAATAACCGATGCCAACCATTAGCCAACTGATTCGCAAGCCACGTACCTCGGTGCGTGTAAAGAGCAAATCGCCCGCGCTCCAAAATAGCCCGCAGAAGCGTGGTGTATGCACTCGCGTCTACACCACGACGCCGAAAAAGCCGAACTCTGCGCTGCGTAAAGTCGCCAAAGTTCGTCTCACCAACGGGTTTGAGGTCATCTCTTACATCGGCGGTGAAGGCCATAACCTGCAAGAGCACAGTGTCGTGTTGATCCGCGGCGGCCGTGTGAAGGATTTGCCGGGTGTGCGTTACCACATGGTGCGTGGCTCGCTCGATACCCAGGGCGTCAAAGATCGTAAGCAGGCGCGCTCGAAATACGGCGCCAAGCGCGGTAAGGCTGCTGCGGCCAAGTAATTGTTGTAAGCGTAGTCAAGAATGTCTGCGGCCTCGCCGCAGTCCCCAGCGGCCTTGATGGCCGAGTAAGTGAATGGGTTAGATGCCCATTCGTGGCGATGCGAAAGCTTCGCCGACTGAAGATTGAAAGGAATTGATATGCCACGTCGTCGTGAAGTTCCCAAACGCGAAATCCTGCCAGATCCAAAATTCGGCAATGTCGATGTCGCGAAATTCGTTAACGTGCTGATGCTCTCCGGTAAAAAATCGGTAGCAGAAAACATCATCTACGGCGCGTTTACCCAGATTCAAACCAAGACCGGTAAAGACCCGCTGGAAGTTTTTGCTGCCGCGATCGGCAACTGCAAGCCGATGGTTGAGGTCAAATCCCGGCGTGTTGGTGGTGCCAACTATCAGGTGCCGGTCGAAGTGCGTCCGGTTCGTCGGATGGCGCTGTCGATGCGTTGGTTGCGCGAAGCCGCGAACAAGCGCGGTGAAAAGTCGATGTCCTTGCGTTTGGCAGGTGAGTTGCTCGACGCTGCGGAAGGCCGTGGCGGCGCAATGAAGAAGCGCGACGAGGTGCACCGTATGGCAGAAGCGAACAAGGCGTTCTCGCATTTCCGCTTCTGATGCAGGTGGCGGTGTTCTAACCCGCCGCCCGACCCCGAATCTGATCCCGGATAGGCCACTCGATGAGGCCCCGGTTTCGACAATTGAGAAAGTGTAGGACTGACCATGGCCCGCAAGACCCCTATTGAGCGTTATCGCAATATCGGTATCTCTGCTCACATCGATGCCGGTAAGACCACGACGACCGAGCGCATCCTTTTCTACACCGGTGTAAACCACAAAATCGGTGAGGTGCACGATGGCGCCGCGACCATGGACTGGATGGAGCAAGAACAAGAGCGCGGCATCACCATTACCTCCGCAGCGACGACCTGCTTCTGGAAGGGAATGGCGAATAACTTCGCTGAGCACCATATCAATATCATCGACACCCCTGGCCACTTTGACTTCACGATTGAGGTCGAGCGCTCCATGCGCGTGCTTGATGGTGCATGCATGGTGTATTGCGCGGTGGGTGGGGTGCAGCCACAGTCTGAGACTGTGTGGCGCCAAGCGAACAAGTATGGAGTTCCTCGTCTGGCGTTCGTCAACAAGATGGACCGTACCGGCGCGAACTTCTTCAAGGTCTACGAGCAGATGCGTAGCCGCTTGAAGGCTAACCCTGTGCCCATTCAGGTGCCGATTGGTGCTGAAGAAAATTTCACCGGTGTGATCGATCTGGTGAAGATGAAGGCGATTATCTGGGACGACGCGACCCAGGGTATGAAATTCAACTACGAAGACATTCCCGCTGATCTGGCTGATATTGCCGCCGAGTGGCGCGAGAAGATGGTTGAGGTCGCCGCCGAGTCCAGCGAAGAGCTGATGAACAAATATCTCGAAGACGGAGATCTGTCGGAAGAAGACATCAAGAAAGCCTTGCGCACTCGTACCATCGCTGGCGAAATCGTCCCGATGTTGTGCGGTACTGCGTTCAAGAACAAAGGCGTGCAGGCAATGCTCGACGCGGTGATCGAATATCTGCCATCGCCAGTCGATATTCCGCCGGTAATGGGTACCGATGACAACGAGCAGCCAGCCAGCCGCAAGGCCGATGACAGCGAGAAGTTCTCGGCGTTGGCATTCAAAATCATGACCGATCCATTTGTGGGTCAGCTGATTTTCTTCCGCGTCTACTCTGGTGTGGTGAATTCGGGCGATACCATCTACAACCCAGTCAAGAGTAAGAAAGAGCGCGTCGGTCGTATTCTGCAAATGCACGCCAACCAGCGCGAAGAGATCAAGGAAGTTCGCGCGGGTGACATCGCTGCAGCAGTTGGTCTGAAAGAAGCAACCACCGGTGACACGCTGTGTGATCCGAGTGCGGTAATTACGCTCGAGCG
This sequence comes from Burkholderiales bacterium, assembly GCA_026399895.1. Taxonomy (GTDB): domain Bacteria; phylum Pseudomonadota; class Gammaproteobacteria; order Burkholderiales; family Burkholderiaceae_D; genus Pernthalerella. The sequence continues at coordinate 15,240 of JAPLQC010000010.1, forward strand.
CATGGTGTTCCCTGAGCCGGTGATCTCGCAGGCAGTTGAGCCAAAGACCAAGGCCGACCAGGAGAAGATGGGCATCGCGCTGAATCGTTTGGCGCAGGAAGATCCATCGTTCCGCGTCAAGACCGACGAAGAATCGGGTCAGACCATCATCTCGGGTATGGGCGAATTGCACCTTGAGATTATTGTTGACCGTATGCGCCGTGAATTCGGTGTCGAAGCGACTGTCGGTAAGCCTCAGGTGGCTTATCGCGAGACGATTCGTAAAATCTGCGAAGAAATTGAAGGCAAGTTCGTCAAGCAGTCGGGTGGTCGCGGTCAGTATGGCCACGTGGTGCTGAAGATCGAGCCACAGGAACCGGGCAAGGGTTTCGAGTTTGTCGACGCGATCAAAGGTGGTGTGGTTCCGCGCGAATACATCCCGGCGGTTGAGAAGGGTGTTGTCGAAACACTCCCAGTCGGCGTGTTAGCGGGCTACCCAGTGGTGGACGTCAAGGTCACGCTGTTCTTCGGTTCGTACCATGACGTTGACTCCAACGAAAACGCCTTCCGTATGGCAGCGTCAATGGCTTTCAAGGATGGCTGCCGCAAGGCCCAGCCAGTGCTGCTCGAGCCGATGATGGCGGTTGAAGTTGAGACTCCGGAAGATTACGCCGGTACCGTGATGGGCGACTTGTCGTCACGCCGCGGTATGGTGCAAGGTATGGATGAAATCCCGGGTGGTGGTGGCAAGATTATTCGTGCAGAAGTGCCATTGTCTGAGATGTTCGGCTACTCCACTTCGTTGCGTTCGGCGACTCAAGGTCGTGCGACTTACTCAATGGAGTTCAAGCACTATTCCGAAGCTCCGAAGAACGTCACCGACGCAATCATTACCTCCAAAGGCAAGTAATTTAAGAGTCAACCGGGACCTGTTCTGGTACTTGGGCGAATTTAGTAAATCGTTCTTTTTGAAGGAAGAAAATCATGGCAAAAGGCAAGTTTGAGCGGACGAAGCCGCACGTGAATGTGGGGACGATTGGTCACGTTGATCATGGCAAGACGACGCTGACGGCGGCGATTGCGACGGTGCTATCGGCGAAGTTTGGTGGCGAGGCGAAGGCTTAC
>JAPLQC010000018.1 GCA_026399895.1 Burkholderiales bacterium
TCTAATCCTGTTTGCTCCCCACGCTTTCGTGCATGAGCGTCAGTACAGGTCCAGGGGATTGCCTTCGCCATCGGTGTTCCTCCGCATATCTACGCATTTCACTGCTACACGCGGAATTCCATCCCCCTCTACCGTACTCTAGCTATACAGTCACAAATGCAGGTCCCAGGTTGAGCCCGGGGATTTCACATCTGTCTTATATAACCGCCTGCGCACGCTTTACGCCCAGTAATTCCGATTAACGCTTGCACCCTACGTATTACCGCGGCTGCTGGCACGTAGTTAGCCGGTGCTTATTCTTCAGGTACCGTCATTAGCAAGGGGTATTAGCCCTCACCGTTTCGTTCCTGACAAAAGTGCTTTACAACCCGAAGGCCTTCTTCACACACGCGGCATTGCTGGATCAGGGTTTCCCCCATTGTCCAAAATTCCCCACTGCTGCCTCCCGTAGGAGTCTGGGCCGTGTCTCAGTCCCAGTGTGGCTGGTCGTCCTCTCAGACCAGCTACTGATCGTCGCCTTGGTAGGCTATTACCCCACCAACTAGCTAATCAGACATCGGCCGCTCCAGGAGCATGAGGCCTTGCGGTCCCCCACTTTCATCCGTAGATCGTATGCGGTATTAGCTAATCTTTCGACTAGTTATCCCCCACTCTAGGGCACGTTCCGATGTATTACTCACCCGTTCGCCACTCGCCGCCAGGTGCAAGCACCCGCGCTGCCGTTCGACTTGCATGTGTAAGGCATGCCGCCAGCGTTCAATCTGAGCCAGGATCAAACTCTTCAGTTCAATCTCTGTGGTTGGCATTTCTGNNNNCGAACTTACCTATATTTCTTTGTGAGCACTTGATTACTTTAGCTTTCGAAGGAGCCGAAGCTCTTTCGCTGCACGCCATCAAGCGCCCACACTTATCGGCTGTTAATTGTTAATGAACCTGTGTTGATCACGCCAGACCTAGGTCTTGCGCTTCGTTCGCAGATCGTCGTGTCTGCAAACAGCAAAGAAGCGAGATTATGAATTGCCTGAGCAACTTCGTCAACTGCTACTTTGTTTGTCTTTCGCTGAGCAGCTCATCTGCTAAGAAATGGCCTGCGATCAGCAAAGAAGCGGGATTATGAACGATTCCTGAACTTGCGTCAACTACCCCATTAGATGCGCCTCAAATGGCAGGACGCGACGGGCCCGCCAAGCCCACAACTGCAGCGACGCGAGCTGGTCTGGCGAGTAAGCTTTTTGATAACGATTGCAACCCCTGAAAGTCGCCTTATCGGTCGCTGAAGTTCGGCTGACGCTTCTCCAAGAAGGCTTTCATGCCTTCCTTTTGATCGTCGGTGCCGAAGGTGCTGTGAAACATACGGCGCTCAAACAACACTCCTTCAGTCAGGGAAGACTCATAAGCTCTGTTGACCGACTCTTTGATCATCATGATCGTTGGAAGTGACATGGCCGCAATCACAGTCGCCGCTTCTAGCGCCTCATCCACCAACTTGTCGGCACTCACCACGCGCGACACCAAGCCGGCGCGCTCTGCCTCGGCGGCGTCCATCATGCGGGCGGTCAGGCACATATCCATGGCTTTGGACTTAGATACCGCGCGCGGCAGACGCTGCGTTCCACCCGCGCCAGGCATGATGCCCAGCTTGATCTCGGGCTGGCCGAATTTTGCGGTGTCGGAAGCGATGATGAAGTCGCACATCATCGCCAACTCACAGCCTCCGCCCAGAGCAAAACCAGAAACGGCTGCAATCACGGGCTTTCGGATTTGGCGAATCTGCTCCCAGTTACGCGTGATGTAGTCGCCTTTGAACGCATCCATATAACTATAGGTGGCCATGGCACCGATATCGGCGCCTGCAGCAAACGCTTTTTCGCTGCCGGTCAGCACCATGCAGCCGATCTCGTCATTTGCATCGAAAGCTAGTAGTGCATGCCCGAGTTCATCCATCAATTGGTCGTTTAGCGCGTTTAGCGCCTTGGGACGGTTTAACCTCACCAGACCCACCTTGCCATGGGTCTCGACCAGAATGTTTTCGTATTGCATACCAAGCTCCTTCAGTGGTTTCGGATTCTTACTAGAAATTGTATCTCGCCTGATTATCGCGCCAAGCAGCTCTAGTTTCGATGGATCCTTGTTCTCGATCGAAGGTCTACTCAAAGCCTCCAGCAAAATATCACCGGTAGTGCTCTTAGCGCCTTGCCGTGCAACCAGCACTTTCTCCGGCGCACTGCAGGCAGTTTCTGTTGGAACGGTTCATTGCCTGCAAGGCCTTTGCCTCTCAGGCTTCCTTATTCCTTACTACCTAAAAACTATGTGTGAACAATTAGCGCAAATCAGCGAAGCAGAGCAGTCACTACATGAGATGGTCGATCGGCTACAGCAATGTGCCGACATCAATGTTCCCGATGCTTACCATGCCGTGATGCGAACCACCGAGCATCTTTTCTGGCTGGAGCAAGAACTGATGGAGACCTACGACTTCCCGTCGCGACAGATTCACCTCGAGCAGCACGCGCGGGTGCTGCGTGGTTTGCATTGCGCCCATAGCGCGGTGTTGAGAGGCTCTGCAGAGCACGGGCGACATGCCGGCGGCAAGCTACTATTAGATTGGCTTGCTGTGCACCGAGACACCATGGATGCGGTTTTGACGATCTGGGTCAGTTATTGTGAGAGCGGACTCGTCGACAACAAAAGTCGACCGCAAATGCCTACCGTTAACGCGCACTGACTGCCAGGGGTGCCGGCAGCAGCACCCACATCTGGGTGACCTGCTTCATCTTGCCTGCTAACTCGCCAGCGTCTTTACCAAAGCCCCAAAAGAAGTCGGCGCGCACCGGATTACGAATCGCACCGCCGGTATCTTGTGCCAGCATCAGTCGACGAAGAGGCACAGCGCTATTGGGTAGTGTGGTGGATAAGAAAACCGGCGCCCCCAGCGGGGTGAACTGCGGGTCGATCGCGATTGAGCGCTGCGCGGTCAGCGGCACGCCGAGCGCACCTTTCGGCCCGATGCTTGGATCGCTGATCGCCTCTTCTTTAAAGAAAACATAGCTGGGATTAGCATCCAGCAGCTCCTTGAGACGGCGTGGATTACTCGCAGCCCACGCCTGTATCCCCTGCATCGAGGCTTGCTCAAGCGTGAGCTCGCCACGGTCGACAAGGTAACGACCAATCGAGCGATAGGGGTGTCCATTTTGGTCGGCATAGGCTAGGCGCACAGTCTCGTTGGTATCGGCGAGAAATACACGACCAGATCCTTGCACTTGCAAGAAAAACGCCTCAATCGGACTATCCACCCACAACAACTCTTCACCAGTGAGCAAACTCTGCTTGTCTAATTCCGAACGGGTGAAATAAGGCACGACCTTGTTGCCCACCACGCGACCACGCAGCCGAAAGTTTTTCAGCTCCGGATACAGTCCGACCAAGTCGACGGTCAGCAAATCGGCGGGCGGTTTATGCAATGCGGTTTGGAACACACCGCCGCGCTTGCGCGCGCCGCGCAGCAGCGGCTCGTAGTAGCCAGTAATCAGGCCTTGCGTGCTGCCGTCCGGGTTACGTAATTGGTGGGGTACAAATTGAGACTCGAAAAATCGGCGTACCGCCAAGGTGTCGGCAGCATCGACCGACGCCGCAGCGGCACAGGCTTGTTTCCATTCGGGCTTGGTAGCCAGCGCTCGACATGAGGCCAACAGCGGTGGCCATGCCTGGCGCTGGTCGTCCTCGGTCCAGCCGGGGATGTCGGCAAAACTCACTCGCAGAAGAAAGTCGGCTGGACGTGTCGCGCCTGCTGCAGCGGGTGGTACCGAGGGTGGTACCGAGGGCGGTGCCGCTGGGGGCGCAGATGTTGGCGCCGCTGACTCCGGCGGCACGGGGACGGTGGCGGGCACGGAAGCCGCTGGCGCGGATGGCGTCTGAATTAGCGGCGGCACCGTCTTGGTGGCGCAAGCGGCTAGAACACCGGCAAGTAGCAGCAAGAACAGGCGGGCAATTCTTAGCAACGGGCCGAGCGTGGCCCTTCGCTCAGCGTAATGTAGTGGCTTCAATTTAATGGTTCACCGACTGGATGGAGATACCGCTGGTATCCGGCCAAAGCGCAGCCGGACGCCAGCACTGAACTAGTGCAGGGTACGGGGTAACGAGAGTCCGAACTCGGGAATCGGCACCTCGAAGCGGTGGCCATCTTCGGCAACACAAAAGTACTCGCCACGCATCGTCCCTTGAGGTGTCGCCAACGAGGTGCCGCTGGTGTATTCAAACTGCTCGCCCGGTTGAAGCAGTGGCTGATGACCCACCACGCCCAAACCGCTCACTTCCTGCAACTTACCGCCAGCATCGGCGATGACCCAATGGCGGGCGATAAGTTGGGCCGGGACTGATCCCGTGTTTTTGATCGTCACTGCATAGGCGAAAACATAATGCGAACGATCGGGCTCAGATTGCTCCTCCAGATACTGGGTTCTTACGCTAATGCTCATTTCATACACAGCCATAGCAGCCAATCATGGTGTCGGGTCAGGAAAACAGCGATTGCACACGAATTCAGGAATGCTTGCAAGCAGAGCTGGTGGCGCCGGCGAGTAAAATGCGTCTCAAAAATCGAGGATCAAGCCCATGAGCAACTACCTTATCGCCCCCAGCATCTTGTCGGCCGACTTCGCTCGATTGGGCGATGAAGTCAAAAATGTCGTTGCCGCGGGTGCCGACATCATCCATTTCGATGTGATGGACAATCACTACGTACCCAATTTAACCATTGGGCCACTGGTGTGCGAAGCGATCCGGCCGCATGTGCAGGTACCGATTGATGTGCATTTGATGGTGAAACCGGTCGATCGCATCATCCCCGACTTTGCTAAAGCAGGCGCGAATATCATCAGCTTCCATCCCGAGGCCAGCGAACATATCGACCGAACCTTGCAATTAATCCATGATCAAGGCTGCAAGGCCGGGCTGGTGTTTAACCCGGCGACGCCGCTGCACTACCTTGACCATGTACTTGATAAGGTGGATCTGATCCTCATCATGTCGGTAAACCCGGGATTTGGTGGTCAGTCTCTCATTCCCCAAGCCTTAAAGAAAATCGCCGCTGTGCGGCAGCTGATCGATGCCAGCGGTCGCGAGATCATGCTGGAAGTCGACGGCGGCATCAAAGTGGACAATATTGCTGAGGTGGCAAGAGCCGGCGCAGACACCTTCGTCGCGGGATCCGCCATATTTGGTAAACCGGATTACAAGGCCACCATCGACGCTATGCGAAAACAGCTTGCCTCGGCGTGATCGTCCGCAACCCTAAGTTTCGTCTCAGACAATACCGGCTGTTTTTGGCGCGCACGATGGTATATTTGCCGCCTGATTCATGTATGCCTCGGATTCGAGGCCTTCTTATTCCCGATGTTTCTCGTCAATAAACCAAAGCTGATCCCGCAAGGTGCATTTGAGGCCTGGCTGTGGCGACGCTGGCACTCGCCGATCTGATCTGATCCTGTGTCGCCAGCCCCGTCGGGCTGGATGGTTTGTTGAATTGGGCGCTGCCACACTCATTGGGCAGCCGGAGAGAAACATGACTGAACTCGAATTTCAATCGTTAGCCGCGCAAGGCTACAACCGCATCCCGCTGATCGCCGAGGCATTCGCCGACCTCGAGACGCCGCTCACGCTTTATCTCAAACTCGCGCAACCGCATCAGCAAGGGCGAAATACCTTCTTGCTGGAATCCGTGGTTGGCGGTGAGCGATTTGGTCGCTACTCATTTATCGGCCTGCCGGCGAGTACCTTGCTGCGCTCGTCCGGCCAGCACACCGAAGTTGTACGGAATGGCGAGGTGATTGAGACATCCGAGCAAAACCCGCTCGATTTCATCGCCGAGTTTCAGTCGCGTTACAAGGTCGCCCTCAGTCCCGGCATGCCGCGCTTTTGCGGTGGTCTGGCTGGCTACTTCGGGTACGACGCCGTGCGCCTGATCGAGCGCAAACTCGAAAACAGCGCGCCGCCGGACACCCTGCAGCTACCCGACATTCAATTACTACTGACCGAAGAACTCGCGGTCATCGATAACCTGTCCGGCAAGCTGTACTTGATTGTCTACGCCGACCCCACCCGACCCGAAGCCTATAGCCGCGCCAGACAGCGCTTGAAAGATTTGCGGGCGATGTTGCAACGTCCGGTCGATGTGCCAGTGACCTCAGGCTCTGTGCGTACCGAGGCGATTCGCGACTTCAAGAAAGAAGATTTTTTGCAAGCGGTGCTGAAAGCCAAGGACTACATCATGGCAGGCGATCTGATGCAGGTACAAGTCGGTCAGCGCATCCGCAAACCCTATGTTGACTCGCCGTTGTCCTTGTATCGCGCGCTGCGCTCGCTGAATCCCTCACCGTATCTTTATTTCTACAACTTCGGCGATATGCAAATTGTTGGCAGCTCACCCGAAATTTTGGTGCGCAACGAAACCAACCGCGACGGCCAGCGCAAGGTCACTATTCGCCCATTGGCAGGCACCCGCCCGCGTGGCGCGACGCCTGAGCTCGATGCCAAGCTGGCCGACGAATTGCTGGCAGATCCTAAAGAGATCGCAGAACACGTGATGCTGATTGACCTTGCCCGCAATGACATCGGCCGTATTGCTGAAATCGGCAGTGTGAAAGTGACCGACAAGTTCGTCATCGAGAAATATTCCCACGTCCAGCATATTGTTTCGAATGTCGAGGGAACGCTGAAAACCGGCATGAGCAACCTCGACGTATTGCGCGCCACCTTCCCAGCCGGGACCTTATCCGGCGCACCGAAAGTGCGTGCGATGGAATTGATTGACGAGCTAGAGCCTGTGAAACGCGGCATCTACGGCGGTGCCTGCGGCTACATGTCGTTTGGTGGCGAGATGGATCTCGCGATTGCCATCCGCACTGGTGTGATTAAAGACGGCATGCTCTACGCACAAGCTGCGGCAGGTATCGTCGCCGATTCCGTCCCCGAAATGGAATGGTTAGAGACTGAAAACAAAGCGCGTGCCGTGTTACGTGCGGCGGAGCAGGTACAAGACGGCCTTGATGGGGAACTGTGATGACCGCTCACCATCTAGCGCGCTTTATTTTTACCATCGGACTGGACGGGGAGATCTGACATGCTGCTAATGATCGATAACTACGACTCGTTCACCTACAACCTAGTGCAGTATTTCGGCGAGCTGGGTGAGGATGTCCGCACTTACCGCAATGATGAGATCACCATCGAAGCGATCGAGAAGCTGAATCCCTCACGCATCTGCATCTCACCAGGCCCATGTACGCCGCACGAAGCCGGCGTATCCGTGCCAGTACTTCAACACTTCGCTGGGAAGCTACCGATTCTGGGTGTTTGTCTGGGACATCAGAGCATCGGCGCAGCCTTTGGTGGCAAGATCATTCGTGCGCAACAGGTTATGCATGGCAAGACCTCGCCGATCGAGCATACCGGCGTCGGTGTATTCAAAAACCTTCCTAGCCCATACACCGTTATCCGTTATCACTCACTTGCGATAGCGCGTGACTCACTACCGGATTGTCTTGAAGTCACTGCCTGGACAGCCGATGGTGAAATCATGGGCGTGCGCCACAAGACCTACCCGATCGAGGGGGTGCAGTTCCACCCGGAGTCCATCCTTTCCGATCATGGCCATGCACTTCTGCAGAACTTCCTCAAGAGCTGATGGAGAAATCGATGACACTCAGCCCACAACAAGCGCTGCTGCGCTGTATCGAGAACCGAGAAATCTTTCATGATGAGATGCTGGCGCTGTTTCGCCAGATCATGGGTGGCGAAATGTCACCCGTGATGATCGCGGCGCTGACCATGGGGCTGCGCGTCAAGAAAGAAACCGTCGGTGAGATCGCCGCCGCCGCACAAGGCATGCGTGAGTTCGCCGCCAAGGTGGAAGTGGCCAATGCCGACAACCTAGTCGATATCGTTGGCACTGGTGGCGATGGCGCGCATACCTTCAATATCTCGACGGCATCGATGTTCGTCGCCGCTGCTGCGGGTGCGCGCGTCGCGAAACACGGCGGGCGCAGCGTTTCATCTGCATCGGGTAGCGCAGATGCGCTGGAAGCCCTTGGGGTCAACATTAATCTCAAACCCGCACAGGTTGCGCAAACTATCGCGGAAATCGGTATCGGCTTCATGTTCGCGCCGAACCATCATGCCGCCATGAAGCACGCAGCACCGGTTCGCAAAGAACTGGGGGTGCGCACGATTTTTAATATTCTGGGCCCGCTGACCAATCCTGCTGGCGCACCTAACATCATGATGGGCGTGTTTCATCCAGACTTGGTCGGCATTCAAGCGCGAGTACTGCAACAACTTGGCGCCAAACATGCCGTTGTGGTGTGGGCGCGTGACAACATGGATGAGGTCTCGTTGGGCGCAGCGACGATGGTGGGTGAGTTGGTCGATGGTGAAATTCGTGAATACGAGATTCACCCGGAAGATTTTGGTTTGCAGATGAGCTCGAGCCGCAACTTAAAGGTCGCAAACGCTGCCGAATCCATTGCCAAGATTCGTGAAGCGCTCGACAACCAACCGGGGCCAGCGCGTGACATCGTGCTATTAAACACAGGCACCGCGCTGTACGCTGCGGGTGTCGCGAGCAGTATTGTCGATGGCGTTGATCGTGCACGAGAGGCCGTTGCTTCCGGCGCGGCACGTACAAAGCTTGAGCAGTTTGCCAAGCTGACGCAATCACTTGCATCCGCCTAAGGAGCTGATCTGTGGCTGATATTCTGAATAAAATTCTCGACGTCAAAGCTGATGAAATTAGCGCTGCGAAAAAACACCAAGACCTCGCCAGCTTACGCCGCGATGTAGAAAGCAATACCGAAGCACATGGTCAGATCCGCGGCTTCGAGACCAGTCTGCGTGGCAAGATCGCCGCCGGCAAGGCCGGTGTGATTGCGGAGGTAAAGAAAGCATCGCCCTCGAAAGGCGTGTTACGCGAAGACTTTCATCCCGCCGAAATCGCGACGAGTTACGCCAAGCATGGCGCTGCTTGTTTATCGGTCTTAACCGATGAGCGATTTTTTCAAGGCGCTCCCGACTATTTGAAGCAAGCGCGTGCCGCATGCGCTATTCCGGCACTGCGCAAGGACTTCATGATCGACCCATATCAGGTCTATCAGGCACGCGCCTGGGGTGCGGATTGCATCCTACTAATCGTCGCTGCGCTCGATCATGGCCTAATGCGCGAACTGGAAGCCTGTGCGCATGAAATCGGGATGGATGTGCTGGTGGAAGTCCATGATGCGGATGAGCTTGACGCGGCATTAAAGCTGAAGACCGCACTACTCGGCATTAACAACCGTAACTTGCGTACGTTTGAAACCACCTTGGATACGACGATCAATCTGCTGCCGCGTATCCCTGAAGATAAGCTCGTGATCACTGAATCCGCGATCCGCACCCGCGATGATGTCCAGCGTATGCGTGATCACGCCGTACATGCGTTTCTGGTGGGTGAGGCATTCATGCGCGCGCAAGATCCGGGCGCAGAACTGGCTCAGCTATTCGCATGAGGTAGTGACGTATGGTGAAGCGCTATCAATAACGCGTCGACATTTTTGGAGCTTGTTATTCGCGTGCCATGCGTATCGGATTAAACCGCTCCACCCAATCCCCTCCAAGCGGCAGCGGCTCGTCACAAATCATCGCTGCTAAAAATTCTGCGCATAGAGGCGCTGTAGTCATTCCACGTGCGCCATGACCCAGCGTCGCATACAAACCTGGCGCTAACTTTCCAACCAATGGCAGACGATCCTGCGTGGTCGCACGCCAGGCAACTCGACCACTACTTAACTGCGATGCATCGCTGACAAAGTCTGGCAATAGTCGCTGTAAGCGCTCGAAATTTTCAATATCGTCAGCACGGCGAGCAGAAGTATCTTCGTCATCGTGCTGCAGTGTCGCGCCAACCGTATGCATGCCATCAACCGCAGGCGATACATAACCTTCGCGGCAAACAACCATAGCAAGTGGGTGATCGTCACGCGCCGGCAACTGCGAGAGTTGTCCTCTCGCGCGGCCCATCGTCAGTCTTGCTGGCGCGAGCCCGGTGTCAAACGCGGTAGCGACAATCAATAGAGACGTCTCGATTACGGATACATCTGCCAGCGTCACATGCCAAGTCTGGTCATGACGTGCAATGTTGCTCACGGCATGGCCACTATGCAGCGTGATCAACGGATGATCCAGCATCGCCTGCACCAGCAAGGGTGGTGCTACCCAACCAGCCTCATTCAGAAAAAAACCATCGGCTGCGGTGGGCCAGCCACACAATTGCGCAGCTGATGCGACATCCACTGGCTTCAGCCAGTCTTCGCTCGCGATTGTCGCTAGCTGCGCCATTTTGTCGTGCTTTCGCGTATCACGCGCTATGCGCATCACGCCACACCAGGCGTGCGGCACGCCATCAGGATGACTTTCGATCCAACGACGCAACCAACTGGCACCTGCTGCTGTGATCTCGGTCACGGGATTACCAATCGCACCTAACTCGGGGCGAACGATCGCGACCGGATTACCCGAGCCGCCGGCAGCGGGTGTCGCCTGCTCAAGCACTTTGACGGCAATACCGCGCCGCGCCAGTTGACGCGCTACGCTCGCACCTGCAATACCAGCACCAATAACAATCGCCTCATGCGGTGGATTTACGAATTCCGCTTTATCCGGCCAGCGCGCAGCCAGCGCGTCGCGCTTACCGCCGAAACCTGGTCGCTTCTCGACGACGAAACCCGCATCGACCAGCGCGCGCCTGACCGCGCCAGCAACACACCAACTGGCTACTTGCGCCGACGGCGCTGCCAATGCCGGCAATTGCGTCAGCAACGCTGCCGACCACATCTGCGGATTGCGGTCTGGTGCAAACCCATCCAGAAAAAAAACATCGAAAGGTCCACGTAGCGCCGGTAGTGCATCGTTGATATCTGCAAAAATCAGCGTGAGCGTCACCTGATCATCCAGTTCAATCGCATGAAACCCGGCCAGCATCGGTGGCCACTGCTTGAGTAGTTGCTCTGCCAGTGCTTGTAGACCAACGCGCCGATGTGGGTCTGCATTGCTCAGCGCATGGTCGAGGGCAGTTCGTAAGTCGTCACGCGTGAAGGGATGCTTCTCGATCGCGACATAATGCAAACGGGCGGTGCCCGCATTCACTCTCAGGCTGTCCCATGTCGCAAGAAAATTGACGCCCAAGCCGAATCCTGTCTCCAGCACGCGCACGCATCCTTGCGTATGCCAGCGTTGAGCGACAGCGCTACCTTCAACAAACACGTAATCTGCCTGTCCCCATGCGCCGCTACGGCTAGCATAGGTGTCGTTAAACTCAGGCGCGTACAGATGGCCTTCTTCGTCGCAGCGCCATTGCGCTGGTTGAAGCTTGGTATTGAACATCGGAGTAATAAGCAGCGCTTTAATGACGCTTACTGAGAGGAGCGCAGATCATACAACGCATGCTATGGCTTAGTGCTTTCAGATTCTCTGGCACACTGCGGTCTATCGCTACCGAAAGCAAAGAAGATGAAAAGAATCGCCACCCTGTTGCTGCTGTTGACTACGCTTCCCGCGTGGTCGCAGGCATGGATACGCTACGCACAAACTGATAGTGCAACGCTGCATTTCGACAGTCTGCGTACCCGCAAAATGGGTGACACCGCTTTTGTATGGGATCTGCATGACCTAAAAGCAGAGGCCAAGGATGCCTCAGGACGAGCGTACCGCTCAGTGATGCACGCCACCGAGTATCAGTGCCGCATTCGGCAGCGTCGTGTGCTTAGCGTTTTGCTGCATGCCGGACCCATGGCTACGGGTGCTGCGGTCGAGGTGGTGACAGCAAGCAAGTGGGAAGCGACGCCACCGGACACACTCGCCGGCGAGCTGTTTAATCATATTTGTGAATAAGCACTAGACACCACTGACAACACCTGTCGAACCATGCGCATCACCATCATCGACAGCGACCCCAAACAGCGGGCGCGAATGACCGAGGTACTGCGCGCCGCTCATTACAGCTGCACACCACTTACAAGCCTCGAGAAACTAGCCTCAGATGCTGCTGCCGATGTCGATCTTCTGATCTATCACTGGTCGGCCACGGCGGCAGTACAGCGACAGCTAGTGGCCCTGCGTCAAGCGCGGCCGACGCTACCCATACTGCTAGTGACGGGTCGCTCGCCTGATCATGCGTTCAGCAAGCTACTGACAGACCTTGGCACTGACTACCTAGTCAAACCAGTACGCTCTCATGAGTTGGGATTGCGGGTTGCGACCTTGCTCGCACGCTTCTCGTCACAGCAAGCACCTTTACCGCCGTTACGGTTTGGGCCCTATTCGTTGGACCCAACCAGTACGCAGGCTTGGCACGATGACAACCCCATCACGCTGACCCGGAAAGAATTCTTGCTCGCCTTGCTATTTTTTCGCCATCTTGGCCGGCCACTGTCACGCGCCACCATCCACGAGGCAGTGTGGCCCAAGGAAGCGGAGTTCAATTCGCGCAGCCTGGACACCCACGTCTCCAGGGTACGCACCAAATTCGGACTACTCCCCGAGCATGGCTACCGGCTAGCCCCGGTCTATGGTTACGGCTACCAACTCGAGTCACTTGAATTTCCTGCGCAAAACACCCAAGATCCGAAGGTATAATCAGGTACGACGTTCCCCGGGGAATCCCAAGGATGCAACTGCTCGCCGTCGGGCTCAACCACACCACGGCTCCCGTCTCGCTGCGCGAGAAAGTGGCCTTCCCCGCCGACCAGCTTGGTCAGGCGGTAGCCTCTGCCTGTGCCTGGTTCGGCAACACCAACCAGCGCCCCTTCGAAAGCGCCATCCTTTCTACGTGCAACCGGACCGAGATTTACGGTGCCAGCGCGAACGATGGTGATATCGAGGCAGTCATTGATCAGACCGCGCATTTCGTGGCCGATTTCCACAAGCTGCCCTACGCGGATTTACGCCCTTACCTGTACGCCCTGCCGCAAGATGGCGCGGTTCGCCATGCATTCCGAGTCGCCTCGGGCTTGGACTCAATGGTGCTGGGCGAGCCGCAAATCCTCGGCCAAATGAAAGACGCGGTGCGCCAGGCTGAAGCCGCTGGCGGGCTAGGCACCTACCTGCACCAGATGTTCCAGCGCACCTTTGCGGTCGCCAAGGAAGTGCGCTCGACCACGGAAATCGGCGCCCATAGCGTATCGATGGCTGCTGCTGCGGTGCGATTGTCCCAGCGTATCTTTGATGATCTCGCGCAGCAGCATGTGCTGTTCATTGGCGCTGGCGAGATGATTGAATTATGTATCACGCACTTTGCCGCACAACACCCGAAAAGCATCACTATTGCGAACCGTACGATGGAACGCGCTGAAGCACTCGCGCATCGCTTCGGCGGCCGCGCAATGCGATTGGGCGAATTGCCAGAGCAATTAGCGCGCTTTGACGTCGTGGTTTCGTGTACCGCTTCTTCTTTACCCATTATTGGCTTGGGCATGGTCGAGCGCGCGATCAAAATACGTCGACGCAAACCGATTTTCATGGTCGATCTGGCCGTCCCGCGGGATATCGAGTCCGAGGTAGCGCGGCGTAACGACGTCTTCCTGTACACCGTCGATGATCTGGGCGCTGCCGTGCAAATCGGCGTCGAGAACCGGCAATCGGCAGTTGCGCAAGCTGAAGCCATTATCGAAACGCGCGTTCAGGCATTCATGCACTGGCTCAGCACCCGCAGCATGGTTCCGCTGATTCAGGATTTGCAGGAAAGTGGCGAACAAATGCGCCGCGTGGAACTTGATCGCGCCCGCAAACTCCTCGCCAAAGGCGAAGATATTGATGCTGTGCTTGAAGCACTGTCCAAAGGCTTGACCGCAAAATTCCTTCACGGTCCACAACAGGCGCTGCATAGCGCCGACGCTGACGAGCGCGCCAGACTCGCCCAGTTGCTGCCGCAACTATTCCGCACCAAGCGCTAGCGGCGCGTATTCGCCGTTACCGCGCGCGGCCACGCATGGCCGCTGTCTCCCTCTCATGTGTCTCGTTTCCAAATGAAGCCTTCATTGTTAGTCAAGCTCGAGCAGCTCAAGGAAAGACTCGAAGAAGTCAACGCACTGCTGGCGCAAGAAAATGCAACGGCCAATATGGACCAGTATCGTAAGCTGACTCGCGAGCATGCTGAGTTGGACCCGCTGGTGGCGCTGCATGGGCAATGGCAGCAGGCACAAGATGACATCCGTGCCGCAGAAGAAATGATGAGCGATGCGGAGATGAAAGTATTCGCGCAGGAAGAGTTGGCGTCAGCGCAGTCGCGTACCGAGGCGCTCACACTCGAGCTTCAGAAAATGATGCTGCCGAAAGACCCGGACGACGAGCGCAATATTTTTCTTGAGATTCGTGCCGGCACCGGTGGTGATGAGTCCGCTTTGTTTGCCGGTGATTTGCTGCGCATGTACACCCGGTACGCTGAGCGACAGCGCTGGCAAGTCGAGATAGTGTCGGCCTCACCCTCGGAGCTAGGCGGTTATAAAGAGGTGATTGTTCGCATCATCGGACCCGGCGCTTACGCCAGACTGAAATTCGAATCCGGCGGCCATCGTGTGCAACGCGTTCCGGCGACTGAATCGCAAGGTCGTATCCACACCTCTGCCTGTACGGTAGCGGTGATGCCGGAAGCCGATGAGATTGCCGACGTCCACATCAACCCGGCTGACCTGCGGATCGATACCTTTCGGGCCTCAGGCGCTGGTGGTCAGCATATCAACAAAACAGATTCAGCCGTACGCATCACCCACCTGCCGACGGGCATTGTGGTGGAATGTCAGGATGATCGCAGCCAGCATAAAAATAAAGCACAGGCGATGAAAGTACTGGCAGCACGTATTCGAGATGTTCAGTTGCGCGAGCAGCAAAGCAAAGAAGCTGCGACGCGTAAATCGCTGGTAGGCTCGGGGGATCGGAGTGAGCGAATTCGCACCTATAATTTCCCGCAGGGTCGATTGACTGATCATCGAATCAATTTGACGCTGTATAAACTCGATTACATCATGGATGGCGACTTGGATGAATTGATGTCAGCACTCAGCTCAGAGCATCAGGCTGACCAACTCGCCGCGCTGTCGGACGCCGTGCAATGAAAATCTACCCGCTCAGTAAACCGCTGCTTCTCTTGATCGCGCTGGCTTGTACCTGCATGCTCGCGGTGGGGCTGTACTTGCAGCTGCAACTGGAGATGCTGCCCTGTCCGCTTTGTATTTTGCAGCGCTATGCTTTTGCTGCGGTGGCTTTGATTGCGCTCCTCACAGTAGTGCTACCGGCGCGACTTACACGTATCGGCGCAGCGCTGACCAGCGTTGCGGCGCTGTGCGGTGCTGGCGTAGCGATCAGGCATCTGTGGGTGAAGGCACATCCCAGTGTCTCTTGCGGCATCGATCCTTTGGAGACCTCGCTCAACGAGATACTCACCGCGCGTTGGTTTCCGTCACTCTTTCAAGCGGATGGCCTGTGTACCACCGAGTACGAGCCTATCCTGGGACTTTCTATTCCGAGTTGGGCATTGCTCTGGTTTATCGTGTTTGCTGCACTGTCGGCACTTATCGCGCTGTCTCGACAATCTCGCGCATGAATATCGAGGCGCTGCTCAAGCTGTCTCTGATCGATCCGCTGGAAGCGCAAGTGCTGCTGGCGCACGCGCTGAAATGCACCCGAGTTCAATTGGTTATTCGTAGCAAAGACGAACTCACACCGCAGCAAGTCACCGAGGTGAGCGCGCTCTTCATGCGCCGCATGCAAGGCGAGCCGATTGCCTACCTGACTGGCGAGCGCGAGTTTTATGGTTTGCGTTTCGCAATCACGCCAGATGTGCTGATCCCACGACACGAGACCGAATTATTGGTCGAACTCGGCGTAGAAAAACTACCCAAAGGCGGTGCCGTCCTCGACCTTGGCACTGGCTCCGGGGCGATTGCTGTGTCGCTCGCGCATACACGGCGCGATGCGCGGGTGACTGCTACCGATATCAGCCAAGGCGCACTAGCACTGGCGCGTCGTAACGCAGCCGCGCACGCCGTCGCTCCTCAATTCGTGCGGAGCGACTGGCTTGAGCAGGTCGAAGGTCAGTTTGATCTGATCATCAGTAATCCACCTTATATCGCTGCCAGCGATCCCCATCTGATGCAGGGTGATCTGCGCTTCGAGCCGCGTGCGGCGCTGACAGATGAGTCGAATGGGATGATGCACATTGGCACCATCATCGATGGTGCGGTGCGGCACCTCAACCCGGGGGGCTGGCTATTACTGGAGCACGGCTATGATCAAGCATCCGCCGTCAGGACACTGCTGCAAAAGTCCGGCTGGCAGCAGGTTCAGAGCTGGAAAGACCTGTCGGGCATCGAGCGCGTAACTGGCGCGCTGCTTGACGGCAACCACTCCGCCAAACCCCTATAATGGCGGCTCATTTGTTTCGAGCATAAGGGAATTTCGTCTATGAGCGACGTACAAGCATGGATCAAGGAAACGGTGACCACCCACCCGGTGGTGCTATTCATGAAGGGCACCGCACAGTTTCCCCAGTGCGGTTTCTCGGGTCGCGCCATCGAGCTGCTGAAGTCGGTTGGCGTGGACAACCTGGTGACCGTCAATGTGCTGGAAGATGACGAGGTACGCCAAGGCATCAAAGATTTTTCCAACTGGCCAACCATCCCCCAGCTATACATCAAGGGTGAATTCGTTGGTGGCGCAGATATTCTCAACGAGATGCACGAATCCGGCGAACTACAAGCGCTGATCAAGGGTTGAGCACTTGAAGCGCCTGATCGTCGCCATTACCGGCGCATCAGGCGCACGCTACGGCGTGCGGCTGCTTGAACTGCTGCGCGCTACCGAGGGCATCGAGACCCATCTAATGATCTCCGATGCGGCCGCCCTCAATCTTCATCACGAACTCGACGTCAAGCGCAAGGATATCGAGGCGCTTGCTCATCATGTTCACAGCGTTCGAGATATCGGCGCATGTGTCGCCAGCGGTTCGTTTCGTGCCGACGGCATGGTAATCGCGCCCTGCTCCATGAAAACGCTAGCCGCAGTGGCGCATGGAATGTGCGACAACCTGATCACCCGCGCGGCTGATGTAACCCTCAAGGAAAGGCGTCGCCTTGTCCTGCTGGTGCGAGAGACACCCTTCAACCTGGCTCATTTGCGCAACATGACCGCGGTAACAGAGATGGGTGGCATTATTTTCCCGCCACTGCCTGCGCTGTATCAGCGACCGCAATCCATTGACGAGATGATTGACCACACGGTAGGTCGAGTGATGGACATGCTGGGCCTCGAACAATCACTCGCGCCCGAGTGGAACGGCCTGAAGCCCGCTTGAGGCTAGCCTAAATCTTCTTGATATCGATGTCCGTTGGTACCGAGTCGCCATCCGGCACTTGTTCAGGTGCTGGCGAGGCCTCAGCCCCCGGTGCCTGTTGATCCTTACGCTCAAGCAGCACACCCACCATGCGTCCGATGGCGTCGTTATACCCCGCCATCGAAAAAACATTGGTCCGAAAATGTCCACTCGTGAGCGGGAACGCAAAACCCACCGACTCCGAACGTGAGAGTGCATCGTTCAGTTGTGCAGATTCACTGAACCAATACAGCATGACTTCGCCGTTCGCGGTTTCCATGGGCTCACACACGGAGTCAAGCGCAACGGCGCCCGCCTTGGTGGTCAGCATCATGGGGTAGTTGTTTCCAGCTTCGCATGGCGTGCCGTTAGCGAAGTAGTAGCGACAAACCCGATTTGCGCACAGCATGCCAAACATGGCCTTGCCATTGTCGTGGGTAGAAGCTTCGCCCATACCTTCACGGAACTGTGAAGCCCAATCGCCGTGCTCAATCCTGTCTTCAGCGTTGGTCAACGCGGAGACACCAAATCCAAGCACCAGCAGCAATAACAGTTGTCGCATTCCAACCCCTAGCAATGAATGATGAGAATTTAGCACGGAGCCAGATGCTCGGTTGCTGCCCGCAATCTCGTCGCTCCAGCACGGGCTGAGCCAGACAAACCGATGTTAATTTTCAAGCAATTTTCGATTGGTGCAGGTATGCAGCTGCCCATGACTGTCATTGGGTATTTGAAGAATGATTTTTTGATGCATGACGACTGAATTTTTCATGCCAAAGCCGCAAAAAATTGCCTGTATATCAAGGCTATAATCCGAGACACAAAACATGGCGCTACTCATCGCACAAGCAAAATTTGTCTGAGTCATTTTGCGCTCAAGACAGTCAGTTACCGGAGGTACTTCATGGGATCAATCGTCAAACAGGCCGGATGGGTACTACTGGCTTTACTCGGCGCATTTGCGCTCGGCACTATCGCGCTGGCGCGCGGAGAAACCATCAATGCACTGTGGATCGTGGTCGCTGCAATAGCGGTCTACATGATCGGCTTTCGCTTTTATGCGCAATTCATTGCGAACCGCGTCATGCAACTCGATGCGAATCGTGCGACGCCTGCCATCCGGCTAAATGACGGTCTCGATTTTGTACCCACCAATAAGCACGTGCTGTTCGGCCACCACTTCGCGGCGATCGCCGGCGCGGGTCCCTTGGTCGGGCCGGTGCTAGCAGCACAAATGGGCTATCTGCCCGGCATGCTGTGGCTGCTGGTCGGCGTCATCCTGGCGGGTGCGGTGCAAGATTTCATGATCCTCTTTGTCTCTACCCGTCGCGATGGCCGCTCGCTGGGCGATCTCGTGAAGAGCGAACTTGGCATCGTTCCGGGTGTGATCGCTCTGTTCGGCACCTTCATGATCATGACGATCTTGCTGGCAGTACTGGCGCTGATCGTGGTGAAGGCACTCGCTGAAAGTCCATGGGGTACGTTCACTGTTGCGGCAACCATCCCAATCGCGTTTTTCATGGGGATCTACAGCCGCTATATAAGGCCAGGAAGAGTCGGTGAAGTGTCCATCATCGGCTTCGTGTTGCTGATGGCATCGATTGTCTACGGCGGCCATATTGCTGCTGATCCGTACTGGGGTCCAGCCTTCACCTTCAGTGGCACGCAGTTGACCGGCATGCTGTTGGTTTACGGCATCGTCGCGTCGGTACTGCCAGTTTGGCTGCTGTTGGCACCACGCGACTATCTCTCAACCTTCCTGAAGATCGGTGCGATTGTCGCGCTAGCGATTGGCATTCTGGTGGTGGCACCCGATCTGAAAATGCCAGCGATGACGAAGTTCATCGATGGCACCGGGCCGGTTTGGTCGGGCACCCTGTTCCCGTTCTTGTTTATCACTATTGCCTGCGGCGCAGTATCAGGGTTTCACTCGCTGATTTCATCGGGCACCACGCCCAAACTGCTCGAGAACGAGCGTCACATGCCCTACATCGGTTACGGTGGCATGCTGATGGAATCTTTCGTCGCGATCATGGCGCTAGTCGCCGCGTCGGTGATCGAGCCGGGCGTCTACTTTGCAATGAATAGCCCGGCTGCAGTGCTCGGTACAACGCCTGAAACGGCCGCTGCTGCTATTAGCCAATGGGGCTTCGTGGTAACACCCGAGATGCTGCGGCAGACGGCGCAGGACGTTGGTGAGGCCACCATCATCTCGCGTACCGGTGGTGCGCCGACGCTGGCGGTTGGTATGGCCTATATTTTTTCGGAGATGGTCGGCGGTAAGGCGATGATGGCCTTCTGGTATCACTTCGCGATCTTGTTCGAAGCCCTATTCATCCTGACTGCTGTGGATGCAGGCACTCGCGTCGGCCGCTTCATGCTGCAAGACTTGCTGCGCACACTGGTACCCCCTTTCCGTGCAGTGCCCGATCTGGCGTCGAACATCCTCGCCACACTGCTGTGTGTCGGTGCCTGGGGTTATTTCTTGTATCAAGGCGTGGTGGATCCGCTTGGCGGCATCAACACCCTGTGGCCACTGTTTGGCATTTCTAACCAAATGCTTGCCACGGTTGCGCTGATTCTGGCCACGGTCGTGCTGTTCAAGATGAAGCGCGAGAGATTTGCCTGGGTCACGATAGTACCGACCGCCTGGTTGCTGATCTGCACCATGACAGCGGGCTATCAGAAGATTTTCCATGAGAACCCGAAGATCGGCTTCCTGGCGCACGCTGCCAAGTTTCAAACCGCTGCATCGAATGGCCAGGTGCTAGCGCCCGCCAAATCGCCAGAGCAAATGCAACAAATTATTCTGAACGACTATATCGATGCAACGCTGGCAGCGATCTTTATCGCGGTGGTCTTGTCTATCCTGGCATTCGGAATCCGCTCCTGCCTGCAAGCACTCAGGGAGCGCGAGCCCACCACCGTTGAGGCAGCTGCAGTGCCGATCAACACCGTATCCGCTTGATCTGAAGGGCCGAGCATATGTTCAGCGAACTAGGGAAATTTGGTGCCTACCTCGGCCAAACGGCAAGGCTGATGGTCGGGCTACCGGACTACGACAACTACCTGAATCATATGCAGGCCAATCATCCAGACCAGACCGCGATGAGCTACGAGGAATTTTTCCGAGAGCGGCAGGAAGCGCGATATGGAGGCAACGGCAAGATTGCACGTTGCTGCTGAAAACAAAAACGCCCGGGTAACCGGGCGTTTTTGCTATGTCTTTACGAAAACTTGGTGCCGACTGCAGGACTCGAACCCGCCACCCCATGATTACAAATCAAGTGCTCTACCAGATGAGCTAAGCCGGCAACGGCCCGGATTATACGTTATTTGATTCTAGTAAGCCTTGGACGACCGCCGTTTTTTGGCGGTGGCTCGTCACCCCCGTGGTCTGGGTCGTCGCTGGATGTCGGCGTTACTGCCGTCAGCGGCGTTGCCTTGGCTGGGGTGACCTTGGCGTTTGGTACGCTCGACTTTTGGCCATCCCCCGCTCCCTCACCTCGTTTCACTTCGAACGCCATGCCCTGCCCGTTCTCACGCGCGTAAATGGCGCTGACATTTTCCACGGGGATTTCTATTTCGCGAGATACGCCACCAAATCTGGCCTTGAACATGATCAGATCATTGTCCATCTTCAGATTACCGGTGGCCTCGAAGCTGATATTCAGCACGATCTCGCCGTTCTTCACAAACTCCATCGGAACCCGCGTGTACGCATCGACAGCGACCACGATGTAAGGCGTGAAGCCATTGTCCGTGCACCACTCATACAGCGCACGGAGTAGATAGGGCTTGGTAGAAGTTTCGCTCATTGCCAGTGAGGCGGCATTGATCAGCGGCGCATCACCTTCTCGGAAGGCGTCAGCGCTTCGATGTAGGCCGGTCGGGAGAAGATGCGCTCAGCATACTTCAGCAAAGGCGCTGCCGTCTTCGACAAATCGATCCCGTAGTAGTCCAAACGCCACAACAGCGGAGCGATTGCGACGTCAAGCATCGAGAACTCTTCACCCAGCATGTACTTGTTCTTCAAGAACAAGGGCGCCAACTGGGTCAGGCGATCACGAATCTCTTGCCGTGCCTTCTCGTGGGCTTTCTCAGCCGCACGAGACTTTTCGTTTTCCAGGGTATGGACGTGAACGAAAAGCTCTTTCTCGAAATTGAACAACATCAGACGCGCACGGGCGCGCATCAGCGGATCTGCGGGCATCAACTGGGGATGCGGGAAACGCTCGTCGATGTATTCATTGATGATGTTTGACTCGTACAGCACAAGCTCGCGCTCGACCAGAATCGGCACCTGACCATACGGGTTCATGGTCGAAATATCTTCTGGCTTGTTGAACAGGTCGACGTCGCGAATCTCGAAATCCATGCCCTTCTCGAAGAGCACCAAGCGGCAACGTTGCGAGAACGGGCAGGTTGTGCCCGAGTAAAGAACCATCATGATTACTGTTCCTTGAAACAAAAGGGTGAGACGGCAACCGCCTCACCCTGCGTTGGGATACTCCGCACTGTCCGCCACTGAATAGTTCGATAGCGGTCGCGGCGGGGCGCGCGGAACTGCTTACTTGACCTCTCTCCAGAACGACGCATTCAATCGCCAGGTCAGCAGTACCAGCAAGGCCAGTAGCAGCAATACCCAGAAACCGATTGCCTGCCGTTTTGACTTAACCGGCTCGGACATCCAATCCATGAACGCAACCAGATCGCCGATTTGAGAATCGAACTCGTACTGGCTCAACTTGCCCGGAGTAACTTGTTGGAAACCGGCGAACCGGTGAACAGTTTTACCCGCTTCGTGCGGGTCTTTTTCTTCGACAAATTTGGCCTTGCGCACGCCTTGCAGCTCCCAGAGCACATGCGGCATACCGACGTTCGGATAAACCAGGTTGTTCCAACCAGTCGCGCGACTATCGTCCTGATAATAGGTACGCAAGTAGGTGTAAACGTAGTCAGCACCGGAGCCCTCTGAAGACGACTTCGCGCGAACCAGTACCGAAAGATCTGGTGGCACAGCGCCGAACCAAGCCTTGGCATCCTTCTCGTTCATCGCGGTCTTCATCAAGTCGCCGACTTTATCGCTAGTGAACAGCAGATTCTCGCGGATTTGCTGTTCCGACAGGCCGATATCGCGCAAACGGTTGTAACGAACCAGCGATGCCGCATGGCAGTTCAGGCAATAGTTGACGAACAGTCGAGCACCGTTCTGCAAAGCAGGCAGTTGACGCGAGCGATCCGGCGCGTGATCGAGAGGGAAGCCGCCTTCTGAAGCTTGCGATAGCAAAGGAAGCAACGCCAGCACGATGAGCAATTTCTTCATGAGTTTCATTGTTTTTCCTTTACGGCTCAGTGCGGCTTGAAGTTCACGCGGGTAGGCACTGGTTTAAATTCGCCCATCTTGCTCCACCAAGGCATCAGCATGAAGAAACCAAAGTAGATCACGGTACAGATCTGGGCCACCAGCGTGCGGCCAGCCGTCGGCGCTTGAACACCGAGGTAGCCCAAAATCAGGAAAGAAATCCCGAACACGATGTAGACCCACTTATGCCAATCAGGGCGATACCGAATCGACTTGACCGGTGAATGATCAATCCATGGCATGAGCGCGATAATCAGCACCGACACACCCATCAGCACAACACCCCAGAATTTTGCGTCGAATACCAGCATCAAAATCGCAGCTACCACGGCAATGCCCATCGCCGCTTGTTTCTGGCGCGATGGCAATTGGGTTTTCAATGCGATCAAGGCACCATACGCCAGCACGCAGATGATCAATGCGTACATAAACTGAGACGTGGTAGCACGCAGAATCGAATAAAACGGTGTGAAGTACCAAACCGGCGCGATGTGAGCTGGGGTTTTCAGCGGATCTGCTGGAATGAAGTTGTTGTACTCAAGGAAGTAGCCGCCAAACTCCGGTGCATAAAATACGACTGCACTGAAAATGAAGAGGAAGCAGGAAACACCAAAAATATCCTTGGTCGTGTAATAAGGGTGCGAGGGAATGGTATCGACACCATGACCATCGGGACCGAGGTTTTCCTTGACCTCGACACCGTCAGGATTATTCGAGCCAACTTCGTGCAATGCGATCAAATGCGCCACAACCAAGCCGAGCAGCACCAAGGGGATCGCGATTACATGGAAAGCAAAGAAGCGGTTCAGCGTAGCGTCTGACACAACATAATCGCCACGAATCCACAGCGACAGATCAGGGCCGATGAACGGGATGGCACCAAACAGGTTGACGATCACCTGAGCGCCCCAATACGACATCTGGCCCCATGGCAGCAGATAGCCGAAGAAGGCCTCGGCCATCAGGCACAGGAAAATACCCACACCAAACAGCCAGATCAATTCACGTGGCTTGCGATACGAGCCGTACAACAGGGCGCGTGTCATGTGCAAATACACCACGATAAAGAACGCAGATGCGCCGGTGGAATGCATGTAGCGCACCAACCAGCCCCAAGGCACTTCGCGCATGATGTACTCAACCGATGCGAAAGCAAGGTTGGCGTCCGGCTTGTAGTTCATGACCAGGAAAATCCCGGTCACAATCTGGATCACCAGCACCAATGCTGCAAGCGAGCCAAACAGGTAGAAGAAGTTGAAGTTCTTCGGAGCATAGTACTTGCCCCATTGGTCATTCCACAGCTTGGTGAGCGGGAAGCGATCATCGACCCAGGACAGCGCCTTTTGCGCGACCGGCGCGTCAGCCGGCAATTTGGTTTCATGGAACGCCATTTTAGGCCTCGCCTTTCTCGTCTTTGCCGATCACGATGCGGGAATCACTGGTGTACATGTGACGTGGAACCTGCAAGTTATCAGGGGCAGGTTTGTTCTTGAACACTCGCCCGGCAAGATCAAACGTCGAACCGTGGCAAGGGCACAAGAACCCGCCCTGCCAATCGCTGGCCAGCGATGGCTGCGCACCGGCATCAAGTTTCGGCGATGGCGAGCAGCCCAGATGACTGCAGATGCCGACAGCGACCAAAAACTCGGGCTTGATCGAGCGGTGCTCATTGCGCGCATACTCGGGCGTTAAATCGTCGGCGTTACGCTCTGATTTCGGATCAGCAAGTTCGCCGCCGGTTTTTTGCAAAGAAGCCACCATTTCCGGTGTGCGACGCAAAACCCAAACTGGCTTACCGCGCCATTCAACCGTTTTCATCTCGCCCGGCTTCAAATCAGCCACGTCAACCTCGACTGGCGCTCCAGCCGCTTTCGCACGCTCAGATGGCTCGAATGTGGCCACGAAAGCACCAGCACCCGCTACGCCAGCAATGCCTCCCGCCGCCGCGGTCGCAACCAAAAGGCCGCGCCGGCTCGAGTCGACTTGATTCTCGTCACTCATGACAACCCCAATCAAAGAAATTGCAAATCAAAATGCTTCAAATTCGTCGTGAAATTCAACGCGGACTTTACTCACCGCAGAGAATCCATCGCATTAAAGGCACTAGACAGCCAATCTGGCGTCCAAGGGAACTTCCAGCAACCTTCCATTATATCGGAGCCGTGAATGAACCGTAAGGAACGCAACTCGCATTCAAAGCGCCCGCACATAATTGCTAGTCCGATAACTTCAGCCGCTGTGCGCTCAGCTCAAGCGATCAAGCGACACAAGCAATTACCAGACTTGTCGAATTAGCAAATGAAATAGTCTGACCTAGCCTAGGCAAATGGTCTGAATGGGTCAGGTCCGTCGCGGTTGAAATGGGATTAACCCAAGTCGCTGCGCTTCAATAATCGCCTCGGTGCGCGAGTGAACGCCCAACTTGGCGTAAATGTTTTTGATGTGGGTTTGTACCGTACCAATGGATAAACCGAGCGCTTCAGCCACCTTCGCATAACTACCCCCGCGCGAGATGGAATCCAGAATAGAGAACTCTCGCCGCGTCAACAAAGCCGATTCGGCCTCGCTTGGGCCAACATCATCACCGACATCACCACGCATACGGGCCAATACCTTACGCGCGATCATTGGGCTAATCGGTGAGCCGCCCGCACGCAGATCCACAATCGCGTCCAAGATGTTCAATTGCACCGACTCTTTCAGAACATATCCGGCGGCGCCCGCCTTGATGCAAGCAAGTATCTGCTCCTCTTCGCTCGACATGGTGATCACCAGGATATCGGCGCGCGGCCTGAGATGGCGACAGTCCCGAATCACGGTGACACCTGATCCGTCGGGTAATCCAAGGTCGGTCAGCAATAAATCGATAGGACACTGCGCCAGATACTCTCGTGCCTCACGCACGGTACCAACGGCGGAACAAAGAATGAGAGACGGCTCACGCTCAATGGCGCGGCAGAGCAGACGTCGTGTCACGGGATCATCTTCGACGACCATCACTCTGCACGGCCTTGGCAAGCCAAACACTGACATGTTGAATACTTGGGACAATTGAACAAACGCTTTCTCGGTGGAGATTGCAAGCGCCGAGTTCCGAACACACGAACTAACAAATTTTCACACCGGGTTCGCGATATCAATAAACTGATGATCAATGCCAAAGCGGCTCGACAGATAGTCACCGAGCGCCTGCACACCATAACGCTCAGTTGCATGATGGCCGCATGCGAGGTAAGCAACACCCGACTCGCGTGCCAGATGTACCGTTTGCTCTGAAATCTCTCCGCTCAGATAAACGCTCGCACCGGCATCAATCGCCTGCTCGAAAGCATTTTGTGCAGCGCCTGTGCACCAGGCCACGCGAGTAACCCGCTGCGCAGGATCACCGATCAGTTGCGGCTGCCGGCCCAACACACGCTGCACCACCTCCACCAATTCAGCGACGGTTTGGGCAGCGCAGTTGCCATACCAACCCAAATCTTCCTCGCCGAAGCGACCCGCAGCCTCGAAGCCGAGACGCGCGCCCAGTTGCGCATTGTTGCCGAGTGCCGGGTGCGCATCCAGCGGCAGGTGGAAGGCATAGAGATTTAATTCATGATCAAGCAAGCGCTTTAGCCTAAGACGTCGATTGCCAACCACCCGTGGATCCTCACCACGCCAAAAATAACCATGGTGTACCAGAACCGCATCTGCGTTGACCTCAATCGCTGCGTCCAATAATGCAAGGCTGGCGGTAACGCCTGTCACCAGACGGCGAATATGTGACTTGCCCTCAACTTGCAATCCATTTGGGCAGTAGTCGCGAAACCGGTTAATATCCAGCGTCTCAGCGAGATGCTTCGTTAGCGATTCCCGTTCTAAGCCTAGTTCGCTCGTATCCATTATTTCCTGATCTGTCATGCGTCGTCTGTGGTTGTTGTTCGCGCAAACTGTCACCGTCGCGCTCGCGCTATGGTTCATTGTAGCGACCTTGAAACCGGAGTGGCTTGGTCGCTCGTCAGATGGTGGACGACTGATCTCGACGACCATTGCGGTGCGCGAGGCTGAAGGGTCTGGCACGACACTGCAGAATACCTACCGCGCCGCCTCGCAACGGGCGATGCCGACGGTGGTCAATATCTACACCACCAAGGCCGGAAGACAATCGCCTCATCCGTTCGACAACGACCCCTTCTTTCGTCGCTTCTTCGGTGACAACCTCGGCGCACCCGATGAGCGACAGTTCAGCCTCGGCTCTGGCGTCATCATCAGCCCAGATGGCTACATCCTCACCAACAACCATGTGATCGAATCTGCGGAGGAGATCGAAATTGCGCTGGCGGATGGTCGCAAAGTCAAAGGCAAATTGGTCGGCACCGACCCTGAGACTGACCTCGCCGTCGTCAAGGTCGACTTGAATCGTCTACCCGCAATCACCCTCGCAAAACTCGACAACACTAAAGTCGGCGATGTAGTGCTAGCGATTGGTAATCCATTCGGGGTGGGTCAAACCGTGACCATGGGCATTGTGTCTGCGCTTGGCCGCAATCATCTTGGCATCAACACCTTCGAAAATTTCATTCAGACAGATGCCGCAATCAACCCAGGCAATTCCGGTGGCGCACTGATCGATACCGACGGCCATCTGCTCGGCATTAATACCGCGATCTACTCACGTAGCGGCGGATCGCTGGGTATTGGATTCGCGATTCCGGTCACGACGGTGAAAAACGTGATGGAAGCGATCATCAAGAACGGTCAGGTCGTACGTGGCTGGATCGGGGTCGAGCCACAAGACATTACGCCTGAGTTGGCTGAGAGTTTTGGCCTGCAAAAAGCCTCGGGCACCATCATCGCCGGCGTACTCAGAGGCGGCCCGGCCGACAAGGCGGGTATCAAGCCGGGCGATATCTTGTTGTCGGTGGGTGAAAAGCCGGTCTCTGACACAGTGTCGATGCTGAATCTGGTCGCACAACTAACACCAGGCGAGAAGGTTGCGCTTACAGTGCTGCGCAAATCGACAAAGACCGAACTCAATGTCGTGGTCGGCAAGCGACCGAAAATGAAACAACGGCCAACGCAAGAGGGCGAGTAAGGTACTCATCGCCTGCATCGCTTATGCCGTAGAAGCGTCGGTGATCAGATACGCCGTAGCAGCCACCACTACATCGTTGACTGAACAGGTTTAAATCGGCTAGCTTGACGTACTGGCCAGCACACTCGCCAACCATCATGCAAGACGTGAATCTGGAATCAGGAAGATTCGGTTGATTCTTCGGGTGCCTGCGTCGCTTTCGCAAACAGGGGCGCGAGCAATATTCCGACCTCGTACAAAAGGCACAGCGGAATCGCAAGGAACAGCTGGCTCATGATATCGGGCGGCGTCACGATAGCGGCAATCACAAATGCGCCAACAATCACATACGACCTGATCGCCTTAAGTTTTTCGACAGAGACGATACCCATCCGCACCAGCACAATCACAACTACCGGCACCTCGAATGTCAGGCCGAACGCAAGGCACATCATGAGAACGAAATCGAGATAGTTCTCGATGTCAGGTGCAACCGAGATGGATTTCGGCGCGAAGTCACTAATGAACTTGAACACCGTGCCAAACACGAGGTAGTAGCAGAACGCTACGCCGAGGATAAACAAAATCGTCGACGAGAAAATCAGCGGCGCTACCAATCGCTTCTCGTGCATATACAAACCAGGCGCGACGAAAGCCCATGCCTGATACAACACCCAAGGCAAGGAGATCATCAAGGCCGCCACCATGGTGATCTTCATGGGAACCATGAATGGCGTGATAACGCCCGTGGCAATCATTTTCGAACCCTCGGGCAATGCATGCAGCATGGGCTGCGCCATGAAGTCGTAGAGAACTGATGCGCCGGGCCAAACCGTGAACAAGACAATGAAGACTACGAGCACCACCGCAGAGGCGCGCACCAAGCGGGTACGCAGCTCGACCAAGTGCGAGATGAAGGTTTCCTGAATACCTGAAGGCTTTTCGTCGGACATTGGCTTAGTGGAAAAACTTCACGCTCTTGCCCGAAGCCGGGCGGTAGCGAGCAACCCGCGCTGCGCCTGACTGAACACGGGTCTTCAGACCATGCTGTCGTTTGTACCAAAGTGGCAGCATGCTGGTGTGTGACATACGCTTGCGCCGAAACTCACGGCGCTTGGCATCGAATTCCCACAAAGCAGGAACACTGGGGCTGGAATTGTAGGTGTCATCAAAGGATTGATGCGCTTCGTTGAGCGAATCAGATAACTCTTTACCCGCTTCATCGACCTCTTTGCGAACCTCGGACGCCTCTGAAGAAATCGTCGAGTTCAGCTTGGTTGCCGCGTCAAGGAAATTGCTCTGCATTTTTTGCAGCTCTTCCATTTGCATCTCGCGGTTGACCTCAGCCTTGACATTATTGATGTAGCGCTGCGCGCGACCAAACAAGGTACCCGCCATGCGAGCGACAGCAGGCAGCTTCTCCGGACCGATCACAACGAGAGCGACCGCACCGATGAGGGCGATTTTGGAGAGACCGAGGTCAATCATGACGGGCGAGGAACCAGGCAGGCGCGGCGAGCAGAATCAGCCCGCCGGGATAGGCAGGATCAGCTCTTGGTTTTTTCCTTGGCTTCGACATCGATAGTGGACTTGTCGGCAACCTGCTGCGCAGGCGCGCCCGGTTCTTCAGAACCCTTCACACCATCTTTGAAACCCTTGACCGCCTTACCCAAATCACCGCCAATGTTGCCCAGCTTCTTAGTGCCGAACACCAACATCACGATGACAAGTACGATGACCCAGTGCCAAATACTGAATGAACCCATTGCAATCTCCTAGCGGCTTTAAAGCCGTCAACTTCTGTTTACACCGAATCAGCGCTGTCCAGACCAAGGGCGAGGACCGCCCATCAGGTGAAGGTGTAAATGGTACACCTCCTGACCGCCGTCAGGACCGGTGTTGATCAGGGTTTTAAAGCCCCCTGTCGGACCGTCTGCGCCGTTTTGGTACCCACCGCCATGTTCCTGTGCCAGTTTAGGGGCGATGCGCAGCATTTTACCCAACAACGCCTGATGACGATCATCGCTATCCGCCAAGGTCGCAATATGCTCTCGGGGCACCATCAGCAAGTGCATGGGCGCGGCGGGATTGATATCGTGAAAAACGATCAAATCCTCGTCCTCGAATACTTTTTTCGACGGAATCGTACCAGCAACAATCTTGCAGAAAATACAGTTATCCAAAATGTCTCTCCGATATTACGCAACCATCGATTGAATGGTGCGTTGTGCGGCGCTGCCCAACCACGAATGATGGGCTTATTTGCCGGCCTCGTCTTGCTCGCGATTTTGCAGCTTGCGGTTAGCCTTTTCCTCGATACCGGAAACGCCCTCACGCCGCGCTAACTCTTCAATCACCTGCTGCGGGGTCAGGTTGAACTGCGACAGCATGATCAGCGAGTGGAACCAAAGATCGGCGCACTCGTACACCAGCTTGTTCGGATCGGCACCCTGACGAACATCCTTGGCTGCCATCACCGCCTCGGTCGCCTCTTCACCTATTTTTTTCAGAATCGCATCATCACCCTTGGCGAACAAGCGTGCGACGTAAGAGCTTTCGGGATCACCCCCTGCTGCGGGTTTTCTTGTCTCAATGATTTGCGCCAGGCGTTGCAGGGTATCGTTCATTTCATTTCTTGTAGATGTCATCCGGATTTTTCAAGACCGGCTCTACCTCGACCCAGCCCATTGCACCATCGTTGCTCTGTAGCTCATGGAAAAAACAGCTATGTCTACCGGTATGACAGGCCATACCCCCGACCTGCTCGACCTGAAGCAGCAACACATCGTCATCGCAATCCAGACGAATCTGATGCACTTTCTGGAAGTGACCAGACTCTTCGCCCTTGTGCCACAACTTGTTGCGCGATCGGCTCCAGTACACCGCTTGTCCGCACGCCACCGTGCGCGTCAGTGACTCGCGGTTCATCCAAGCCACCATCAGTATTTGATTGCTACCCTGCTCTTGTGCAATCGCGGGTATCAGACCATTTTGGTCCCACTTGATACGATCCAGCCAATCGGTCTGCGTCATCATGCAAGCCTCATCGGGATACCTTGCGACGCCATGTACGCTTTGGCCTCTTGCACGGTGTGTAGCCCGTAATGAAAAATACTGGCGGCCAGCACGGCATCGGCGCGACCCTGAGTAACGCCATCGGCCAAATCCTGCAGACCACCCACACCACCCGAGGCAATTACGGGAATTCCTACCGCGTCCGACACAGCGCGCGTCAAAGGCAGATCAAAACCATCCTGCGTGCCATCCCGATCCATACTGGTCAGAAGGATTTCACCAGCGCCCAGCGATTCCATCTTGCGCGCCCACTCAACCGCGTCAAGGCCCGTTGCCTTGCGACCACCATGCGTGAAAACCTCCCAATGACCGCCGGGCGCGCGCTTGGCATCAATCGCCACCACGATGCATTGTGATCCGTACTTGCCGGCTGCATCTGCCACTAATTGCGGGTTGGTCACTGCCGATGTGTTGATGCTGACTTTATCCGCACCGGAATTCAGCAAGCGGCGCACATCGTCGACCTGGCGCACACCACCGCCAACGGTGAGCGGAATGAATACCTGAGAGGCCACCGCTTCAATGATATGAAGAATCAAGTCACGATCGTCGGATGAAGCGGTGATATCGAGAAAGGTAATTTCGTCAGCGCCTTGCTGGTCATAGCGGCGCGCAATCTCTACCGGATCACCGGCGTCGCGCAGTTCGACGAAATTCACGCCTTTCACCACCCGCCCTGCGGTGACATCCAGGCAGGGGATGATGCGTTTTGCGAGGGTCATGTCAGTCGGCGTCTCGCTCGTCAGATGGCACGTCGGCACGCTCTTGAGCCGTGCGCAGGTCGAGCGTGCCCTCGTAAATGGAACGTCCGCAGATCACGCCTTCGATGCCCTCATCTTGCACCTCGCACAAAGCCTCGACATCGGTAATAGTGTGCACGCCACCCGACGCGATCACCGGGATGGTCATGCTTTGCGCCAGCTTGACGGTGGCATCGATATTCACACCTTTCATCATGCCATCGCGGCCGATATCGGTATAGACAATCGCTTCGCAGCCATAGTCTTCAAATTTTTTCGCCAGATCGATCACCTCATGGCCAGACAGCTTGCTCCAGCCATCCGTGGCGACCTTGCCATCCTTGGCATCTAGGCCGACGATGATCTGGCCAGGGAATGCGCCACAGGCATCATGCAAGAAGCCGGGGTTCTTCACGGCTGCGGTACCGATGATCACGTAGGAGATTCCGTCATCCAGAAAGCGCTCGATGGTGTCGAGGTCGCGGATACCGCCGCCGAGTTGTACCGGAATCTCTTCGATATCGAACTCTTCTGCGTATTCGCGCACCGCGGCAAGAATCGACTTGATGGCCGGCTCATTTTTCGGCTTGCCGGCAAACGCGCCGTTCAGATCGACGAGATGCAGGCGCCGCGCACCCTGCTCTAGCCAGTGGCGCGCCATTTTTGCAGGGTCATCCGAGAACACAGTGGCCTGGTCCATGTCGCCTTGTTTAAGGCGCACGCAGTGGCCATCCTTGAGATCGATAGCAGGTATCAGCAGCATGACGGCAGTTAAGAGATTCGAAAGAGCTGGTTGGGTAGTCGGAGCGGGCGCCTAAGCCGACACTCATCGTCGGCACTCAGAACCTGTCTCGTTAGGTCGATGGCTGGGCGGCAACACCTCAGACAGTACAACACAGTCGGCAAGGGTGCTGCCAACGCCGCAAGCGGCCTAACGAGATAAGTTCTAAGGGTTCCAATGTACAAAATTTTTATACAACTGCAAACCAGCGGCTGCGCTTTTTTCAGGATGGAATTGCGTAGCAAATATATTATCGCGACCGGCCGCGCAGCAAAACGTCACACCGTAATCTGTCTCGCCGAAAACATGTGCAGGATTTTCCGGCACAGCATAGTAGCTGTGGACGAAGTAAAAGTAGCTTTCGTCCGGCACCTCTGCCCAGAGCGGGTGCGCACTTCTCTGCCGAACCCGGTTCCAGCCCATCTGCGGCACCTTGTAGCGCGAGCCATCTGACTGCAACCGCTCATTTAGCTGAAAACGGATCACCCGTCCGGGCATTAGCGACAAGCAGTGCGCGTCGCCTTCCTCGCTCCAGTCGAACATCATCTGCTCGCCCACGCACACGCCAAGCAGCGGTTTGGACTGTGCAGCTTCAAGCAAGGCCTCCAGCAGGCCAGACTCGCGCAAGGAGCGCATGCAATCAGGCATCGCGCCCTGACCCGGCAAAACAACACGGTCGGCTAGGCGGATTGCTTGCGGATCGCCGCTGACGCTGACCTCGGCTTCCGGCGCAACCCGCATCAAGGCCTGCGCCACAGAGCGCAGATTGCCCATCCCGTAATCAACAACGACGATCCTGTTCATGGTGGAGTCAGCGGACCAACGCTCTGGCCCGATGCCGAGAGATGGATCAGAGACTGCCCTTGGTCGACGGAATCGTGCCAGCGGCGCGCGCATCCAGCTCGGCCGCCATGCGCAACGCTCGGCCAAACGCCTTGAATACGGTTTCGCACTGATGGTGCGCGTTGTCGCCGCGCAGATTGTCGATATGCAGGGTCACCAGCGCGTGGTTGACGAAGCCCTGGAAGAACTCGTAAGTCAGCTGGGTGTCAAAGCCGCCGACCATGCCGGCCTTGAAGTCTATGCTTTGGTGCAGCCCTGGTCGACCCGAGAAATCGACCACGACCCGTGAGCGCGCCTCGTCCCGTGCCGGCCGTAACGCCGGATACCCTTCTTGTCGCCGATGGCTTTGGCAACTGCCTGCCCGAGCGTTATCCCGACATCCTCGACCGTGTGGTGGGCATCGATATGAAGATCCCCTTTAGCACTGATGTCGAGGTCAATCAGGCCATGACGCGCGATCTGATCGAGCATATGGTCGAGAAAGGGAACACCGGTATCCAGTTTTTGCTGGCCGGTACCGTCAAGATTAAGCGCGACCCGAATCTTGGTCTCGCTGGTGTCTCGTACCACTTCTGCTTTGCGTTGGATCGACATGTTGAAAGAGCGTCAGGACATAAGGCTGGATTGCAGCGCGGACAGAAACGCCGCGTTTTCTTGCGGCGTGCTAACGGTGACGCGCAAGCAGTTCTCCAGAAGCGAGTGCATTTTACCGACATTTTTTACCAGCACCTTCTGCTGCTGCAGGCGCTGGAACACCTCGGTACCCGTCAAGCCGGGGCGGTTAATGCGTAACAGCAGAAAGTTGGCCGCCGAGGGGAAACATTCCACCCCTGTCAGGCTGGCGAGTGACTGCGTCATTTTGTGTCGCTCGGCGCAGATCGCATCTGCCTGCGCATCAAGTACCGCCGCGTGCTCGAGCACAAACGCAGCAGCCGCCTCGCTCAACACATTGACGTTGTAAGGCGGGCGCACTTTGTCGAATTCCGCCAGCAGCTCGTTTGAGGCCGACATATAACCCAGTCGTATACCGGCAAGACCCAGCTTGGATACGGTACGCATCAGCACCACGTTGGGAAATTCAGGCAGCCTTGGCAGAAAGCTGGTCCCCGCGAAGGGTTGGTAGGCTTCGTCGACAATCACCAGACCCGTATCACCCACCTCGCGAATAATCGCCAGCATGTCATCCAGATCGAACAGATTCCCGGTCGGATTGTTTGGGTAGGCAAGATAGGTGATGGCCGGACGCTGCGCTCGAATAGAAGCCAGCATCGCCTCACGATCGAGTGAGAAATCGGCACGCAATGGCACGCCGATGAACGCCATACCTGCCAGTTGTGCCGACATGGCGTACATCACGAAGCCCGGTACCGGTGCCAGCACCTTGGCGCCCGGCTTGGCGCATGCGGTCGAAACAATCGCGATCAGCTCATCGGAGCCATTGCCGAGAATGACATCGAAGCCAGCAGGAATCGCCATGTGTGTGCGAATGGCAGCCTTCAGCTCTGCGTAGCTAGGCACCGGATAACGATTCATTGCCACCGCACCCAGACGCTCGCCCAGCCGCTGCTGCAACTCGGGCGGCAGTGTGTACGGATTTTCCATGGCATCGAGCTTGACCAAGCCGGACGCGTCCGGCACATGGTAAGCAGCAAGCGCACGCACATCGTCGCGCACGACATTTAGCAGACGCGACATATCGCTCACTCGAAGCGCATCTCGGCCGAGCGAGCATGCGCCTGCAGTCCCTCGCCATAGGCGAGTTCTGCGGCCACCTTGCCGAGGGTTTTCGCACCAGCGGCGCTGACATGGATGATGGAAGAGCGCTTCTGGAAGTCATACACACCCAGCGGCGATGAAAAACGCGCGGTGCGTGAAGTGGGCAGCACATGATTTGGTCCGGCGCAGTAATCGCCTAGCGACTCGGAGGAGAAACGTCCTAGAAACATGGCGCCCGCGTGGCGTATCTTGTCAGCCCATTGTGTCGGTTCTGCGGCGGAGATCTCCAGATGCTCGGCAGCGATCAGGTTCGCAATCTCGCAAGCTTCATCCATGTCGCGCACTTTCACCATCGCACCGCGATTAGTCAGCGAGGTATGGATCACGTCTTTGCGTGGCATGGCATCAATCAGTTTGTTAACGCTGGCCGCGACGCTATCGAGATAACCGGCATCCGGGCAAACCAGAATCGATTGCGCCAGCTCGTCATGCTCCGCCTGCGAGAACAGATCCATCGCGACCCAATCCGCCGGTGTGCTGCCGTCGGCGAGTACCAGAATCTCACTCGGGCCCGCGATCATGTCGATACCCACGGTACCGAATACCCGGCGCTTAGCCGCAGCTACATAGGCATTACCCGGGCCGACGATTTTGTCGACCTGTGGAATCGTCGCCGTGCCGTACGCCAGCGCACCAACTGCTTGTGCGCCACCGATGGTGAAGACACGATCGACGCCAGCAATAGCGGCCGCAGCGAGTACCAATTCGTTCTTCACGCCGTCGGGTGTCGGCACCACCATGATGACCTCACCCACACCCGCTACTTTGGCTGGTATGGCGTTCATCAGTACCGACGAGGGGTAAGCTGCCTTACCGCCCGGGACATAGATACCGACCTTATCCAGCGCGGTGACTTTTTGTCCAAGCACCGTGCCATCCGGCTCGGTGAAACTGAATCCATCCGAGCCGCACTCCTGCTTCTGCCGCTGGTGATAGACGCGAACCCGATCAGCTGCCTGTTGAAGCGCATCACGACGCTGCGGGCTCAGGCCATCGAGTGCCGCCTGCAGCTCGGCACGCGGGATTTCCAGCGCCGCGACACTGCTGGCAGGGAGTCGATCAAATTGGCGGGTGTACTCGAGTACGGCGTCATCACCGCGTTGCTTCACCTCGGCGAGAATATTCGCAGCGGCGCGGTCGATAGCCTCATCCTCGGCTGCCTCGAAGGCGAGCACCGCCATCAGTCTGGCGTTGAAATCAGAATCGGTCGTGTTGAGTCGGCGAATAGAGACGGACATAAATTTAATTATTCAGATCGCGCAGCGCGTTCAAAGGCTTCAATAATCGGTTGTAGTTTTTCGCGCTTGGTCTTGAGCGCGGCGCGGTTCACCACCAACCGCGATGAGATATCCATAATCTGCTCAACCTCGACCAGATGATTCGCGCGCAATGTGCTACCCGTAGACACCAAATCAACGATGGCATCCGACAGACCAACCAGCGGCCCCAGCTCCATTGAGCCGTACAGCTTGATCAGGTCGACATGCACGCCTTTAGCAGCAAAATGCTCGCGCGCGACTTTGAGATATTTCGTTGCAACGCGCAGTCGCGCACCCTGTCGAACTGCGCTGGCATAGTCAAACCCCGCCGATACTGCGACTGACATGCGGCACTTGGCAATATTCAGGTCGACAGGCTGGTACAAGCCCTCACCACCATGCTCCAGCAAAACATCTTTACCCGCCACGCCGAAGTCGGCGGCGCCGTACTGAACATAGGTCGGCACATCAGACGCACGCACGATCACCACACGGATCGCTGGATCACTGGTGGGCAGGATCAGCTTGCGCGACTTTTCAGGGTCATCAGTGACCTTAATACCCGCAGCCTCCAGCAGCGGTAGGGTCTCATCGAAAATGCGCCCCTTGGATAGCGCTAATGTCAGACTCTGATTCATGCTTATCGAATTCTTTGTATATCCGCGCCAACCGCAGACAGCTTGACTTCCATGCGATCGTAGCCGCGGTCGAGATGATATATGCGGTCGATCAGTGTCTCGCCTTCCGCCGCAAGACCAGCGATGACGAGCGAGGCCGAAGCGCGCAAGTCGGTTGCCATGACCGGCGCACCCACCAGTTTATCGACGCCATGCACGACCGCCGTGTGACTATCGGTCTCGATCGATGCACCGAGCCGGTTGAGTTCCTGCACGTGCATGAAACGGTTTTCGAAAATCGTCTCAGCGACGCGGCTGCTACCTTCTGCAATGCAGTTCAGGGCCATTACTTGCGCTTGCATGTCAGTCGGGAAGCCGGGGTACTCGGTGGTGCGAAAACTGACTGCTTTCGGACGACGAGCCATTTGAACACGAATCCAATCCTCGCCCGAAGTCAGCACCGCACCGGCATCGCGCAACTTGTCGACGACAGCATCCAGCAAATCAGCGCGCGCACTTTTCAACAGCACATCCCCGCCCGCGGCGGCGACTGCGCACAAAAAAGTGCCGGTTTCGATACGGTCTGCAACCACCGCATGCGATGCACCATGTAAGGCTGAAACACCGGTGACAACCAGGCGGTCACTGCCGATGCCGTCGATCTTCGCACCCATCGCTACAAGCAAATTCGCCAGATCGCTAACTTCGGGTTCGCGCGCAGCGTTCTCCAACACCGTGACACCATCGGCTAATGTTGCTGCCATTAGCAGATTCTCTGTACCGGTGACGGTGATCATGTCGGTCACGATACGCGCGCCCTTCAGGCGCTTGGCCTTAGCGTAGATATAACCGGCCTCGATGCGAATCTCGGCGCCCATCGCCTGCAGACCCTTGATGTGCTGATCAACCGGGCGCGAGCCAATCGCGCAGCCACCAGGCAGAGACACCTTTGCCTCACCGAAGCGCGCCAGCAAAGGCCCCAACACCAAGATCGAGGCACGCATGGTCTTCACCATCTCATATGGCGCCTCCAGCTTGGCGACATCGCGCCCACACAACTCAAGTGTCGCGCCTTTCTGTTCAATCGCGAGACCCATCTGACGCAACAGCTTTTGCATGGTGGCCACGTCCTGCAGCTTGGGGACATTGGACAGCGCGAGCGTATCGGCGGTCAGCAATCCGGCGCACAGGATGGGTAGCGCGGCGTTTTTCGCGCCTGCTATCTCGATCTCGCCAGCCAGTCGACGGCCGCCGCGGATCAGTAACTTATCCATCAGGCCTGATACTCCTCGGGCGTCAAGGTCTTCATCGACAGCGCATGAATCTCTGCCTTCATACGATCACCAAGCGCAGCGTAGACCAGCTGATGACGCTGTATCAGGCGCTTCCCTGCAAACGCAGGGGAGACGATCAGTGCAGTGAAATGCTGACCGTCACCATCCACTTCGAGATGTGTGCACTCCAGTCCGGCGGCGATGTAGTTCTTGATCAGATCAGGTGTGGGTAGCACGATTCAACCTCATGAGAAAAGCCGATTTTATTAAATACTTCTAGTGACGCAACTTATAGCCCCGCTTTAGCAGCGTGACCGCAATCGATGACAACACAATAAAAAACACCAGCACAATCATCAAGCTTGTCAGCGGTGGCACATCCGAGTGACCGAAGAAGCCATAGCGAAAGCCATCGATCATGTAGAACAACGGGTTAGCGTGCGAGACTGCCAGCCAAAAAGGCGGTAACGAATGCACTGAGTAAAATACACCCGCTAGAAAAGTGGCCGGGACAATCAGAAAATTTTGGAAAGCGGCGAGCTGATCAAATTTTTCTGCCCATATGCCAGCGATGAGGCCCATGGTGCCGAGTATCGCGGCACCGAGCAGCGCAAATACGATAATCCACAGCGGCGCTACAAAACTTAGGTCTGCGAACCAGAGTGTGATCAGCATCACGCCCAGCCCGACCATGAAGCCACGAATCATGGCTGCCAGCACATAGGCGCTGAACATCTCCCAGTGGGACAGCGGCGTCAGCAGAATAAAGACCAAATTACCCGTGATTTTTGATTGGATCAATGACGACGATGAGTTAGCAAACGCATTTTGCAAGACACTCATCATGACCAAGCCCGGCGCCAGAAACGCCGTATACGAGACCCCGGGAAATACCTGCACATGCGCTTCCAGTACATGCCCGAAAATCAGCAGGTACAGCATCGCGGTCACGATCGGCGCGGTCAGCGTCTGCGTTGCCACCTTCCAGAATCGCAGCAGCTCTTTGTACAGCAGCGTACGAAAGCCTGTCATTGTTCGGCTCCCATGATCTGAATGAATACATCTTCCAGATCAGCCTGATGCAACTGTAAATCCTCAATGACCAGACCCGCCTGACGAATCTGCGCAAGGATATTCTCGACCTCGTCGTGATGAGTCACGCGTAGCGTGTACTGGCGCCCCGCAGCCAACTCGTCAGGGTATGACAGCAAGCGATGCAATTCGGTCGGCAAACTTCCTGCAGCCAGACGCACCACCAACTGCGAGCCAGAGATACGCTTAAGCAGCGCAGCGGTCGAATCCAGCGCGACCACCGCACCCGCCTTCAGCATCGCGATGCGGCTGCAAAGTGCCTGCGCTTCTTCGAGGTAATGAGTGGTCAGCACCACCGTATGGCCCTCGCGATTCAGCCGTCCGATGAAACTCCAGAGCGTCTGCCGCAGCTCGACATCGACGCCTGCGGTTGGCTCATCCAGCATGATCACCGGCGGTTTATGCACCAAGGCCTGCGCGACCAGCACGCGCCGCTTCATGCCGCCCGACAGCGCGCGCATATTGGTATCTGCCTTCGCGGTTAATCCCAGCTCATGAAGAATTTCGTCGATCCAAGCATCATTGCCGGAGATGCCGAAGTAGCCTGATTGCATGCGCAGTGTCTCGCGCACGGTGAAGAACGGGTCGAACACCAGCTCCTGCGGCACCACACCGATGGCGCGACGCGCGGCGCGAAAATCATTCACCACGTCATGCCCAAGGATGCTGACACTGCCATGATCTGCACGAGCGAGTCCGGCAATGATAGAAATCAGCGTGGTCTTGCCGGCACCGTTCGGGCCCAGCAGGCCGAAAAATTCGCCAGTTGCGATTTCTAGCGAGACGCCGTCGAGCGCTTGCAGCGCGCCGAAGCGTTTCTTAACTTGGTCAATCCGGATGGCAGCCATGTTGGCGAGGAAGGGGGACGCGCTAGCGCGCCGAGAGGCGCAAAGTCCTTGATTATAGGGGATTTACCGCCGGAAACTCGGCGACAACTTAGCGCGGCAGCAACTGATCGACGCCGTACAGCTTGGCCAAGCTGTCCAGCCCCGGCGGGACCTGGGAAACATGAAGCGTTTTGCCCAGCTTGGAAGCCGCACGCTGCCAGGCCAGCAGGGTAGCGACTGCCGCTGAATCAAAATGCTGTAAGGCGCTGAGGTCAATCTGCGTGTCGCCGGCCGCAATCGCTTGCAGCCCCTGCGCCAGCACCGTTTCTGCCTCGTTCATGGTCAGGGTGGTAGGCGCAAAAGGCATGTCAGCTTTTGAGGACGGGTTTGGGCGGGTTAACGGAGAGTTGCTTGTTACGCTCGGCCAAGGCTTTGATCAGGCCATCGATACCGCCTTTTTGAATTTCAGCGGCGAAGCTATTGCGATAGGTTTGAACCAACCAAGCGCCCAAGATATTCACGTCGACAATTTTCCAGCCGTTTGGCCCCTTCTCCAGCCGATAGTTCAGCTGAATCGGCTCACCACGCGACTGAATCACTGCCGTTCGAACCTCGACCTCGGTGTCATCTGGCGCGGCACGCATCGGCTTGAACTCGAGCGTTTGATTGCGGATTTGGGCAACCGCGCCAGCGTAGGTGTAAATCAAGAGCGACTTAAACTCGTTTGTGAGCGCCTGCTGCTGGTCAGGGCTTGCCTCCCGCCAGTAGCGCCCGGCGGTCAGCTGGGTCATACGCTGGAAGTTCACATGAGGCAGCACTTTCGCGCGCACCACTTCCATGATCCGTTCTTGATTACCCGCCTGAACCTGCTTGTCGGTTTTTGCAATGGCGAGAACTTCCTCGCTGACACGCTTGATCAGGACGTCAGGCGCCTCTTGAGCATAGCCCTGGCCGCTATGGAATGCGAAAGCCGCTGCCAGAAAAGCGAGTACTCGTTTCAGCGATATCTTCATCAAGATTCAGACTAGTTGCCGCGCTCGAACGCGCAATGATCGGAATAATAACCAAATCCTCAGCATCGCGGTCAATCGCCTAGAGTGTTACTCCTGCTCCACACTCAACCCACCATCAACGATTGGCGCTGGCATCGTTTACCCTAGCCTCACGCTGCTGGAAGTGCGCATCGCGGACAAATTGGTAAGGATCGAGCGCCACTTTCTCGATCATGTCAGTGGTGGGCAACAAACGTGCTCGATCATCAACCAGACGCATCGCTCTCAACGAGTACTCGACGTCGGCGCGCGTCGACAGATTCAACGGATCGGCGTAAAGATCGAGAGGCTTTGCCACTGCGTCTCTCATGGTGCTCGGACCAAATAGAGGCAACATGACATAGGGCCCTGGCTTCACACCCCAGACGCCCAGCGTCTGCCCGAAATCTTCCTGATGCTTGGGGAAGCCCAGTTTGGTTGCCACATCGGCCAAGCCTGCAACACCGAAA
Source organism: Burkholderiales bacterium (assembly GCA_026399895.1). Taxonomy (GTDB): domain Bacteria; phylum Pseudomonadota; class Gammaproteobacteria; order Burkholderiales; family Burkholderiaceae_D; genus Pernthalerella. The sequence continues at coordinate 41,596 of JAPLQC010000018.1, forward strand.
ACGGTATTAACTGCTACCCGACCGGTATCCTGAATGCCTTCGCGCGGCTTACCTTGTAGAAAATTATTTACAGCAGTCCAGACATCGGCAAGATTGCCAAAGAAATTTCCGACGGTGTTCTGAATAAAGTTAGGCGCGTAGTTGGAGTAACCCCTGGCGACAGGCTTGAGCAGCACCTGATCGAATACCTGATTGACGACGAATACCTTACGGTTAAGGTTTTCGTAAGGGTCACGCGGATCCGAGCGCTCAGCCATTGGCGTAGCGCAAGCGCTTAACAACAAACAAAGCACGACTGCACATCGCTGGTAGATGGCCTTAAGTGGTTTCATTTTTCTTCTCCCTTACTACCCTCAGCAGCTTTATTGAATAGAAATTGACTGATCAGGTTCTCAAGCACGATCGCAGATTGCGTGATCTTGATGCGATCACCTTCACCGAAATTTTTTTCATCTGCGCCAGGCTCAAGACCAATGTACTGCTCGCCTAGCAACCCAGAGGTCAGAATTTTTGCTGAACTGTCGCGCGGGAACTTCACATCGGCCTGCATCCGTATCGTGACGGTCGCCTGAAAAGTGCGATCATCAAAACCGATTGAATCCACCCTTCCCACGCTGCCGCGCCGAGCAGCACGAACAGGCCAACCCACACGTCCAAGGATTTACGTTGCATCCTTTTTCCTCTTCAAGAGAACATCAGCGCTGTTAGCAGAAAATCCAGCCACAGCACCATCAATGATCCAATCACAACCGTACGCGTCGTTGCTCGCGCCACGCCCTCCGGAGTCGCCGCCGCGATATAGCCTTGGTAAAGCGCGATGAACGTCACCGCCACACCGAAAACCACGCTTTTGAGCACACCATTGCCGATGTCAGCCCACCGCTCGACACCGCCTTGCATCTGCGACCAAAACGCACCCTCGTCAACACCGATTAACACGACGCCAACCACATAACCACCGAGTACGCCGACTGCCGAGAACACCGCCGCCAGCAGCGGCATCGCAATCACACCCGCCCAAAAGCGCGGCGCTAATACACGCGTCAATGGGTTAACCGCCATCATCTCCATCGCGGCTAATTGCTCGGTGGCCTTCATCAGGCCAATTTCTGCCGTGAGCGAGGTGCCCGCTCTTCCTGCAAACAGCAGCGCTGTTACTACAGGTCCCAACTCGCGCACCAGTGACAAAGCGACAAGCAAGCCGAGCGCCTGCTCCGAGCCATATTTGTTGAGTGTGTAATAGCCTTGCAGGCCAAGCACAAAACCGACAAACAAGCCCGAGACCGCAATGATCACCAGCGAGTAATTGCCAATGAAATGTACCTGATCCGTGACGAGTCGAAAGCGCCGTAACAAGCCGCCACTCGCCACCAGCATCGCAACAAAGGTTCGCAGCTGCAGGCCAAGGTTGGCAAGCCCGCCTCGCACCTGACTACCGATACTGGCGAGCCAGTCAATCATGACTCGCCCCCCATGCCAAGCAGCTGATCAATCGGTCGCCCCGGGTAATGAAATGGTACGGGTCCATCGGCTTGGGCGTTTACAAACTGCTTCACATACGGATCGGACGAAGCACGCATCTCTTGAGGTGTACCGTGCGCAACGATGCAGCCCTGCGAGAGGAAATAGACGTAGTCAGCGATCAAGAAAGATTCGTGTACATCATGTGACACCACAATCGAGGTCGACCCCAGCGCGTCATTGAGCTTACGGATCAAATTCGCCGTAACGCCCATCGATATCGGGTCCAAGCCCGCAAATGGCTCGTCATACATGATCAACTGGGGATCCAGCGCAATCGCACGTGCGAGCGCAACGCGTCGCGCCATCCCACCCGAAATCTCACTCGGCTTAAGTGAGGCGGCATTCGACAAGCCGACAGCGTGCAGCTTCATCAGCACCAGGTCATGAATCATCGACGCCGGTAGAGCGGTGTGCTCGCGCAAAGGGAAGGCCACGTTGTCAAATACCGAGAGGTCGGTAAACAAGGCGCCGTGTTGAAACAGCATGCCCATACGGCGGCGCAAGCGATACAGGCTGGGCTGATCCAGCGCAGCCACATCTTGGCCATCCACCGTAACGCTGCCCGACTGAGCGGTGATCTGCCCACCAATGAGCCGCAACACCGTGGTCTTGCCGGAGCCGGAGCCGCCCATCACGGCGATGACCTTGCCGCGCTCGAATTGCATCGTGAGCCCGGCAAGAATTGGTCGCTCGTTGTAACCGAAGTTCAAATCGCGGATATCGACGAGGTGAGACAAGAGGGTGCTCGTAAAGGAAGGAAACGCCCATTGTAAAACATGCGCCCGGAATAGCTCAGCGATCGTGACTGCGGCTGCGCTAACTTGGGGTGGTATAAACGCATAACTTTGGCCACGATCACCGCATGAAATTGACACTTCAGCTGCTGACACTCGCATTTGGCATGGGTCATGCCGGCTTGGCAACGTCGCTCGATATTGCCTGTGATGCCGAATACGGCGGGAAAGCAGAGCGGATCATCGTTCGACCTGCTGCAGATGCATTTTCTTTTCAATCCGTCACTATCGAAAACCGTTTCCGTTTTCAAGCACAGTGGCTGCCGCAGCGAAGCAAGCTGAAGACTTTTCTTTATGAACGGCGCGGCCGATCGTTTGTTTTGCTGCATGCATCGGAATACCCCCTGCCTCCGAGCACATGCCCCAAAGAGGGTTTTGATTTCGGCTTGAACAAAGTCTACGCGTCCGAGCTTGAACGCGAAGTTTTTTACCAATGCCGAATGCACTGTGAGTAAAAAATGCTAAGGCTGCTCAGTTTTTTATTGATGATTGTTTCGGCTAGTCAGGGGCCAGCACTTGCCCAAGGCTCTGACATCAGGATGGTATTCGTCGGTGATGTCATGCTGGCGGATGGACCGGGACGATTGATCCGCTCTGGGAAAGACCCGTTTCGTCATGTAGCAGCAGCGCTGAAAGACGCTGATCTGACGATCGGTAATCTCGAGTGTGTGATCGCGTCCAGCGGCAAACCCGAGACCAAGCCCTACACTTTTCGCGCACCGAAACAATCGCTCCGCTTGCTGAAAAAATATTTCAGTGCAGTGTCGCTGGCGAATAATCACTCGGGCGATTTTGGCAAAGGTGCATTCAGCGAGATGCTGCAACTGCTCGAGCAGCATCAGATGCCTTATTTTGGGGGTGGCCGCAACCTTCGTGCCGCGCACCAAGCCTACATCCGAGAGATTCACGGCAAGCGTATCGCCGTACTTGGCTATAACGGCTTTTTTCCGCGCAGCTTTGAAGCACTTGAAGACGCGCCTGGCATTGCCTGGCTCGATGAAGATATGGTGGTGGCAGCGATACAGCACACCAAACAGACACTAGGCGTAGATTTTCTGATCGTCTACCCGCACTGGGGCTGGGAGTATCAGAAACTCGCTTCAATCCGGCAGCGCCAAATGGCCCGCCTGATGATCGATAGCGGTGCTGACGCTGTGGTCGGCGGTCACCCGCATGTGACCCAAGACATCGAGGTCTATCAGGGCAAGCCGATTTTTTACAGCCTGGGTAATTTTGTTTTCGATGGCTTCAGCGATCGCGACACGCGGACCGGCTGGCTACTGGAACTGACTTTGAAACAAGCAGGCGGGATGAGCTGGCGAATTAATGAAGTCAGTATCGACGCCAAAGGCGTGCCGCGTCTCTCCGGTCGAATCGAGCAGTCTGCAACGAGTGACCCAGAATAAAAAAGGGCCGATCAGAACACACTGCAATGCGGTGTGTTCTGACCGGCCCTTTTTATAGCGCGCAAATTAACGCGGCAATACAGATTCGCCCATCAGGAATTCATCGACGGCGCGCGCGCATTGCCGACCTTCGCGAATCGCCCATACCACCAGCGATTGCCCACGACGCATATCACCGGCAGCGAACACCTTGGGCACCGAAGTCTGATAACAACCATCGCCATCAGTCGTTGCTTTGGCATTGCCGCGAGCATCCTTGTCGACACCAAAGGCATCCAGTACCGGACTGACGGGCGAGACAAAACCCATCGCCAGCAGCACCAAGTCGGCTTTCAATTCGAATTCGGAATCTGGCACTTCGACCATCTTGCCGTCTTTCCATTCAACACGCGCAGCAATCAGTTTCTCGACCTTGCCATTTTTGCCTTCGAGTCGCTTGGTGGCAACCGCCCAGTCACGTTCGCATCCTTCTTCGTGCGACGAGGATGTGCGCAGCTTGGTTGGCCAATACGGCCAGACCATGGGTTTGTTTTCTTGCTCTGGAGGCATTGGCAGTAATTCGAACTGCGTGACCGAAGCAGCACCATGACGGTTCGAGGTACCGACACAGTCTGAACCTGTATCACCACCGCCAATCACCACCACGTGCTTGCCGCTTGCCTTGATCTGCTCCTTGAGACTATCACCCGCATTCACGCGGTTTTGCTGCGGCAGAAAATCCATTGCGAAATGCACACCGTCCAACTCGCGACCTGGAACTGGCAAGTCACGCGGCTGCTCGGCGCCGCCCGAGATGATCACGGCATCGAATTCTTGCTGCAACTGATCCGGCGAAATCGTTTCTTTCGCCAAACTCATGATGTTTTGCGGGAAGTCTTTACCGATGAGAACACTGGTCCGAAAGTGCACACCCTCAGCCTTCATCTGTTCAACCCGACGATCGATATGCGACTTCTCCATCTTGAAGTCGGGAATACCGTAGCGCAGTAGTCCGCCGACGCGATCATTCTTCTCGCATAGGGTCACATCAGGACCCACACGCGCCAACTGCTGCGCAGCTGCCATACCGGCTGGACCCGCGCCGACCACTGCCACCTTCTTACCGGTCTTCGCCGACGGCAGCTGCGGCACTACCCAACCATTCTCCCAACCTTTGTCGATGATGAAGTGCTCAATCGACTTGATACCCACAGGATCATCGTTAATACCGAGCGTGCATGCTGACTCGCAAGGCGCAGGACAAATACGGCCGGTGAACTCCGGGAAATTATTGGTGGAGTGCAGGACATCGAGCGCTTCGCGGTAGTTACCGCGATACACCAAGTCATTCCAATCCGGGATGATGTTATTAACCGGACAGCCCGTATTGCAAAACGGAATACCGCAATCCATGCAACGTGCGCCCTGCGTTTTTGCATCCGCGTCGGATAAATGCAGTACAAATTCCTTGTAGTGCTTCAGCCGCGTGCCCGGCGCTTCGCTCGCCTCTTGCAAGCGCTGGTATTCCAGAAAACCTGTAACTTTTCCCATGGTGTTTTTCTCTATGCTTAAGCAGTCGTTTTTTCTTTGGCCTTGTCGGCACTGGCAAACATTTCGCCCAGCGCACGCTTGTACTCGGTCGGGAACACTTTGATGAATTTGCCACGCGCATTTGACCAGTCGTCGAGCAGAGTACGCGCACGCGTCGACCCGGTGTACTTGAAGTGGCGCTCGATCAAGCCTTTCAGAATCACTTCATCGGCCTGACGCTCACCACCGCGTGTGGTGCTGTGCCATGCGGCTTTGCCAACCGTAGTTTCTTGCTCAGCGCTCGATAGCACATGGTCAAGTGCCACCATGGCCATGTTGCACTTGGCACCGAAGCTACCGTCCTCGTCATAGACATACGCGATGCCACCGGACATACCCGCTGCAAAATTGCGGCCGGTATTGCCGAGCACGACCACGGTACCGCCGGTCATGTACTCGCAACCGTGGTCACCGGTGCCCTCGACCACCGTCACGGCACCCGAGTTACGCACGGCAAAGCGCTCGCCTGCGACGCCATTGAAAAAAGCCTCGCCAGCAATCGCTCCGTACAACACGGTATTACCGACAATGATGTTGTCCACTGCCCAGCCGCGGAATTCGGTATTCGGGCGAACAATGATGCGACCACCCGACAAGCCCTTGCCGACGTAGTCATTACCCTCACCGACCAGATCAAAGGTCACACCGTGTGCAAGAAATGCCGCGAATGACTGTCCGGCAGTCCCTTGCAGCTGAATATGAATCGTGTCGTCCGGTAGTCCCTCGTGGCCGTAGCGCTTGGCCACCTCGCCCGACAGCATGGCGCCTGCGGTGCGGTTCAAATTGCGGATTGGTGAAATGAATGAGACTTTCTCGCCACGTTCGATCGCCGGTTTTGCTTGTGCGATTAGCTTATGGTCAAGCGCCTTTTCCAGACCATGATCTTGAACGTCGGTATGGTGACGCGGCTGATCATTGACTTCAGGTACATAGAAAATTTTGCTGAAATCAAGACCCTTTGCTTTCCAGTGACTAATCGCTCGCGATTTGTCGAGCAGGTCTGCGCGACCAATCAATTCTTCGAAGCTACGAATACCGAGCTGCGCCATGATCTGACGCGCCTCTTCGGCAACGAAGAAGAAGTAGTTCACCACATGCTCAGGCTTGCCTTGGAATTTCGCGCGCAGTACCGGGTCCTGTGTTGCAACGCCGACCGGGCATGTGTTGAGATGGCACTTGCGCATCATGATGCAGCCCTCAACCACGAGCGGCGCTGTCGCAAAGCCGAATTCATCAGCGCCCAACAAGGCACCAATCACGACATCACGACCCGTTTTCAGCTGACCATCGGTTTGCACACGAATACGACCGCGTAGTCCGTTCAGCACGAGGGTTTGCTGCGTCTCAGCCAGACCCAACTCCCATGGCGTACCTGCATGCTTAATTGATGACAGCGGCGAAGCGCCGGTGCCACCATCGTAGCCGGCGATAACCAAATGATCCGCCTTCGCCTTGGTAACACCGGCAGCCACGGTGCCGACACCGACCTCGGACACCAATTTGACCGAGATGTCTGCCTTCGGGTTGACGTTCTTGAGATCGTGAATCAGCTGCGCCAAGTCTTCGATCGAATAAATGTCATGGTGTGGTGGCGGCGAGATCAAGCCAACGCCAGGCACCGAGAAACGTAGCTTGGCGATGTACTCCGAGACTTTATGTCCTGGCAGCTGACCGCCCTCACCCGGCTTGGCGCCCTGCGCCATCTTGATCTGAATCTGATCTGCCGAGGTCAGGTACTCGGTGGTCACACCAAAGCGACCGGATGCAACTTGTTTGATTTTGGAGCGTAACGAGTCACCCTCTTGCAGTGGGATATCTTTTTCGACGCGATCCTTGCCGATAATGGTGGCCAAGGTATCGCCCTGCTTGATCTTGATGCCGCGCAGCTCGTTACGATAACGCGCGTCGTCTTCGCCACCCTCACCCGTGTTCGACTTGCCGCCGATACGGTTCATCGCGATCGCCAAGGTGGAATGAGCCTCAGTTGAAATCGAGCCGAGCGACATTGCACCGGTGGCAAAACGCTTGACGATTTCTTTGGCGGACTCCACTTCATCCAGCGGGATTGCCTTGGCTGGATCAATCTTGAATTCGAACAATCCGCGCAGCGTCATGTGGCGCGTGGATTGGTCGTTGATGATCTGTGCGTACTCTTTGTAGGTACTGAAATTATTCGCACGCGTCGAGTGCTGTAACTTTGCGATCGCGTCCGGCGTCCACATATGCTCTTCGCCACGTACACGGTAGGCATACTCGCCACCCGCATCCAAGGCACTTGCCAGCACTGGATCATGACCGAAAGCTTCGCGATGCAAGCGCAGTGCCTCTTCCGCGATTTCGAATACACCAATACCCTCGACATTCGACGCGGTGCCCTTGAAGTATTTGTCGATCATCGGCTTGCTGAGTCCGATCGCTTCAAAGATCTGCGCACCACAGTAGGACATGTAAGTCGAGATGCCCATCTTCGAGAATACTTTCAGCAAACCTTTGCCGACCGCTTTCTGGAAGTTGTAGATCGCTTTATCTGCTGACAAGTCACCCGGCAAACCCTTGGTCATATCTGCCAAGGTATCGAGCGCGAGATAAGGATGTACCGCTTCCGCTCCGTAACCTGCCAGCAGCGCAAAGTGGTGGGTCTCACGCGCCGAGCCGGTCTCAACTACTAATCCAGTGGCAGTACGCAAGCCCTTACTTACCAAATGCGGGTGCACCGCCGAAGTCGCCAGCAGCGCAGGAATCGGCACATGGTGTTTGTCGACAGCTCGGTCCGACAAGATCAGTATGTTGTGGCCTGAACGTACCGCATCGACCGCCTGTGCGCAAAGTGAGGCCAAGCGTGCCTCGATACCTTCTTTGCCCCAATCGATCGGGTAGCAGATATCAATTTCATAGGAGCGGAATTTACCGCCGGTGTGGGCGCTGATGTTACGCAGCCGCGTGATGTCTTTGTAGTCGAGGATGGGTTGCGAAACCTCGAGACGCATCGGCGGATTGATATTGTTGGTATCCAGCGGGTTCGGCTTTGGTCCGATGAACGATACCAGCGACATCACCATCGCTTCACGAATCGGATCGATCGGTGGGTTTGTCACCTGCGCGAACAGCTGTTTGAAGTAGCTATAGACCGGCTTATTTTTATTCGACATCACCGCCAGCGGCGAGTCATTACCCATCGAGCCAGTCGCCTCTTCCCCACCCACGGCCATCGGCGCCATCAGGAATTTCAGGTCTTCCTGTGTGTATCCGAAGGCTTGCTGACGGTCCAGCAGCGATGCTTTTTCGAAGCGTGTCTCGGGCTCGGTGTTCAGCTCATCGAGTTTGATGCGTACCGAATCAATCCACTGCTTGTAGGGTTTCGCATTCGCGAAGGTGTCTTTTAATTCTTTATCGTCGATGATACGACCTGCATCGAGATCGATCAGGAACATCTTGCCGGGCTGCAGGCGCCACTTTTTAACGATCTTCGAATCAGGAATTGGCAACACGCCGGATTCGGACGCCATTACGACCAGATCATCATCAGTGACCAGATAACGTGCAGGGCGCAGACCATTGCGATCAAGCGTGCCGCCGATATGGCGGCCATCGGTAAATGCCATCGCTGCCGGACCGTCCCACGGCTCCATCATCGCTGCGTGGTACTCGTAAAACGCGCGACGGTTGTCATCCATCAGCGTGTGGTTTTCCCACGCCTCGGGAATCATCATCATCATCGCTTGCGCGATTGGATACCCCGCCATCACCAACAACTCAAGCGCATTATCGAAACATGCGGTGTCGGATTGACCTTCATAGATCAATGGGAAGAGTTTATTCAGATCCTCGCCCAGCACTGCAGACTTCATCACGCCTTCACGTGCGCGCATCCAGTTGAAGTTGCCTTTAACGGTATTGATTTCGCCGTTGTGCGCGATCAGACGATACGGGTGGGCCAACGGCCACTCGGGGAAGGTATTGGTAGAGAAGCGCTGATGCACCAGCGAAAGCGCTGAAACGCAGCGCGGATCTTGCAGGTCTTTGAAGTACACACCCACTTGATCGGCCAGCAACAAACCTTTATAGACCACGGTTCGCGCCGACATCGACGGCACGAAGAATTCTTTGCCATGCAGCAGGTTCAGCCCTTGGATCGCGTGTCCTGAGGACTTACGAATCACATAGAGTTTGCGCTCCAGTGCGTCGGTGACCATGATGTCTTGGCCGCGTCCGATAAAAATCTGCCGGATTACCGGCTCTTTATCGCGCACCGTTGGCGACATCGGCATATCGCGATTGACCGGCACATCACGCCACCCCAGTACTACCTGACCCTCGGCGTGCACTGAGCGCTCAATTTCTTGCTCGCATGCGATGCGGGATGCCTGCTCCTTTGGCAAAAAGACCATGCCCACGCCGTACTCGCCGGGTGGTGGCAGCACCACGCCTTGCTTCGCCATTTCTTCGCGGTAGAAAGCATCTGGGATTTGAATCAGGATGCCTGCACCATCCCCCATCAGCGCATCAGCGCCAACCGCACCTCGGTGGTCGAGGTTTTTCAGGATCAAGAGACCTTGTTCGATAATCGAATGGCTCTTTTGGCCTTTGATGTGCGCGATAAAGCCGACGCCGCAGGCATCGTGCTCATTTTGTGGGTCGTAAAGGCCTTGCGCTTGCATGGCGGCACTCCGAAAAATTGCGTGGGGTCGCAGAGGATAGTGCAATGCAATACAGGGTTCAACCGAAAAAATTAGGGTCAAATCCTAATTAAGTTCAGCGCCGGCAGGCTTTGGGTTTAATTAGGGACAGATCAGTACCCGTTGTCCCTAGGGCAGCTCATTTTGTGCCGAACGTCTTGGCCGACCGCGCCGGGCAGGCTGTAACCGGCGCTGGGTGAGCTTGGCAAGGCTGGCTTGAAAGGCTTCCGGTCCGAGCGCCCAGCCTTTGTGTGTGGCGGCCTCGATGGCTGCGGTTAATTCGGGGTCCGGCGGCTGGGTACATCGGCGCTGATAGGCCGCCTCGCGGTCGAAGGGTGTGTTGCCCATCGCCCAGTACACCGGATGGTCGGTCAGCCAAGGCTGGCGTTGCAGACCCGCGTGATGCGGATAACTCGACCAGGGATAGGCAGAAATATCCTGACTGGCGCCGCTCCGTACCGGTAAATACTCGATCAGATGCGCACAGTCGTTGAAATAGCTGGCGGCATCCAGCACGGTGGCGCGAAAGCGGCCACCCCATAGGCTGCCGCTGCGCTGATGACGTGCATTAAAGTAAGGGACGTAGATTCGGCCGACGGCTTGCATCATCTTGCTGAGGCCAAGGGGGTCGCTGGGTGTGGCCAGTAAATGAACCCGATCCGGCAGCAACACATAGGCATGCAAGGCGACGCGATACTGACGCGCCGCATCGGCCAAAGCACTCAGAAACCGCTGATAGTCCGTCTCATCGACGAATAAGACTTGCTGGTGATGCGCCAGCGCAATCAGGTAATGCAGGTGATTTGCAACCACCAACCGGGGCAGCCTCGCCATGGTCGCACCCGGCTATGGATCGCGCGTATCAATCAGAACGGGATATCGTCATCCTCGAGATTGACGTTGGCTGGCTGGCGTCCACCCATTTGCGCAGGTGGCTGTGAGGCACCACGGCTGCTGCCGTGATCATCCATCTGTGCTGCACCACCGCCCTGGCGACTGCCAAGCATTTGCATGACATCAGCAACGATCTCGGTGGAATATTTTTCGACGCCGTCTTTGTCGGTGTATTTGCGGGTGCGCAGCTTACCCTCGATGTACACCTGCGAGCCTTTTTTCAGGTATTGCCCCGCCACTTCCGCCAACCTGCCGAAGAACGAAATACGATGCCATTCAGTGGCTTCTTTTTGCTCACCTGTGCTTTTGTCTTTCCATTTGTCGGTGGTCGCCACTGCGATATTGGTGATCGCATCGCCACTCGGCATATAACGCGTCTCGGGATCGCGTCCGAGGTTGCCGACGATGATGACCTTGTTCACGGATGCCATGCGAATCTCCCGAGTGGAAAGAAAAAAGAAATGAAAATCAGGCGGGTGCCGCTTCGCGCTGTGCACGGCGCGGCATATGTTTCATTGATGATGCGATTATAAGCCAGGCAAGTGTGACAACACAGCCCGCAGTAAATACCGCCGGGGCGCCATAGTGCTTGGCCAGTAAGCCGCCACCAGCACCACCCGCAAACAAACCAATGGCCTGCATCGTGTTGTAGATGCCGAGCGCCGCACCGCGCGCAGATGCCGGCGCCATCCGTGATACCAGTGATGGCTGACTCGCTTCCAGAATATTGAAAGCGACAAAAAATGCGAGCAATAAGGCCACTACGATCTCGAATGACAAGTGGGTCTCTGTGATCGCAGCGCGCAATCCAATCTCGACCAGTAGCAGCAGGCCTATCGAAAACACGAACACTTGCTTCATCCTGCCGCGCTTCTCGCCCAGAAAAATCGGCGGCAACATTAAGATGAAAGAAACCAGCACCACCGGCAGATAAATCTTCCAGTGCTGATCGATCGGCAATCCTCCCGCGTCAACCAAGACATTCGGCAACACCACGAACATCGACATCTGTATCCCGTGCAGCGCAAATACACCAAAATTCATGCGCATTAATTCAGGATCTGTGAGCACTTTCATGAACGAGGCGCGTTCAGGTGAGCGCGGCGGCGCCTGCGGCGTGATGAATAACACGACGGCAATCGCAACTGCCGCCAGCACCGCCACCAACAGGAACATGCCGCTCATGCTAATGGCGGCATACAACAGCGGCGCCATAACCAACGACGCCGCATAGGTCAAACCGATTGAAGCACCCACCAAGGCCATCGCCTTAGTGCGGTGTTCGTCGCGCGTGGAGTCTGCGATCAGCGCGGTCACTGCGGCCGACACCGCCCCTGCCCCCTGCACTGCACGGCCGATGATGACCCAAATGACATGGGTATCGATCGCCGCAATCAAAGAACCGATGATGAACAGCACCAACCCAATCACGATGATGCGTTTGCGGCCGAAGCGATCGGACGCCAGGCCGAACGGGATTTGTCCAATCGCTTGGGTCAAGCCGTACATACCCATGGCCAAGCCGACCAGCATCGCGTCTTCGCCGCCCGGCATCGACTTTGCATGTACGGCAAATACCGGCAGGATCAGGAACAACCCCAGCATGCGCAAACCGAAAATCGACGCGAGCGAGACCGATGCCCGAATTTCGGTTGGGGTCATGCGGCTAGCGTCAGCGTCTTGGGTAACAGACATGAAAGATCAGGAGGGGTGCCGCTTGACGCGCATCGTAGACAGGTCATCAGCGGGATTTGAAAACCAGCTATAGTAACAGGTTGACCCGCACCGACCGAGTCATGCGCCTGCAAAAAGCATAGCGCTCGGTCACCAAAACACAGGCCAGATGGACGAAATCAGAATTCGGGGTGCGCGCACCCATAACTTGAAGAACATCAGCCTTGATCTTCCGCGCGATAAGCTGATTGTGATCACCGGCTTGTCGGGCTCAGGCAAGTCTTCGCTCGCTTTTGACACCTTGTATGCAGAAGGCCAGCGCCGTTATGTCGAGTCGCTCTCGGCGTATGCGCGTCAGTTTTTGCAGCTGATGGAAAAACCAGATGTCGATTTGATTGAGGGTTTGTCGCCCGCGATCTCGATCGAGCAGAAGGCAACTTCGCACAACCCGCGCTCGACCGTGGGCACGGTCACCGAGATTCATGATTATTTGCGCCTGCTGTACGCACGCGTTGGTACCCCGCATTGCCCCGACCACCCGGAAAACCCGCTCGCCGCGCAGTCGGTGTCGCAAATGGTCGATACCGCGCTGGCAATGCCCGAAGACACCAAGCTGATGATTCTTGCGCCGGTCGTTGCTAACCGCAAAGGTGAGCACCACGATCTGCTGGAGCAAATGCAAGCGCAAGGGTTTGTACGTTTTCGTATCCAAAGCGGCACCGGCGCAGCGCGCATCTTCGAAGCGGATGAACTACCCAAGCTGAAGAAGAATGAAAAGCACAGTATCGATGTGGTGGTCGACCGGCTGAAACTGCGCGCCGATCTCAAGCAGCGTCTAGCCGAGAGTTTCGAGACCGCGCTACGCCTGGCCGAGGGTCGTGCCATCGCGCTTGAGATGGATAGCGGTAAGGAACAAATCTTTTCAAACAAATTTGCCTGCCCGACCTGCGGTTACTCATTGCAAGAACTCGAACCGCGCCTGTTCTCGTTCAACAACCCGATGGGCGCCTGCCCCGAATGCGATGGGCTCGGACATATCGAGTTTTTTGATCCGAAGCGAATTGTCGCCTTCCCTAACCTGTCTCTGGCGTCGGGTGCAGTCAAAGGGTGGGATCGTCGCAATCAGTTTTATTTCACGATGCTGTCCTCGCTCGCGAAGCACTACGAATTCGACATCGATGCACCATTTGAAAACTTGCCTGTGTCAGCTCAGGAAGTAGTCCTGTACGGCTCGGGCAAAGAAAAAATTCCTTTCGCCTATATCAACGAACGTGGCCGCACGGTGATTAAGGAGCACACGTTTGAAGGCGTTGTGAACAACCTGCAACGACGCTACCACGAGACTGACTCGATGGCAGTGAAAGAAGAACTCTCCAAGTTCATCAACGAGAAGCAATGTCCGGAATGTAATGGTGCTCGCTTGCGAGTCGAGGCGCGCCATGTGATGGTGGGCAACGGCCAACAGCGCCGCGCGATTTTTCAGGTCGCGGAATTACCCTTGCGTGCTGCGCTTGAATTCTTCGAAAAACTTTCGCTGAAAGGCGCGAAGAAAGATATTGCAGACCGCATCATCAAGGAAATCGTCGCCCGACTACGCTTCCTTAACAATGTTGGCCTCGACTATCTGTCGTTAGCGCGTAGCGCCGATACGCTCTCCGGTGGTGAGGCGCAGCGGATACGCCTGGCTTCACAGATCGGTTCCGGACTGACGGGCGTGATGTACGTACTCGACGAGCCGTCGATTGGTCTGCATCAGCGTGACAACGACCGACTGATCACGACTCTGAAACATCTGCGCGATCTTGGCAACACTGTGTTGGTGGTTGAGCATGACGAAGACGCGATTCGCTGTGCCGACCATATCATCGACATGGGGCTGGGCGCTGGTGTTCATGGCGGTGAGGTGATCGCTCAGGGCAGCCTGCAAGATATTCTGCGCAATCGTAATTCACTGACCGCGCAATATCTGAACGGCACACGCGCAATCGAGATACCGCCGCAGCGCACCGCGCCGGATCCTAAGCGACAACTCGTGATTCGTGGCGCAACCGGCAATAATTTGAAACAAGTCGATCTTCATTTGCCGGTTGGCTTGCTAACCTGCGTCACCGGCGTATCAGGTTCGGGCAAATCAACGTTGGTCAATGACACCCTGTATCACGCGCTAGCGCGCCATTTATATGGCTCACAAGCCGAGCCCGCTGAGCACGACAGTATTGCGGGTCTGGAGCACTTCGACAAAGTAATCGCAGTTGATCAGGCGCCGATTGGACGCACACCACGCTCTAACCCGGCCACCTACACCGGCGTTTTTACGCCTATCCGTGAATTGTTCTCGACCGTGCCGCAAGCACGCGAGCGTGGTTACTCGGCAGGGCGGTTCTCGTTCAATGTGAAGGGCGGCCGCTGCGAAGCGTGCCAGGGCGATGGCGTCTTGAAGGTCGAGATGCACTTCCTGCCAGATGTGTATGTGCCCTGCGATGTGTGTCATGGCAAGCGCTACAACCGTGAAACCCTCGAGGTGCAGTACAAGGGCAAAAATATTTCCAATGTGCTGGAGCTGACGGTTGAAGACGCCTTCGAGTTCTTCAAGCCAGTACCGCTGATCGCACGTAAATTGCAAACACTGCTTGATGTTGGTTTGGGCTATATCCGACTAGGTCAGAGCGCGACCACACTGTCTGGCGGCGAGGCACAGCGCGTCAAGTTGTCGCTGGAACTATCCAAGCGCGACACAGGGCGTACGCTTTATATTCTCGACGAGCCCACCACCGGTTTGCATTTCCACGACATTGCCTTGCTGCTGAAAGTCATTCATCGCTTGCGCGATCAGGGCAATACCATCGTGATCATTGAACACAATCTGGATGTCATCAAAACGGCTGACTGGGTTGTTGATCTGGGTCCGGAGGGTGGCGCTGGTGGTGGTCAGATCATCGCCGCAGGTACGCCGGAAGACGTCGCGAAAAATTCTGCCAGCTTTACTGGCCGCTATCTCGCAACGATGCTGACCCCAAAAAAGGAACGCAAGCGGGCTTGAAACTACATACCGACCCATAGGCCGAGCGGTACAAAAACCAGCGCGGCCAGGTTGCCGAGCATGACAATCGCTGCCACTTTGTCCGGCTCTTGTTTGTAAGCACTGGCGATCATGAAGCTGAAAACGGCTGGTGGTAGCGAAGCGAACAGATACATCTGACCACGCTGCATCATGGTCAAGGCCAGCCATTGATCAATCCCCCAGGCTACCGCAAGCCCTGACAACGGGCAGACGATCGCACCGACCAAACCGATACGCCAATGGGTAAAGCTAACATCGACCATGCGCACGCCGAGTGCGATCAGCATGATCGGAATCGCCGCCTCGCCAAGCATGCGCATCGCTTGCAACAGCATCGAAGGTAATGGGATACGAAAAGCGGCGAACAGAATACCGATCAGCACGCTCATGATCATGGGGTTGGCCAAGGTGCGGCGTATCGATAGCCGCGGCCCTTTGTGAGCACTCTCCATAATCCAAATGCCCACCGTGAAATACACCAGCGTTCCGGCAACGAACATAGCGACTGCTTCTGATAGTGCAGAAGCGCCGAAGGCAAGCACGATAAGTGGAACACCCATATTGCCGCAATTGTTGTAAATCATGGGCGGCACAAAGGTGCGTGGGTCGTAACCGAGCAAGCGCGCAATCGGCCAAGCAATCAAACCAGAGCCGAGTGATATCAACAAGCCTGCGAAAATTAGCGGCAGATTGGCGACCAAGTCGAAATCTTTCGATGCCAACGCAGAGAACAACAGCACGGGTGAGAGCAGCTCGACATTGACACGACTAAGGCCGGCCATGTCTTCACTGACCTGCTGGCCGCGTAAGCGTGCGTAGCCATAGCCAGCGGCAGTAATCAGAAAAACCGGCAGGATGATGCCGGCGATACGGCTTAGAACTTCCATTTGCGCCTACCGAATCAGAGCAGCCGCTTTTCGGCGCGCTCGATTGCTTCAGCGGTGCCGCGCAGTACCACGACGTCACCTGCTTCCAAACGAAGCTCAGGCGAAAATGTCAGCCGACTCTTGCCACGCCTGACCGCAGTCACCTCAGCCCCGACGTCAGATAGCGCAAGCTCCGAAAACTCACGACCAATTGCTGCGGCTCGCTCGCGTATCGGCACCGAGTGCAGCCGCACCTGCAGATGGTGCTCATCATCCGGAACATCACCCTGGCCATGAAAGTAGCCGCGCAAAGACGCATAGCGCTCACCACGTACACGCTGTAACCGTTGTACGACTTCACTTAGCGGCACACCCAGCATCAGTAAGGTTTGCGAGGCCAGCATCAGACTACCCTCGATGGTCTCGGGTACCACTTCATCAGCACCACCGGCACGCAGCTTCTCAAGATCGGTATCGTCGATACTGCGCACAATCGCGGGCAGCGTTGGCGCCAATTCATTCGCGAAGTGCAAGGTCTTCAGCGCCGCTTGGGTATCTGCATAGGTCACGACGAGCGCTGCCGCACGATGAATGCCGGCAGCAATCAAACTCTCACGGCGTGAAGTGTCACCGTAAGAAACATTGGCGCCGGCAGCTTGCGCCTCTTGTACTCGTTGCGGATCCAGATCAAGTGCGTGATACGGAATGTTTTCTTCCTCAAGTACTTTGGCAATGCTCTGACCAGTGCGGCCAAAGCCTGCAATGATCACATGCTTCTCATCGCTCATCGTGCGCGCTGCCAGCGAGGTAAGTGCCAATGACTGCTGCATCCACTCGTTACGAGACAAGCGCATGACGATACGGTCGGCGTTCGCGAAAACAAAAGGCGTCGCCAACATGGACAGCACCATGGCTGCCAATATCAATTGCACGAAACCGGGGTCGATGAGTTTCAGCGCACCCGCCTGATTTAACAGCACGAAGCCGAATTCACCGCCCTGCGCCAAACCCAGACCGGTACGAATCGCAACACCAGATGGCGCACCAAACCATCGCGCGACAATCGCGATCAGACCAAACTTCAGTGCAAACGGTATGACCAGTAGCGCCAGTACCAGGAGCAGGTTGTTGAAGACCAGCGCCATGTCGAGCATCATGCCGACGCTGATGAAAAATAGACCCAGCAGTACATCTCGGAACGGCTTGATATCTTCTTCGACCTGCAAGCGGTACTCGGTTTCAGAAATCAGCATGCCAGCGATGAATGCACCGAGCGCAAGTGACAAACCAGCGACCTCGGTCACCCATGCCGCACCGAGTGTAATCAGCAGCAGGTTCAGCATGAACAACTCTTGCGAGCGACGCTGTACGACAATCTGAAACCAACGGCGCAGTAAGATCTGACCAAACGACAGCAGTAGCGCGAGTACGAATACCGCTTTCAGCGCCGCCTTGCCAAGGTCTTCGACCATATCAGCACCGGGGTTGCCAAGTGCCGGAATCAGGATCAGTAGCGGCACCACGGCCAGATCCTGAAACAACAGGATCGCGGTGATACGTCGACCGTGTTCACTTTCAAGTTCGAGTTTTTCCGTCAGCAGCTTGAGAACAATAGCGGTCGATGACATCGACAAAGCACCACCGATCGCGAATGCCGCACCTAAGCTGATATCGAAGTACTGCGGCAGCAAAGGCGCGAGTAAGGCAACGCCCGCCATCGACATCAGAATGGTTAATCCGACCTGCGCCGTGCCAAGGCCAAACACATTGCGGCGCATTGCTTTTAGCTTCGGTAGCGAGAACTCGAGACCAATCGAGAACATCAGGAACACCACGCCAAATTCGGCGAGAGTGTGCGTAGTCGGACTTTGTGAAGCGAGTCCCAGTGCATGCGGACCAATCAAAACACCGACCGTCAGGTAGCCCAACATCGGCGGCAGATGCAGCATGCGAAACGCAACCACACCAAGTACCGCCGCGATCAGCAGGATGAGCGTGAGTTCGAGCGCAGAGTGCATCAGACGTGGGCTAGGTTCATGGTGATTAACCCGCCAACTAACGTGAGAAATCTTACGTCTGGCAGGTTTTTTGCTTTGTGTAATGGGCTATACTTTGCGCATGAGTGTAACGCATCAGAAAAGTTCGTCGAAACATTTTGATAACGTCGCTGCTTTGCGCGCGCTGCAATTGGCGCGTCAGACACTCGACATCGAGGCCGAGGCCATCCTGGCGCTGAAGGCCCGACTCTCCAACAGTCCGGATGACGCTTTCGCTCGCGCAGTCGCCCTACTGCTAAGCTGCGGTGGCCGAGTGGTCGTGTCTGGCATGGGTAAATCAGGGCATATCGCCCGCAAGATCGCGGCCACGCTGGCATCCACCGGCACACCAGCACTGTTCGTGCACCCCGCCGAGGCGGCGCATGGTGACCTCGGCATGGTGACCGAGGCGGACGCGGTGATTGTGATTTCCAACTCTGGCGAATCGGAAGAGTTGCTGGCCATCGTACCCGTCATTAAGCGCATCGGCGCCAAGCTGATCTCCATGACCGGTCGGCCTCAATCAACGCTGGCCACGCTGGCTGACGTACATCTGGATGTTGCCGTCGCGCGCGAAGCCTGTCCGCTCAACCTGGCGCCCACCGCCAGTACCACCGCAACGCTCGCCCTGGGTGACGCACTCGCCGTCGCCTTGCTCGATGCGCGCGGGTTTCGTGAAGAAGACTTCGCACGCTCACATCCGGGCGGCGCACTTGGCCGACGTTTGCTGACGCATGTGCGTGACGTGATGCGTACCGGCGATGAAATTCCCAGTGTTGGGCCGGACCTGCTGTTGCCGAAAGCGCTGCTTGAGGTCACCCGCAAGGGCATGGCGATGACGGCGATCGTTGATCAGGATGCCAAGGTGCTCGGCATCTTTACCGATGGTGACTTGCGCCGACTGATCGAGCTTGGCAAAGATTTTTCTCGCACCCCCGTACGCGAGGTAATGAATGCAACACCTCGCACGATTAGCCCCGAGCAGCTTGCGGTTGAAGCCGTCGATCTGATGGAATCCTTCCGTATTAACCAAGTACTGGTGACCGACAGCGACGGCACACTGGTCGGCGCGCTTCACATCCACGATCTGACGCGTGCGAAGGTGATCTGATGACGACGCAAGCCCTATCAGTTGCGACCGAACGCGCCAAGCAGGTGCGGCTGATGATTTTCGATGTGGACGGTGTGCTTACTGATGGCGGCTTGCGCTATGGCGCGCAGGGCGAAACGCTGAAGACCTTTCATGTACTAGACGGTCACGGCATCAAGCTGCTGCAACAGTTCAATGTCACGGTCGCGATCATCAGCGCGCGCGAGTCGGCGATTGTGGTGAAGCGAGCGGCTGATCTTGGCATCACCATGCTGCGCCAAGGCGTGCATGACAAACGTGCGGCTTTCGAGCAACTACTCGCCGAATTAAATCTTGCAGCTGAACAGTGCGGCTATATGGGAGACGACTTGATCGATCTGCCCGTCATGACGCGGGTCGGCTTTTGTGCCAGCGTGCCGAATGCCCATCCGGAAGTTCGATCACGCGCCCATTGGGTCAGCGATTCACTCGGTGGGTATGGCGCAGCGCGTGAAGTGTGTGATTTCATCTTGCGCGCTCAAGGAAATTACGAGGCGGCACTAGCGCCGTATCTGACATGATTGACGAGTTTCGTCCACGCAGAGGCGCAGTACTAACGCTGGTATTTATGCTGCTACTCGCCGGCGGCAGTTTCTGGCTACTGAAGCAAGCACAGCAACCCGAACAAGGCGCCACTCGGCAAGCTGCTCAGGGCCGACCCGACTACACCATGCATCAATTCCGCTACATGAGCGCGGGTAAGAGTGGCACCTCGGATTATTTGGTCGAAGGCGATGTGCTGTCGCACTACCCCGATAGCAATGAAACCGTCGTACAAGCTTTCCGAATGACGCGCTACGATCCGAGCCGACCCACCATGACGCTCACTTCGGACTCTGCTAAATCCAACGCCGACCGTAGTGAATTTCGTCTTTACGACAATGTTGTTCTGCGACGCCCTGCCGGGGGCAATGGCGATACGCTGATCGTGACCTCCGACTACATGCTCGTACTGACCAAACAAGAGCTTGTCAAAACTGACCGTCCTGTACAGGCACAGCAAGGCAGCACGACACTCAAAGGCACTGGCATGATCGCCGATAGCAAGCAACAAACGCTGGCACTTCACAGCGCTGTCAGCGCGACCTACTTACCACCTGAGCGTGTTCGTCGATGATGCAAATTCACCCATCTGTCCGTCATTACCTGATTGTCTCGACACTGGCTTGTACGCTCGCTGGCTCTGCCATGGCTGAGCGTGCCGATCGTGAAAAGCCCACCAATATCGAAGCTAATCAGATGCTGTACGATGAATCCAAGCAGCTGAACACATTCATCGGCAATGTTGTGGTGACGCGTGGCACGCTGGTCATGCACGGTGAGAAGCTGATCTTGAAAAAAGATAGCGCCGGCTACCAGTTCGGAACGCTATTTGCCCCCGCCGGCGGTATTGCCACCTTTCGCCAGAAACGGGATGGCGGCAAAGATCTCTGGATGGAAGGCCACGCCGCCGACCGGATTGAATACGATACCAAAAATGAGGTCGCAAAACTCTTCAAACGCTCCAAGGTAAAAATGCTGGATGGCAGCAAGGTCACCGACGAAGTCGAAGGTGAGTTCATCTCTTATGACACCCGCACAGAGTTTTACACGGCTAACAATACGGTAAGCGGCGAAAGCAAGCCCGGCGCTGGGCGAGTACGTGCCACCATTCAGCCGCGCGAAAAAGAAATAAAAGGCGATGATAAATAAGGCAGACAGCCAACTCCACGTTCGCGGCCTGCAGAAAAGCTACGGCGCGCGGCAGGTCGTCCATAACGTATCGCTCGACCTAGCGAGCGGCGAGGTGGTTGGGCTGTTGGGTCCGAACGGTGCCGGTAAGACCACCTCCTTCTACATGATTGTTGGTCTGGTGCCGTCCGAGGGAGGACAGATTCTGTTGGACGGTCAGAGCATCGCCGAACTACCGATTCACCGTCGCGCTCAGCGTGGCCTCTCCTATTTGCCGCAAGAAGCATCGGTGTTTCGCAAGTTGTCGGTGGCAGACAATATCCGCGCCGTACTCGAGCTACAGAAAGAGAATGGAAAACCGCTGCCGGATGACGAAGTCGAACAGCGCCTGAATACCCTGTTGGCCGAGCTGCAAATCGAGATCCTACGCGACAACCCCGCGCTTTCGCTGTCGGGTGGCGAGCGCCGCCGCGTCGAGATCGCTCGTGCATTAGCTACACGACCGCGCTTCATCTTGCTAGACGAGCCATTCGCTGGGGTCGACCCTATCGCTGTTATCGAGATTCAACGCATCGTTCGCTTTTTGAAAGAACGTGGAATCGGTGTACTCATCACCGACCACAATGTGCGAGAGACCTTAGGCATTTGCGATCGTGCCTACATCATCAATCAGGGTTCAGTGCTTGCTTCCGGCAGTCCCGAAGAAATCATCGCAAATGAATCCGTACGCCGGGTCTATCTCGGCGAACATTTCCGAATGTAGCCGCCGACAGCGATGAAGCAAACACTTCAGCTCCGCGTTTCACAGCATCTTGCGCTAACGCCGCAGTTACAGCAGTCGATACGACTGCTGCAGCTATCGACGCTGGAACTGCATCAGGAGCTTGAGCAAATGCTGAGCGATAACCCACTGCTGGAGCGCTTGGATGATCCACTCGATCACTCGGTGCGCTTGCTCAGCGATGGTGCGATTAGTACAGCGCCCAGCTCGCCATCCACCAGCACCGAAAGTGATGGCGAAGCGCGTACTGATGCGCCGGATGAACTGAGTGGCGCCGGCAGCAATGAGGATGCCGCGCCCGCCGGTGATGCTGACTGGAGCTTTGACGATGTTTCGCGTACCTCAAAAGCGCCGGAAGACGATAACGCGCGTCCACAGCTTGAAGCTCACGAGACCACGCTGCGCGAACATCTGCTGGAACAGCTTTCCGTCACTGTCGATAATCGGCGTGATCGTGCATTGGTCGAGTTGCTAATCGATGCATTGGATGACAACGGCTATCTGGAGGAGTCACTCGGCGAGATTCTCGCGCGCCTTCCGGAAGAACTCGACATCGAAATGGACGAGTTACTGGTCGCGCTGAAGCTACTGCAAAGTTTCGACCCCGCGGGTGTGGGCGCGCGCGACGCCTCCGAGTGCCTTGCCATTCAGATACGACGCATGGAGAAAGTGCCCTTCGTCACACGACGGATGGCGCTAACGCTGGTTGAAAATCATCTCGAGCTATTTGCGCAACGCGAATTCAACAAGTTGAAAAAAATCCTCGACTGCGATGACGAGGATCTGCGCGAGGCGCAGGCCGTAATTCGACGCTGCAACCCGCACCCAGGTGCGGCCTACGCGGGCGACGTGTCGGATTATGTGGTTCCGGATGTCATTGTCAAACGCGCAAAGAATGGTTGGCAGGTCAGCCTGAACCGCGAGGTGATGCCGAAGCTACGCGTCAACGCCATGTACGCGAATATCCTGAAGCAGAGCAAAGGTGAAGGCTCGCTATCGTCACAACTGCAGGAAGCCAAGTGGCTTATCAAAAATATGCGGCAACGTTTCGACACGATCCTGCGAGTATCCGAGGCGATCGTCGACCGTCAGCGTAATTTTTTCTCGCACGGCGAAGTCGCAATGCGACCCCTTGTGCTGCGCGAAATTGCTGATACACTGGGTCTGCATGAGAGTACGATTTCGCGTGTCACCACGCAAAAGTACATGCTAACGCCGCACGGCATGTTCGAGTTGAAGTACTTCTTTGGCAGTCATGTAGCAACTGAGGCGGGCGGCGAAGCATCATCTACTGCCATTCGGGCGTTGATCAAGCAACTGATAGGAGCCGAAGACACCAAGAACCCGTTTTCCGATAGCAAGATCACGGACATGTTGGCAGAACAGGGCATGGTAGTTGCCCGCCGAACGGTAGCGAAATACCGTGAGGCCTTGAAGATACCGCCTGTTAATCTGCGTAAATCTCTCTGATCACTATCGGCCGACTCAGCATCTTGCTGATACTGCTTGGCCCAAGTCGCTACCATAGCGCACTGAATTTCCGAGCATAGCAAGGTCTAAGTCAGACAATCCCGAGTTTTCAACCGTTGCTGTGCTCTGTCCGGTTCACCTGCCGGCGGACTCGGCGGAACCTCCAGCAACGCCATCCAAGGAGTGCTGTGTATGAATCTCAAGATCAGCGGTCACCATCTGGAACTCACCCCTTCGCTCAGGGAGTACGTGCAAAACAAACTCGAGCGCATCAAACGCCACTTTGATAACGTGATTGATGTCACCGTTATCCTCGCCGTGGACGACAATACCGAAAAAGACAAACGTCAACGTGCTGAAATCAATTTACACATGCGTGGTAAAGACCTGCATGTTGAAAGCGAAGCCCAAGACATGTACTCAGCGATTGATATCCTGATGGATAAACTGGATCGACAGGTGCTGAAGCATAAGGATCGTATCCAAGACCACCACCGTACAGCGGTGCGCGGCTACGACGGGGCTACCGAGGTCGCCTGATCCTTGTTCAGCGATCAGCAAAGGGCGCGGCAGCGCCCTTTTTTATTTAAATCTCGTCGACCGCAAATAGCTTCCGATATTCCCGCATCGCATAGCGATCGGTCATACCCGCGATGTAGTCAGCGACGCGACGGGCTTGCGCAGTCAGGTCAGCATCCTCGACTTGATAATCCGGCGGTAGCAATTGAGGGCCGCCGAGAAAAATATCGAACAAGTCCGTCACGATCCTGCGTGCCTTGCTGGTCATGCGGTTGACTTGGTAGTGTTGGTAAAGATTTTTGCGCAAGAAACGCTTGAGCGTCTGCGCTTCTTCTTTCATTGCGGTGGAAAATCCAATTAGCGGTGGCGCGTTGCGTACATCGGCGATCGACTGAATGTTAGCCTTCGAGATGTTGGCGCGCGAGGTCTCGATAAGGTCGACGACCAACGCGTTAATCATGCGTCGCACGGTTTCGTTAATCGCGCGCCGACCTGAGATGCCGACAAACTCTGTTTGTACTTCAGCGAAGTAGCGCGCAAAGAGTCCAACTTCTTGCAGCTGATCCAAGTTCAGCAAGCCAGAACGCAAACCATCATCGATATCATGATTGTTATAGGCAATCTCATCGGCCAGATTGGTGAGTTGCGCTTCCAGGCTGGGCTGTTTTTTTTCAATGAAACGACGGCCTACTTCACCTAACACCTGCGCATTCGGCAATGAGCAGTGCTTCAAGATGCCCTCACGAGTCTCAAAACTCAGATTCAAACCGTCGAAAGCACCATAGCGCTGCTCCAGCGCATCCACCACGCGCAAGCTCTGCAGGTTGTGCTCGAAACCACCATAGTCTTTCATACAGGCGTTGAGCGCATCCTGTCCGGCGTGTCCGAAAGGTGTGTGGCCGAGATCGTGGGCGAGTGAAATTGCCTCGACCAAGTCTTCGTTGAGTTGCAGATTACGCGCCAACGAGCGCGCGATCTGCGCCACCTCGATGCTATGAGTCAGACGGGTACGAAACAGATCGCCTTCATGGTTAACAAATACCTGGGTTTTGTATTCGAGTCGGCGAAATGCTGTGCAATGAATGATGCGGTCTCGATCGCGCTGAAACTCACTGCGGGTCTGTGGACTTGCCTCGGGCGTTTGGCGACCCAAGGAGTTATCGGTACGCGCGGCATACGGCGCTAGCTGGGCCTCGTAAGCGGTGATCATGCTCATGGATGAGTACACGCAGTAAGTGTAGCGCTCAGCAAATCCGCCGGCGCAGCGGTGATACTGGTCGAGCCCAGCGGCTTGAGCAAAATGAATTTAATCTGACCACCTTCGTTTTTCTTGTCGACCTCCATCAGGTCAAGCCAGCGCGACTCACCGAGGTTTGGTGCCGTGGTTGGCAAACCCGCTGCTTTCACCAGCGCCACAAGTCTGGCCTGCTCGGCTGGCGACAAATAGCCCATCCTGACTGACAAGTCGGCCGCCATCACCATGCCACATCCTACTGCCTCACCGTGCAGCCACTCGCCATAGCCAAGGCCCGCCTCAATCGCGTGGCCGAAGGTATGCCCAAAGTTCAGAATGGCGCGCAAGCCACTCTCGCGCTCGTCTTGGCGGACAACCTCCGCCTTGATCTCACAAGAACGACGAATCGCATAGGCTAGTGCTCCGGCATCACGCGCGCGCAATAAGTAGATGTTCTCTTCCAACCAGTTAAAAAATGCGGCGTCAATAATGGCACCGTGTTTGATCACTTCTGCCAAGCCTGCCGACAATTCGCGATCCGGCAGCGCCGCTAGTGTTGCGGTGTCTGCCAATACCAATTGTGGTTGGTAGAAGGCGCCGATCATGTTTTTGCCGAGCGGGTGATTGATAGCCGTCTTGCCACCCACCGATGAGTCGACCTGCGCCAGCAAGGTGGTTGGCACCTGCACAAAAGGTACGCCACGCATATAGGTGGCTGCTGCAAAACCGGTCATATCACCAATTACCCCACCACCGAGGGCGAGCAGGGTGATCTTGCGATCACATTTTTGTTCAAGCAAAGCGGTAAAGATCGCCATCAAATTCTCAGCGTTCTTTTCTTCCTCGCCATCTGGCAGCACAATCGGAACGCACTGCTTGCCCGCAGCTTCTAGCGTAGCGGACAAGCGCTCAAGGTAGAGCGGCGCGACAACGGTATTCGTCACAATCGCGATGCGCTTGCCGGGCAGGCTGCGGATCAATTCAACATCAGTCAGCAATTCACTACCGATAATGATCGGGTAGCTACGCTCGCCGAGATCAACATTCAGCTGCGCAAAAATCGAAGCAGGGGTGTGGCTCATAAGGGATTCGTGGATGTGGCAGCGGCCACCGGCCAGCCGGCCAGCTCTAACTGCGACAAAATAGTTTGGACGACTGTCTGTACATTGGGGCGCCCGGTCTCTACGGTGATGTGCGCCACCTCCTCATACAGTGGTGCCCGCTCTTGCATGAGTGCTTCGATCCGTGCGCGCGGGTCAGCGGTTTGTAGCAGCGGCCGGTTTCGATCGTGACTAGTACGTTGTACCAGGCTGCTCACCGAGGCCCGCAAATACACCACGGTTCCGTGCTCCCGAAGACGGCGCCGACTTTCTTCGTTGAGAATCGCGCCACCACCGGTAGCCAGCACCATGCCCTGCTGCTGGGTCAGGTCACGGATTACATCCGCCTCGCGCTGCCGGAAACTGGCCTCGCCCTCAATCTCGAAGATCAATGTGATTGAAGCACCGGTTCGCGACTCGATTTCATGGTCGGCATCGACAAACTGCATGTTCAGCCGCTTGGCGAGCGCGCGTCCTATGGTTGTCTTGCCGGAGCCCATCAGCCCGACCAGAAAGATATTGGCATGTGGAGTCGACATAATTGCCATGAAGGGGAAGTTTCCCCCGGAAAAGCAACAGTTTATCCGATCCAAGCAGTGTCGTTTGTCAGCGCAGCTGCACTGCACCAGCCGCCGCCAGATCGGCGACGATGCGCGGGGTGATGAATATGAGTAGCTCCTTCTGGCTACGTAGCTGCGTGGTCTGCCGAAATAGCCGCCCGACTACCGGGATATCGCCGAAGAAAGGGACCTTGTAAATATTGCTGCGCTCTTCCTGCGTGAAAATACCCCCAAGCACCACCGTACCGCCATTCTCGACCTGCACATTGGTTTTTACGTGCTTGGTGTCGATCGCATAGCTGTTACCCACGGCGATACCGCGCGAGTCTTTTGCCACATCGACCGTGAGGATGATATTGCCGTCGGGTGTGATTTGCGGCGTCACCTCTAGCTTCAAGTTAGCCTTTTTGAACTGTATCGAAGTCGCGCCGCTGGAGGTTGCCTGCTGATAGGGAATTTCTTCACCCTGTTCAATGATGGCGGGTTGTTGATCTGCGGTGACCACACGCGGGCTGGAAATGATCTTGCCTTTGCCATCGGCCTGCAACGCGGTGAGCTCTAGATTCAGAAAACGATTGGCTCCCGCAGAGAAGAGACTAAACCCGATGCTGCCCGGGTTAGCCGTACCAATTCTGCCTGCCGGCAGATCGACGAACTGGGTATTCGGCATGTAACTCCCGGACGTCACGACTGCCTGCCCGGTTTGCTCACCCACGCCGAGATAATTGCCGGTCACTGTCGCTCGCGTGCTGCCGGCCAGATTTATACCGGGCGTTCCACCAGGGAGTCTATTCAGGTCGGCATACCCCAACCGTGCACCGAGATTTTTGTTGAAACTGTCATCCGCCTCGACGATGCGCGCCTCGATCATGACTTGCCGCTGTGGCACGTCCGTCATCAATATCAATCGCCGCACTTCTTCTAACTTACCGGGCGTATCAGTCACAAACAGCTTGTTGCTACGCGGCTCGGCCGATGCACTGCCACGACGCGACAAGATGCTGCCACGCCCTGCTTGGCCATCTAATCCAAACACCTTCTGGAAAGCTTCCGCCTTCTGATAATTCAGTTGAAATGTTTCGGTGATGAGCGGCTCGAGTTCATTGATCTGCGCACGCTGTTCCAACTCTAGCCGTTCTTTTGTCAGCAACTCATCCTTAGGCGCAATCCATAATACGTTTCCGCTCTTGCGCATATCGAGTCCGCGCGCCTGCATCACGATATCGAGTGCCTGATCCCAAGGAACATCCTTCAGCCTGAGGGTCAAGTTGCCACCGACGGTATCACTGGCGACCACATTCAAACCGGTGAAATCAGCGATCACCTGCAGTAAAGCGCGCACCTCGATATTCTGAAAATTCAGCGATAGCTTCTCACCGCGATAGCCACGCCCATTACCCCGCTCATCAGCCTTCTGAGGCTTGAGCTCAACGACCAAGCGACGATCCGTCTGCCAAGCTACATGGTCCCACTGACCTGTCGCAGCCACACTGATGCGCACCATATCGCCATTCACGCTGGCACTAATCTCTTGGACCGGCGTCGCAAAGTCTTTCACATCCAGCCGACGTCGCAGTAACTCCGGCAAGGCACTCTTCATCAAATCAATCACTACAGCCTGGCCTTGACGACGAATATCGATCGCGGACTGCTGGCGCGCTAGATCAATGATGACGCGCCCGGCGCCTTCATCGCCACGCCGAAAATCAATATCCAGTACCGCATTTCGCTCGCTGGCGAGCCTCGCTGCTTTTTCTGCCGCAGTCGAAGCGGTGGGCGATGTAGGGGATGTCGCCGATGCAGAGTCGCCCAGCACAATCTGAACTTCGTTGTCGTGCAAGCGAGTGCTGTGAGCTATCGGTCGTTTCAAATTGATGACGATGCGTGTACGCGTACCCGCCTGCACGATATCGAGATGACGTATGTCGCCGATATCGAGTGATTGACGCATCGTCGATGTGGCGTTCACGGTTTCAGGAAAATCAATCACAATTCGCGGGGGTGCCAGCGTGGAGAAACTCGGGGGCAGCGTCTTTAGCGAATGGCTCAGCTGTGCCCGCAATACAATTCGGTCGCCATCGCGGCTAATATCAACCGCACGCAAGGCGTTTGGCTCTGCATGACTGGCCGATACCATCAACAACATCGTCCATACGATGGCCCATAAAATGGCGCTCAGGCCACGCCGGCTCCGCTGACTCATTTTTTCTCCTGCAGCACCAGCTGCGTTTGTCGACGTACCCAGCGGCCGCCACCCTCTGCTACCCATTCATCGATATCGACGGTCTTGTCACTAATGGCGACGACCTTGCCCAAGTCTTGCCCTAGGTGCGCACCAACCCGAACGGTGTGAATCAACTTGTCTGCTTGTATCAGCGCGACAACCTCCTTACCCCGACGCAAATTGCCAATCAGTCGCAAACTATCGAGAGGAAAAGTCTCGAGTGGTTCACGCGAGCGGCCCAGATCAGGTTGTGGGGTGTTCGCTAAAGCGGCGGGGTCTATCGTCGACAGCTTGGATAGATCAAATGGGTCAGCGCGCTCGCCCGCCTGATAACGAAATTCTGGGATCTGCGGCACCTGCGGCAGGCTGACCGGCTTGACATGATGCCTCTGGCGAATGTCTGTCATCCAGTGCTGTAGGTCGTCGCTGCCTTGCTGCTGACAAGCGGTCATCGATAGCAATAAGAGCGCCGACAAAAACCAAAGTTGTCTCATCGAAGTACCTGCTGCTTGCGCTCGGGTGTGCGTTGCTTTTTCTGTTCAGCCTCTGCCGCATCGAGATACCTGAACGTATAGGCTACGCACTCGAAAGCCAATACGCCCTCACGGAGCTGCGACAGTGCAATACGATCAATAGTGACGATGCGTGACATGTTGGCGACGTCACTGACAAATCCTGCCAGTGCGTGGTACGAACCAGAGAGTCGTACTTCTATCGGTAGCTCTGCATAGTGCTCGCCGATCTTTAACTGGCCCGGCTTGAACAGCTCGAACTGCAAGCCCCGCACAGCGCCCGCCTGGCTGATTTCGGCCAGCAACGCATCGATCTCTGCTTTTCCCGGTAGCTGTCGCTCTTGCTGCAACACTTGCGCTTCAACCTCGGCTTTTTGTTTGCGCAAGACATCCAGATGCTGCGACTGTGCCACCTTGCGCTCAAACTCTGTACGTAGTTTGCGCTCGGATTCCGCGCCACTTTCCAGTGCCTCCCACTGAACCGACCAAACCAGCCAACCGCCAACAATGATGACCAAGAGTGCGGTCAAAAGCGGGCAAAGCAGGCGTGGTAACGGCGGCCATAATCCGGGGTGTCGCCCCTCGAGCCCTTCGAATTGCGCACGTAGCGTCTTGAGACTGAATGCTTGGGTACTCACTTCAGCTTCTCCTCAGGCGTACGCTGATGGAGGCTGATGCTGAACTCGACAATTTTTTTTGCGTCGCGTCCCTGCCCAAGATTGGCGGACTTTATCTCGCCCAATTCTGGCTGGCCCAGCCAAGTGACATCGGTATTCAGTGCACGCAATAACTCCGATACTCGGGCGTTGGATTGTGCGATCCCACTTAATGTCAGTTTGTCGGTCTGCTTGACTGATTTAAGCGCAACGCCTTGTGGCACCCGAGTAGCAAGTTCATCGAGTAATCGCACCGGGTAAGTGCGGCCGCTTTGTAGTCGCTCAACTGCAGCACGACGCGCGTTCAAGGTAGCGATCTGCTGCTGTAACTGCTGAATCTCGCGTAGGCGTACATCCAACTTTGCAATCTCAGCGCTGAGCAGTTGAGTACGTTCTTCTTGCAAGCCAATGCAACTCGTATTGATGACAAACACTGCTAAAACGACCGACAGGCCCAGTGCCCCCATCAAACCAAGCTGGCGCTGGAATTGTTGCTTACGCTCACGCCGTCTGTCTTCACGCCACGGTAGTAGATTGAGCCGAATCATTAGTCGAAGCTCCGTAACGCAAGCCCGCACACCAGCATGCATGCCGATGGGTGCTCTTGGTTATCGGACATCACGCCCGACTTCACCGCCAATTGCTGCCACGGGTCGAGTGCGCTGACAGCCACCGACATCCGCTGCGCCAAAGCGCTTTGCAGATCAGTCGGCACAGGGCCCAGTAGATAGATGTGATGCAAGCTTGCTTGACCGGCTGAGGTCTGAGACAACTGAAACGCGCGATTGAATTCCTGACAGATCGCCTCAACTGCGCTGGCTTCCTTACGTGCCAGCAGTGAGCCTAGGTGTTTTTCAAACACCAATGCTTCGCCCTGCATGAAATAGGCATGGACCTGATCGTTTTCGATCTGAATCACACCAAGCAGTCGATCCGCCGTGGGGTCGCTTGACCTGACCATCAAACCAATCGCCGACATCAGCGCCTGCGACTCGACATCGATAATCTGCGGCTTGAGTCCGACCGAGAGCGCAAGCTCTGCACGTTCACTGATTTTTTCTTGTCGCGCAGCGACCAGCATGACGTCAATGGCATCGACCTGCTGAGCACTAGGGCCCATCACGGCGAAGTCAACACCGATCTCTTCACGCGCTACCGGTAGCAAAGCCATCGCTTCGGCCTCGACATGCATCTCCAACTCATCTTCCGTTGATTGGGCAGGCAAGCTGAGCGTTTTTTTTATCACCGCACTGGCAGGCAGTGCGAGCGCTGCATGGCGCAGCCGACTACCACTCTCGCGCAAGGCATCGCGCAAGGCATCACAGACGGCGTCGCGCATGACAACGCTGCCTTCACGGATCGCACCCGGCGGCAAACGTTGATGCGCATAATGCGCGATCTGGACATGGCGGCCGCTAGGAGCCAATTCCATCACCCGCACACCACTCGCACTGATGTCGACACCAACGACGGGTATCGTTGTTCGACCCCACCAGCGATGAAAAGACAGCATTCGCTGGACCTCTTCCTATATTGTCAAATTCAAAACGTGCGGCGGATGCTAGCAAGCGTGTTTCGGCGCTGTAAAGCAGACCGGCGACAGCGTTGTCAAATACCGACGCCATGCTTTGGATCGCGATATTGCTGTTGCGTCATGAAGAGGGGTGATCAACAGCAAGCTGAAAACCGAGGAATGGCCTGCCGCTATAATGACTACCCTTCACCACCGCCGCATGTCCCGCCTGAATGACTAACCCCTCTCCGACTGACAGCGCTGATCAAAGTCAGCTTGAAAAATGGCCCGCTCCAGTGCGATTAGCGCTCAGCGTGTTTGGCTTTTTTGCCGGGCTATCGCTGATTGGCGCGCTATTGGTGGTGTTCATGATGATGATGGCGTATCCGAATCTGCCGGATATCGACTCACTGGCAACCTATCAGCCCAAGATGCCGCTGCGCGTGTTCTCGGCCGATAACATGTTGATCGGCGAATTCGGCGAAGAGCGACGTAGCCTGGTGCGCTACAAAGATATTCCCAAGGTCATGAAGCAGGCGGTGCTAGCGATTGAGGATGATCGCTTTTATGAGCACCACGGCGTGGATTACTGGGGCATCTTGCGTGCTGCGATCCACAATGCGCTGGGCGGTCGTCGACAAGGCGCTTCCACCATCACACAACAAGTCGCGCGTAATTTCTTTTTATCGAGCGAGCAAACCATCAAGCGCAAGCTTTACGAAGTTCTGCTGGCGTGGAAAATCGAGAAGACCCTGACCAAGGATCAGATTCTCGAGCTGTACATGAATCAGATTTATCTTGGCCAGCGTGCGTATGGCTTTGCATCGGCAGCGCAAATCTATTTCGGTAAGAAGCTTGGCGAGATTAGTGTGGCCGAGGCAGCGATGCTGGCAGGACTGCCGAAAGCTCCTTCGGCAAATAACCCCGTGGTCAACCCGAAGCGTGCGAAAGCACGTCAGCTGTATATCTTGCAGCGCATGCATGATCTTGGCTACATCACGACCGCGCAATACGAACAAGCGCGTGACGAACAGCTGAAGATCAAGATGGATAGCAATGACTTTGGTGTACACGCCGAGTATGTCGCCGAGATGGCGCGCCAAATGGTGTACGACCAGTACAAGGAAGATGCTTATACGCGCGGCCTGAATGTTTTCACCACCATCACTAAAGCGGATCAGGACGCTGCTTATCTCGCGCTCAGGCGCGGAGTGCTGGACTATGAAAAGCGACAGCCCTACCGTGGGCCCGAGGGATATATGGAGATCCCCACGGACAAGACCGAAGCCGAGGCCGCGATCGAAACGGAACTTGCCGAGCACCCGGACAGCGACGGCATCATTGCCGCCGTGGTGTTGTCGACCGGCCCTAAAACCGTGCGCGCTGTTCTAGCGTCCGGTGAGGAAATCACGATCCCTGAGGCAGGCCTTGGCATGGCCGCGACTGCGCTGACGGATAAAGTGCCAGCGAACAAGCGCATCCGGCGCGGCGCAATTATTCGCGTGACTCAGGAGGGTAGCAGCTGGTTCTTGATACAACTGCCGGAGGTAGAGTCAGCCTTTGTCGCGGTCAATTCAGAGAACGGTGCGATCCGAGCGCTGGTAGGTGGCTTTGACTTCAACCGCAACAAGTTCAACCATGTCACGCAGGCATGGCGTCAACCTGGTTCTTCCTTCAAGCCCTTTATTTATTCAGCAGCGCTGGAAAAAGGTTTTTGGCCGGGCACGGTCGTTAATGATGCGCCGCTCAGCTTCGATGCTTCGCAGACAGGTAGTCAGGCATGGGAGCCCAAGAACTACGATGGCAAGTACGAAGGGCCCATGACGATTCGTAAAGGCTTGTCGAAATCGAAGAACATGATCTCGATTCGCATCCTCTACAAGATCGGCCCGGCATATGCTCAGGAGTACATCACTCGTTTCGGATTCGATGCGGACAAAAATCCGCCTTACCTCACGCTTGCGCTCGGCGCAGGATCGGTGACGCCACTGCAATTAGCAGCGGCCTACAGCGTGTTTGCCAATGGCGGTTACAAGGTCAACCCCTACTTGATCTCGAAAATCACCAGCAATGACGGTAAACCGCTATTTGAGGTCATGCCCGATAAAGCCGGTGACGACACGCTACGGGTGATTGATGCGCGTAACGCTTACGTCATCGATAGCCTGTTGAAAGATGTCGTGCGTTACGGTACTGCGACGCGCGCGTTATCGCTTAAGCGCAGTGACATCGCCGGTAAAACCGGCACCACCAATGACTCGATTGACGCCTGGTTCGCCGGCTATCACCCGAAACTGGTTGGGGTGGCATGGATCGGTTTCGACAAGCCGCGCAACCTGGGTAACAAAGAAACCGGTGGTGGTCTTGCATTGCCGATCTGGATCAATTACATGCAAAAAGCCTTGCCCAGCTTACCCGTGACCGACCGTGAGATACCGTTTGGTGTCATTAACCATAACGGCGACATGATGTACAGCGAGTACGTCGAAGGCGAAGGCGTGCACTCACTGGGTATGCATCAGGGCGATGACAAGTCCAACGGTGGCACATCGGACTCACAGAAAGAAGCGCCTCGCGAGCCCAGCAAAGAATTACTCAAAGAAGGCGCTAAGAGCGAGATTTTCTGATTAGGCGCCAGTGCGCTGGCGTTTGTCGGAAATCGTTTTTTGAAGCGTTAGTTGGAATCGTTAGTTGGAAGCCTTTTTTGCCTCAAGCGCTAATGCTGAGCGAGGCCCCTGCCTGCTCGCTGGCGAGTCTGGACAATGCGCTGAATAACTCACCGCTGTCGCGCGTGTCACACCAGCTGCCGTCCTTCAGTCGAAAGTGAAAGCCACCGGTGCGCGCAGCGACCCAGATCTCTTGCATCGGTGCCTGCGTGTTGACGATGATCTTGCTGGCGCTATCAATAAATTCGATCTCGAGCACATTGCCGCTGCGGCTACATTCAATATCCACATCCGCGGCATCAGCAGCACGCTCGAGGCTGATCTCGATCTGGCCCAACACACGCTCGGCAATGCTCAAGAACTCGGTTTCGGTCATGCTAAACTCCATTTGATGTTTTTCGCACGTTTCTGCCCACACGGGGCTACGTCACCGGCCTATCTCACGTCTCTATGCGCCAGCTACCCTGCATTCTAGCGATGATATTCAGTATCGGCTTGTCAGCTTGTGGCCAGAAGAGCCCACTGTATTTGCCAGACCGACCAGCGCCGCCGGCCAATTCCTCTAACACTGAATTTGACGCACAGCCGGCGAATAACGCCGACGCAGCGCGCAAGCCCTGACTATGTCGTATTTTGAATATCGTGGTGACACCCTGTATGTCGAAGACGTACCGCTCGATCAGATTGCCGAGCAAATCGGCTCGCCAACCTATGTCTACTCACGCGCAGCACTGACTAAAAATTTTATGGCTTACGCCGACGCTTGTCGTGCGCATGGCCGTGACGACAGTGGCGCGCTGGTCTGCTACTCGGTCAAGTCGAACTCGAATCTTGCGGTGCTCAGCCTTCTTGGCAAACTCGGCTCTGGCTTCGATATTGTCTCTGGCGGTGAGTTGTTACGTGTTTTGGCAGCAGGTGGTGATCCGCGCAAGGTCATTTTCTCAGGCGTCGGCAAATCAGAAGAAGAGATTAAGCTCGCGCTGTCGCACGATATTCTCTGCTTCAATGTCGAATCGATTCCCGAATTACACCGACTGAGCGCCATCGCCAGCGGCATGGGTCGGCAGGCCCGGGTATCTCTGCGCGTAAACCCAGATGTTGACCCCAAGACCCATCCGTATATCTCGACCGGGCTGAAAGATAACAAGTTCGGTATCGCTTTCGAGGATGCGCTTGAGACCTATCGCATTGCCCATAGCCTTCCCCATATCGAGGTAACGGGCATCGATTGCCACATTGGCTCGCAGCTGCTGGATGATGCGCCGCTGCTGGAGGCACTCGACAAGGTAATCGAACTGGTCGATCAATTGCACGCTATGGGTATCGCCCTGCACCATCTGGATATTGGCGGCGGCATCGGCATTACCTATGACAATGAGAAGCCGGTGGCAGTCGCTGATTATCTGGCGCGCTTATTCAAGCGCATCGATCGCTGGCGTGCCGAAAAATATGACGGCGCTCCCATCAGTGTCATGTTTGAACCGGGGCGATCGATCGTCGGTAATGCGGGAGTTTTGCTGACTCGCGTGGAATATCTCAAGCATGGTACGAGTAAAAATTTTGCTGTGGTCGATGCCGCCATGAATGATCTGATGCGTCCGGCGATGTATGAGGCCTGGCATGGTGTGCAATCAGTGCAGCGGCGCGATGCCGCTACAGTGTCTTATGACGTGGTGGGCCCGGTCTGCGAGTCGGGTGACTGGCTGGCGCGTAACCGACAACTCACGCTTGCGCCCGGCGATCTGTTGGCCATCATGTCAGCAGGTGCCTATGGCATGACCATGGCATCAAACTACAACACGCGTGGTCGCGCAGCCGAAGTACTGGTAGACGGCAGCCGCTTCAGCGTGATTCGGCGTCGAGAGAATCCGAAAGACCTTTTCGCGCTCGAATCCATCGTTGAGTAGGCCCTACGGCCCTGGCCGCAAGCAAGATCATGATGATCGCGCTCACCAGGATGGGCTCGGCAAAGTTCTGTTTGCCCGCACGCATCCACCAGAAGTGCAACAGCGCGAGTAGCGCCACCCCATAAACCAAGCGATGCAACTGCGACCACCGACGACCTAGCCGTCGTTGCATTGCGTTAGTACTGGTCACCGCCAAAGGAATCAGCAGCAAAAGTGCTGTGAAGCCAACGGTAATGAAAGGCCGCTTCCATACATCACGCCCAATCTCGCCCAGATCAAAAAAATGATCGAACCAAATAAAGGTAGTGAAGTGAAGGCAGGCATAGAAAAAAGCGAATAGCCCAAGCATGCGACGCATTGCTTGCAGCCAGTGCTGCCCGCTCAGTCGACGCAAGGGCGTGATGGCAAGCGTCAGGGCCAGAAAATAAAGTGTCCAGTCACCGCTGCTGCGGGTAAGACTCTCGATCGGGTTGGCGCCTAATCTATCTTGCGCTGCCAACCAGACGTTGATGAGCAAGGGGAGCAACGCGCTCACGAACAGTGCGCGTTTTAACTGTCTCACTCGCTCAGCGCTCAACGACATTGACTCAGTAGAGCTTCCTCAAATCCATGCCGCTATACAGCGAGGCGACCTCTGGGTAGCCGTTGAACATCAGGGTCTTACGCTTCTTGGTGAAAAAACCATCCTCACCAATGCGGCGCTCGCTGGCTTGCGACCAGCGTGGATGATCGACATCAGGGTTCACATTAGAGTAGAAGCCATATTCGTCGGGCGCCGCAAGATTCCATGAGGTTCTGGGCTGCACTTCAGTAAAGCGAATTCGCACAATCGATTTCGCTGATTTGAAGCCGTATTTCCAAGGAACGATGATGCGAACGGGCGCACCATTCTGATTGGGTAGCACTTGGCCGTACATGCCAAGGGTCAGCAAGGTCAGCGGATGGTTGGCCTCATCAATACGCAGGCCTTCGGTATAGGGCCACTCGAGCACACGGCTACGCACACCCGGCATCTGCGCACGATCGGCCAGCGTGGTGAACTCGACATACTTAGCGTTACCTGTCGGCTCGACTTTGCGAATCAGTTCGGCCAAGGGGAAACCAATCCATGGAATCGCCATCGACCAACCCTCGACACAGCGCAGCCGGTACAAACGCTCTTCAAGCGGCGCGAGTTTAAGTAACGCGTCCAAATCCAGCGTCAGCGGCTTCTTGACGTCGCCATCTACCCGCAATGTCCATGGACGGGTTTTGAGCGATCCGGCATACAGCGCTGGATCACCTTTATCGGTGCCGAATTCATAAAAATTGTTGTACGTGGTCGCATCAGCATACGTCGTAGTCTTGTCTGGTGCGCTGTATTTCGCATTGCGTTGCGCTGGCAAACGCTGGCGAGTCGAAGACTCCGTCGCCATTGCAGACTCGGCCCATCCAGAGGCGGCCAATGAACTCGCCGCCAAGCCTTGCAAGAACAATCGCCGCGAGTGGGCAATCTCGCTCGGCGTGATTTCCGAAGCGAGTGGTTCGTTGTAACGCGGGATTTTGATCAACATGATGATACCGGCGCCTTGCTCGGCCACACTTTATGCGGTGGCCGAGTCGTCAATCCATTAGAGCTCGCCGTATGAGTGCAAGCCCGACAGGAACATGTTCACACCTAGGAATGCGAAGGTCGTGACGAGCAAACCGATCACAGCCCACCAAGCTGCGACTTGGCCACGCAGGCCTTTCATAAGCCGCATATGCAACCAGGCTGCATAGTTCAGCCAGACGATCAGCGCCCAGGTTTCTTTCGGATCCCAGGACCAATAACCACCCCAAGCCTCGGCTGCCCACAAAGCCCCTAAGATAGTGGCGATGGTGAAGAAAGCAAAGCCAACCGCGATCGCTTTGTACATCACATCATCCAGCACTTCCAGCGGTGGCAGCCGATCTTCGAGCTTGCCATTGGCCTTAAGCAGATAGGCAATACCAACCATGGCGGCGAGTGCGAAAGTACCGTAGCCAATGAAATTCGCTGGCACATGAATTTTCATCCACCAACTTTGCAGTGCCGGCACCAGCGGCTGAATCTCATGCGCATCGCGCGCTGTCATGTACCACAGCAAGAAACCGACTGCGGCCGAGATCACCAACATCACGAAGGCACTAAATGAACGCGTTTCATACTTCTGCTCATAGAACACCAGAAACAAGGCGGTGATCAGGCAGAACAGAATAAACACTTCGTACAGATTGGATACTGGGATGTGTCCGATGTCTGAACCGAGCAGATACGACTCATACCAACGCACCATCATGCCGGTGAAGCCGAGCAGGATCGCCGCCCAGCACAGCTTACTGCCGACCGAGCCACCAAAGCTTGAGCGTGCTATCAAGCCTCCCCAGTAAAACAGGGTCGACAGAAAGAACAGGGTGCTCATCCACAAAATAGCGGATTGACTGGAGAGCATGTACTTCAGGAAAAATCGATTCTGCGCCGCGTCCAGATTGCCGCCGTACAGATAGATGCCGTACAAGGACGTCGCAGCAATCAACAGAAATAGTGTGCGTGCAGATTTCCAGTACCAGCCGAGGCCGGCGAAAGTCGGCACTGCCGCTAGCAAGATCGCCTTCTCGTAGATATCCATGAACTCGCCGTAGCGGCTGAGAGCGAACAGCGCCCCCACCAGCAATAGCGCGGCAAACAGCCAGTCGAACCAGCTGCGCCCTTTGAACGGGTTGCTGCCCTCTGCGTAGGTTGTATTTTCAGTGAGCTCCATCGTTTATCTCCGTAGATCTGGCAGTACTACTATGCGCTGCGAAGTATAGTTGAGTGCGTCAAGCCGTGCCGAGAAAACCATGAACCCAGAGCCTACCTCGTTAGGTCGATGGCAAGCGCGCCTTCATCTGCTCGAATTCTTTGTCGAAATCCAGACTACGCCGCTGTGTACTCATGGCCATCAGCGTGCGCACACCGCCATCGGCGTCGGGGCGAAGCCAAACCCACAGACGCCGCTCGCGAATATAAAGCATAGAGAACACACCAAGCACCAGAAGCAAGCAGCCTAAATAAACCACGTTCTTACCAGGGGATCGGGTTACCTGAAATACCGAGGCTTTCACTTCGTCAAAGCCGCGCAATTGTAAATACACCGGTGCGCCGTAAAAAAAGGAATCTGCAAGCGCATCAGTCGAACGTTGCAGAAAGCGTGCGCTTTTCGCGTCGGGTACCGCGGCTGGTA
The DNA here is from genome assembly GCA_026399895.1 of Burkholderiales bacterium. Classification (GTDB taxonomy): domain Bacteria; phylum Pseudomonadota; class Gammaproteobacteria; order Burkholderiales; family Burkholderiaceae_D; genus Pernthalerella. The sequence continues at coordinate 81,262 of JAPLQC010000018.1, forward strand.
AACCATCTTTATCACGTGCGACTTGCCATAGCTCCCACATGGCGCCGTTCAGAATCTTCATGAAGATATCAACGGTTCTTTCTTGCTGCTCTTTAGGGACTTTGTCGATAAATCGCGCCACCGCGATATAGCCCGATGATTCCGCGTCACCGGCAAATACATTCAATCCGCGCAACGCCGATAGCTGGAGCTGCTCGCGCATTTGCGGAGAGCTGTTTGCCCCTAACGGTACATTCGCGCCGTAACGCTTGGCTGCCTTTTCACGCAAGGCAGGATCCGAGATCGCCGCACGTAAGCGCATCCATTCGTCAACCTTGCCGTTGGCATCCGCGGGAATTCGGAGATAACGGAATCCCTCCGAGGGGTTATCGCGCACACCGGCAAGAAATACTTCTTCACCGTCGATATTTACGGGCATCATGTAATTGCTGAACTCGCGTGCCTGACCCGTTTTGTCGCGTAGCTTGTACTGCACACTCGGACCTACATTACGAAGATCCTTGCCGCGCTCACGATTGGCAGCCGACCCTAATCGCTTCTCGAGATTCTCATTGAAGCCCTTGGGCTGCTTCACCGAACGTGGATCACCCGCCATATTCTCGACGTTGAACGGACGAAAGCCCGACCACTCAATGGTGTAATCCCCATCGTTGCCAGCAAGACGCGACGCTTTCCCGACTTGCCCGTCGACCGGAAATTGCACATGGCTGGATCCGGCCATGGGATAACCGGCTAGCTTCAAGCTGCTACCACCATCTTCAAAGCTCGACTGGTATACCGCGAGGCCTTTATAAATTAACGGCTCATTCACTTTAATCGTGGCGCGGAAATTGTTGCCAGTCTCCTTATCAGTCACGATCACGTTACTAGCGAACAGCTTCGGCATACCGGTCGAGTAGAAATCGACGATGAATTGCTCCAACTGAATCGAGAAAGGTAGATCTTGTATCAACACCCCATCGCCCATTTGCAGGATGGTGGTGTTGCTGCTCTGCCCCTCTGGAATCAGGGTATTACCGCGGAAGGTGATATTGCCGTTGCCGAGTCGGTGCTTTTCGGGAATGTCAGCGATCACGCCGCTGCCCTTGAAGGTTTCTTTTCCGAACATCCACTGCTGCGCGCGAATTGGCAAATTGGAGTCAAGCAGTCCGCCGACGCAAATGATGACAATGGCCGAATGCGCGAAGATGTAGCCGAGCTTATTGGCAGCGCCTTGCTTTGCGCTCAGCAAAACAGCGCCGTCTTTCGGGACTTGCCGTACCTGATAACCGGCAGCAGCGATCTGTTTTATGTATTCACTCGCCAACTGCTCGATCGCACGCGAAGATGACCACTCGGCATGATGATGGAAATTTCGAAGCGACTGTTCGCGCACATTCACGCGCCAGCTCTTCATGTCGGCGATCATTTTCGGCGCATTGCGAATAATGCAGAGCGAGGTCGACGTGACCAGAAACGCCATGATCAGCAGGAACCACCAAGCCGAATAAACCGAGTAAACAGAAAAACGCGCAAACACCTCAAACCAGAATGGACCGAACTGATTCACGTAGTTCGGCATTGGCTCGCCCTGTATCACGACGGTACCAACCACCGAGGCAATCGAGATAATGGTCAACAAGCTGATCGCAAAGCGCATGGACGATACCAGCTCGACCAGCTCGGTCACGAAGCGACCACGGTTGGTCAGCAGCATGCCCTGGGTAGTGGCGGTGGAGGATGGGTGGCTTGTGTCGAGAGTATCCATAGTTGCCAGCATAAAACAAAAAGGGGCGGCTTGTGGCCACCCCTCGTATTGGTTTGTGTCTCCCGTGCGATCCGCTTATCGGGAGATGAAACGAATCACCGCAGACCAGTGATGTAATCGGAGACGGCTTTCATCTCGTCATCAGTGAGTCTTTTACTGATGGCCGTCATTTGTGCAGAGTTGCTACGAGTACCAGTACGGAAATTCGTCAGCTGCGTTACCGAGTAATCCTGATGTTGGCCGGCGATACGCGGATATTGCGCCGGAATACCTGCACCGTTGGGGCTGTGGCAGCCTGCGCAAGCAGGGATATTTTTTTCAGCGATACCGGCGCGATAAATTTTGCGGCCCAGCTCAGCAGTCTCTTTAACCTTGGCAACGCCCGGCGTGGCTCTTTGCGCCGAGAGGTAGGCGGCGATATTGTCGATATCCTCAGGCGTCATCGCTTTAGCGATCATGGTCATGATGGCGTTGTTGCGATCTGGCCCCTGAAAATCGTGCAACTGCTTCTTGATGTAAGCAGCATGTTGACCGCCAAGCTTGGGGTTTTGCGGGATAACCGCATTGCCCTCTGCGCCATGGCAGGCGATGCAAGCGGTAATGCCGCGCGCAGGGTCACCACCTGAGTACAGCGCTGCGCCCTTGGCGGGGTCTGCTGCAGCTGATTTTTGTTCTGATGCCTGTGCAGTGACAAGCGCCGAACACAGCGCAACGGCGAGGAATTTCAAACACAACGAAAGCACTCGATTCATTCAAACACCCGGGCAATAATTGATTCGGTTGGTAGCGAATTACAGCCCGGCATTGTACTACAATGCCCATCAGCGATTTTCCCCCTTCCTGTCGACAGCTGCCGCGTTTGCCGGCCCCACTCCCGATGTCAATTCTCTGGCAAGCCCGCTTCTTCACAACCGTGAATCGACTTCAGGATTTGCCAAAATACCAAGTTCCGGAATTGGCCTTTGCCGGCCGTTCGAATGCGGGCAAGTCGACCGCGATCAACCTGCTCTGCAACCAAAAAAAGCTCGCATTTGCCTCCAAAACCCCAGGCCGGACCCAGCACATCAACTATTTCTCGATTGGTGGCGCCCATGTTGGCCAGCACCGGCGCGACGTTGCACGCAGCGAAGAGATTCGGGCGTTTGTAGTGGATTTACCCGGCTACGGCTACGCCGAGGTAGCCGGCACAGCCAAGCATCACTGGCAGCAGCTGTTGGGCCGCTATGTTCAAGTCAGGGATCCGCTGGTGGGCTTGGTGCTGATCATGGATGCACGCCGACCGTTCACCGAGCTTGATCTCGAGATGCTGGAGTGGTTTGCGCCGACCGGCAAGCCTATCCATTGTCTGCTGAGCAAAGCGGATAAGCTCAACCGTAACGAGCAATCGGACGCGATTCGACTCGCCAGAACCGTTCTGGCCAGCTATGTTGACGAGCACGGCCAGCCTCTGCCATTCTCTGTGCAGCTATTCTCTGCACTTAAGCGTATCGGCTTGGATGAGGCAGATCGCAAAATCTGCAGTCTGTTGCAACTCGAGACTGAGCTCGACCAAGATGGGCCGCCAGCCCAAGCAGAAAAAAACCCTGGAGAGCGGGAGATGCCTCCAGGGTCTAAACACTGACTCTACTGAGCCAGCCCCGCTCAGGGAGGATAAGCGGGAGGTGATGAACACCCATGGCTAGGAGTACCGCTTTACCAGGAAGTTCATCGATATAAAAATCGTCTCGCAGCTAAAAACCATTCACAACAACATTTGCCTGAGATTCATCATGAGCCACGATCCACTTGCCCGCTTCCCTGCTACGCGTATGCGCCGCATGCGCAAAGACGCATTCTCGCGCGCGATGATGCGCGAAAATGTCATCACGCCCGCCGATCTGATTTATCCCGTCTTCATTCTCGATGGCGAGAAAAAGCGCGAAGCGGTGCCATCAATGCCCGGCGTAGAACGTTTGTCAGTCGACCTGTTGATGCCGGTGGCTGAGGAATGTGTGTCGCTGGGTATACCCGTGCTGGCGCTGTTCCCTGTAATCGACCCGCAGCTGAAAACACCTGACGGTATTGAAGCGACCAACCCGAAGGGTTTGGTACCGCGCGCAGTGCGTGAGCTAAAGCAACGCTTCCCGGAACTAGGTGTGTTGACCGATGTCGCGCTAGATCCGTACACCAGTCATGGTCAGGATGGTGTGCTGAATGAAGACGGCTATGTATTGAATGACGAGACTACTGCAATGCTGGTCCAGCAGGCGCTGACACAAGCCGCAGCGGGTGTCGATATCGTCGCGCCGTCCGACATGATGGATGGCCGGATCGGTGCGATCCGCAGCGCGCTCGAAGCCAAGGGGCATATCTACACTCGCATCATGGCCTATTCGGCCAAGTATGCCTCGGCGTTTTATGGCCCGTTCCGAGATGCGGTGGGCTCGGCCGCCAATCTGGGTAAAGGCAACAAGGCCACTTACCAAATGGATCCGGGCAATTCAGATGAGGCCTTGCGTGAAGTCGCGCTCGACCTTGCCGAGGGTGCCGATATGGTGATGGTGAAGCCCGGCATGCCTTATCTCGATATCGTGCGTATCGTGAAACAGGAATTTAAAGTGCCCACGTTTGCGTACCAGGTGAGCGGCGAGTACGCCATGATCAAGGCGGCGTCGCAAAACGGCTGGCTCGACCATGACAAAACCATGATGGAGGCGATGCTCTGCTTCAAACGCGCCGGCGCAGATGGTGTGCTGACCTACTTTGCGAGGGATATCGCGCGCCTGGTCAAAGGCGCCTAAATTTGCAGAAATACAACAGATTCGAACCTAATTCTGATAATCGACACATAGCCTTGAAAGGATGCAGCCAAATTTTTGATTAACTGACATGTTCTATGGTGGGAATGAAAATGAGCAAAACCTTCCTAGGGCCCACAGTAGTTCATCCCAATCTAGGCGCCACAAGTACGGAGGGCATGAAGGGCGCTTACGATGTCGTCATCGCGAAGAATGAAAAATTCATCACGCCTGATGGCAAGAAAGGCAGAGTCAGAGTTTTTTCTCGCGTTAGCCCGGAGCAGATGCTCGACGATAAATCCGGCAAGCTTCAAGCCTATGCAAGTAAAGCGAAATCTAAAATCAGTGATGCAATCTTGAAGCTTAAAGCGCCCGTCGAGAAGAAAAACAAGTTAATCGATTTGATGGCAGTACAAGTGAAGGGGGATATCGCAACGTCGTCTTCGGAATTCTTTAGCGCCGACATGTTTCACAACGCCAATCCGTTATTTCAGATCCCAGTGCAAAGGCAGGTGCGATTTGTGGATGCGGCAAATGTTGAGATCCCTCGCAACAAGCCTGCTCCAACTCCTCTACCGACAGAAGTCATACTGCCCGAGCTTCCGCCAGAAATTTGAAGCGCCGTCTGTTTCAAATAGCGCAGATTGAAGACGACCTATTCCGCTTTTTGTAATGACTGCAGAAATTGGGCTGGCGCCTGATAGCCAATCACGCGTGTGCCGCGAATCTCGGTGCCATGTGCGTCGAACAAAATGATGCCGGGCGGGCCGAATAAACCGAAGCGTTTCAGCAGTGCCTTGTCGTCGTCGTCGTTGGCAGTGACATCCGCCTGCAGCAGCAGCATCTGATCCAACTTCGCTTTCACCTCCGGATTAGTGAAGGTGAGTTTTTCCATCTCGATACAAGACACGCACCAGTCGGCGTAGAAATCGAGCATGACGCGCCGCCCTCCGGTGTTGGCGAGTGCCGCATCGAGCTCTGCGACGCTGCGCACACGTGTGAATTCGGTCTTCTGATGTTGCTGCCCACGTAGTTGAGCCAGCGGCGACCATGCATCACGCCCTCCCGTGGCAAGCCCCAGCAGTTGTACTGCGCCAAGGGCGATAAAGACGGTACCCAATATTCGGGCACGCCAGCCTAGCGACTTGTCGCGCATCAGGAACACGCCATAGCCAGCACCCAGCAAGCCCCAGCCCAGCATGAGAAGCCAAGCTGGTATCAACGACGACACCATCCACAAGGCGAGCGCCAGCATCAGGACGCCGAAAAAATGCTTCACGGTCTGCATCCAGGCACCCGCGCGCGGCAGCAGCGAGCCCGCTGATATGCCGACCAGCAGCAGGGGTACACTCATGCCAACAGCCATTGCGAACAAGGCGCTGCCACCGATCAGTACGTTGCGGGTTTGGCTGATGTAGACCAGCGCGCCAGCCAGCGGTGCGGCGACACAAGGCCCGACGATCAATGCGGAGATTGCGCCCATCACGAATACGCCGAGCAACTTGCCGCCACGCTGGCGTTCGGACAAGCGCGTCAAGGCGAGCTGTAGTGACGCGGGTATTTGCAGCTGGTAGACATCGAACATTGAGAGCGCCATCACCGCCATCAGAATCGCAAACGCAGAAAGGATGGGCGGGCTTTGCAGCGTGGCGGACAGCCCTTCGCCGATCAAGCCCGCGGCGATACCGAGCGCGGTGTACACCAAAGCCATACCCAGCGAGTAAGCGACTGCCAGCAACAAGCCGCGCTGGCGGCTGGTCTGCGCACCCTCACCAGCGATGATGAACGACAGAATCGGCACCATAGGCAGCACGCAAGGCGTGAATGAGAGACCCAGACCGAGCAACAGAAATAACGGCAGGATCAGTATCAAGCGGCCACTCGCAAGCGACGCTTCGATACGACCCATTTCGCCATCTGCAGCCGGCGCTGCGACATCAACCCCACTGTTCGCCGTTGACAAGGTAGCGACTGATTCCATCGGCGGATAGCACAGGCCTTTATCAGCACAACCTTGGCTCGTTACTTTCAACTGAAAAGACCCGTTGGCTTGCACCGGAATCGCTATCGTCAGTTGCTGCCTGAGGGTCTCTAGTTCTTTGTCGAAATTCGGATCGAATTTTATTGTCCCGCGCGGAATCTCGACCTTGCCCAGCGTCGCACCCTCGGCGGATATGGCGATTTTGTCGCGGTACATGTAGTAGCCATCGGCGATCCGAAAGCTTACTTCGATGGTCGCTGCATCGCGCATACGCGCACTGAAGGCAAATGCTTGCTCGGGCGCCAGGAAATCTTGCGCTTGCACCGACGGCGCAAAAAAGCATAGGGCCGCAACCAGGCAAATACCGGCTCTTATCCGTCCGCATTGAGCAAACCAGTTACGCATGTTTGTCGCTAGTGGTTTCAGCCGTCACCCATTGCAGATAAGGGGCATAGCCTTCGGTGATTGGCCAAGCGATCAGCTCGGGGACATCGTAGGGATGGGCACTGACGAGCGTCTGTTGCAACTGAGCATAGTGCTGGCGCGTAGTTTTGATCAGCAGCGTGACCTCATCAGCCTGCTCAATTTGCCCCTGCCAACGGTAGACGGATTGCACACCCGGCAAAATATTCACACACGCCGCCAACTTGGTTTCGATCAGGGCGCGTGCCAAGGCATGCGCGCTCGCATTATCCGGCGCATTCGACATCACCATCAAAACCTGCGCATCGCTCATCACCACCTCTGCAACAGTTACTTCAATAAACGCCTGCGGGTGAGTACGGTCGCGAGATAGAAACCGACCACGATGTAAGCCAACAAGATCGCCAAGTCCCGGATTGGATCCTCAGGCATACCACCCAGCAGCAATGGTCGCACAAGACGCACAGCCGCGCCGAGCGGCAAGATACTGGCGACAGACTGCAGCCAACTCGGTAGCTGACTTGCCGGGTAGTAAACGCCCGACAGAAAAATCATCGGTGTCAGTACCAAGGTGAAGTAGTAGGTAAAGAAATCGTACGCCTTGGCAATTGCGTTCACGATCAATGCAATCGATGCGAAACACACGCCGATGATTAACAACAGCGGTGGCACCAACAGCGTGGTGGGATGCAGGCCGATTCCCAGCGCGAACAGCACCAGCAAGATAGCCAAGCCCGAGATCATGGCTTTGCTGGCAGCCCATAGCATTTCGGCGAGCACGATGTCGTCGAGTTCCAACGGCGTATTCAGCAAAGACTCCCAGGTCTTTTGCACATGCATCCGCGAAAACGCCGAATACAGAGACTCGAATGAAGCAGCCATCATCACGGACATACAGATTGAGCCACTCGCGAGGTACTCGATATAGGGCACGCCCTCGATCTGCTGCAGCAAACTGCCGAGGCCGTAGCCAAACGCCAGCAAGGTGATCATCGGCTCGGCGATATTGCCGATGACACTCGCCACCGCGAGCTTGCGCCACACCAGCAGGTTACGTCGCCAGACGGGTATGAACCGCAGGCTAAGTCCGGGTAAACGATAGTGGAGTGCGCTCATCTCAATCTCTCATCTCACGGCCGGTTAGCTTAAGGAAGAGGTCTTCCAAATTCGCAGGTCGGTGCAAATAACGTAAGCCGGAAGCGTGCGACAAACTTTGCAGTAATGGTTCGGCATGCTGGGTGTAACAGAAAACCGTGTCACCACTAATTTCGACACGCTCTGCCATCGCACGGGCTTGCTCTGCCCAAGTCGCAGCTTGATCACCATACACCTCAATCACTTGCGGCTCGATATGCTGAGCGATCAGGTCGCGTGGCCCACCCTCGGCGATCATCCGACCATGATCAATCACGGCGAGTCGATTGCACAGACGCTCCGCCTCATCCATGAAGTGCGTGGTCAGCAGAATGGTTTTGCCCGCTGCGAGCAAGGCTTTCAGTCGTTCCCAGATCATGTGCCTGGCTTGCGGATCAAGCCCGGTGGTTGGCTCGTCCATGAAGATCAGATCCGGGTCATTCACCAAGGCACGTGCCAGTGTGAGTCGACGTTTCATGCCACCCGATAACTCGCCCAGGCGCGCATGGCGCTTGTTGGCGAGATTGGAGAATTCGAGCAGCCAGTCGAGGCGCGCATGAATTTGCGACGGCTGCATGCCAAAGTAGCGTCCGTACACCAACAGGTTTTCTTCTACCGTGAAGTCGGGATCGAGGCTGTCCATCTGCGGCACGACCCCGATCTTCAGCCTTGCGCGACGTGCGTCTCGCGGTACCGAGTGTCCGACCAAAGTAATTTGCCCGCTATCGGGCGCTGTCAGGCCGAGACACAGCCGCAAGGTCGTAGTCTTGCCAGCACCGTTCGGCCCCAACAATCCATAACACTCGCCGCGCTCCAACGCGAACGACACATCGTCGATTACGATATGTCGGTCTGCGCCTTCGCCGTAGGATTTACGCAGATGTTCAACAGTGAGGATAGGCATAATTCACGCTCAAAAAACAAAGCCAGGCGCTTGGCCTGGCTTGATACTGCAGCACTAAGGGTAGCGCGCTTATTCTGCTGCGACTGCTTCGCTATTGTCTGGACGGTCGACCAGTTCAACGAACGCCATCGGCGCATTGTCACCTTGGCGGAATCCCATTTTCAGGATGCGCAGGTAGCCGCCGTTGCGCGCCTTATAGCGTGGGCCGATCTCTGCGAATAGCTTGACCACGATATCGCGATCGCGCAAACGCGAAAATGCCAAACGCTTATTGGCCAAGGTATCAACCTTGCCGAGCGTGATGATCGGCTCGATAACGCGGCGCAGTTCTTTTGCCTTCGGGACGGTTGTCTTGATGGCTTCGTGCTTGAGCAAAGAGACCGTCATGTTGCGCAGCATCGCGAGGCGATGCGACGAGGTTCGGTTCAGTTTGCGTAGTCCGTGACGATGACGCATGGTAATTTCCTTTGATAAGTTTTATTCCAGCTCTTCTATCGCCAGCTCTTTCGAGCATGGCGCGGGCCGGTAAAGTTCAAAAATAGTGAGACTACTTATTTGTCGAGACCGGCTGGTGGCCAGTTCTCGAGCTTCATACCCAAGGTCAGTCCGCGCGAGGCCAATACTTCTTTGATCTCGTTGAGCGACTTACGACCCAGGTTTGGCGTTTTCAACAATTCATTCTCGCTACGCTGAATCAGATCACCGATGTAATAAATATTCTCGGCCTTGAGGCAGTTGGCAGAACGCACGGTGAGTTCGAGATCGTCAACCGGACGCAAGAGAATCGGATCAACGGTCGGTGCACGCGAAGGCGCCTCTGCAGCTGCTTCGGTGCCCTCGAGCGCCGCAAACACATTCAACTGATCGACAAGTACACGAGCGGATTGACGAATCGCTTCTTCCGGAGAGATCACACCGTTGGTTTCGATGTTCATCACCAGCTTATCGAGGTCAGTACGCTGCTCGACACGGGCCGAATCAACGGTGTACGACACACGACGCACAGGGGAGTAAGAAGCATCGAGAATGATACGGCCGATCGTCTTGTTGGCATCCTCTGCCAGGCGACGTACGTTACCCGGAACGTAGCCACGGCCCTTCTCGACTTTGACTTGCATGTCGATCTTGCCACCAGCGGTCAGGTGCGCGATGACATGGTCAGGGTTGATCAGCTCGACATCGTGCGGCAGATCGATATCGGAAGCCAATACCGCACCTTCGCCTTCTTTTTTCAAGGTCAGCGTGACCTCATCACGGCTTTGCAGCTTGAAGACGACACCCTTCAGGTTCAGCAGGATGTCGACCACGTCTTCCTGCACGCCGTCGATCGATGAGTACTCGTGCACTACGCCGGCTATCGATACTTCGGTTGGCGCATAGCCGACCATAGAAGACAGCAGCACACGGCGCAGCGCGTTACCGAGGGTATGACCGTAGCCACGCTCGAAAGGCTCCATGACGACCTTGGCGTGGCCAGGGGCGATGTGCTCGACTTCGATAATGCGCGGCTTTAACAGATTGGTTTGCATGAATATCCTTTCAATACCCTCGGCTCGTTACACCGATAAGGCTGATGGCATATCGGAACACTACCCACCCGTGAGTGGGTAGCGGGAGAAATTAGCGCGAATACAATTCGACGATCAGCGACTCGTTAACCTCTTGGTTATAGTCGCTACGATCTGGCAGGGTCTTGAGCGAACCCTCCATTTTCTTGGCATCGACCGCCACCCACATCGGGAATCCCGATTGTTCGGCTAACGACAGCGCTTCGGCAATGCGGACCTGCTTCTTGGCCTTTTCGCGCACAGAAACGGTGTCACCAACGCGAACCGAGTAAGAGGGAATATTCACCACATTGCCATTCACAACGATGGCCTTGTGCGATACCAGTTGTCGGGCTTCGGCACGTGTCGACGCGAAACCTAGGCGATACACGACGTTATCCAGACGTGCTTCGAGCAGTTGAAGCAGTGTTTCGCCGGTGTTGCCCTTGCGGCGGTCTGCTTCGGCAAAATAGCGGCGGAACTGACGCTCCAGCACACCATACATGCGCTTGACCTTCTGCTTTTCACGCAGCTGGTTGCCATAGTCGGAAGTACGTGCACCTGAGGTGCGGCCATGCTGTCCTGGCTTGGAATCCAGTTTGCACTTGGAATCCAGCGAGCGGCGAGCGCTCTTCAGGAACAGGTCGGTGCCTTCACGGCGGGAAAGTTTTGCTTTAGGTCCAATGTAACGTGCCACGGTATTTCCTCTCCGTTGATGACGCCTCAGGCACAACGCCTTGAAGCGCTAGTTCGGTCTGCCTGCTACCGAACGGTGGTCTTAGAACAAAACCCGCCGGTGCGCGGCGGGTCACGTACAACAACTACGAAGTCGTAATTTAGATGCGGCGACGCTTCGGTGGACGGCAACCGTTATGCGGCACCGGTGTCACGTCTTGAATCTGGGTGATCTTGATGCCCAAGCTGTTCAGCGCGCGCACTGCGGACTCACGCCCGGGGCCGGGGCCCTTGATACGCACTTCCAGATTCTTCACGCCGCATTCCACAGCCACTTTGCCAGCAGCTTCTGCGGCAACCTGTGCTGCGAACGGGGTCGACTTACGTGAGCCCTTGAAGCCAGCACCACCCGACGTTGCCCATGACAGTGCATTGCCCTGACGGTCAGTAATCGTGATGATGGTGTTGTTGAACGAGGCGTGAACGTGCGCAATGCCTTCAGCGACATTCTTCTTGACCTTCTTTCGAACGCGCGAAGCGGCGTTGTTCGATGCTTTTGCCATGGTGTTGTCCTTGTGTCCGCGACGGGATTACTTCTTCAGCGCTTGCGCTGCTTTACGTGGGCCTTTGCGGGTCCGCGCGTTAGTACGGGTACGCTGACCGCGAACCGGCAAGCCTTTGCGGTGGCGCAGGCCTCGGTAGCAGCCGAGATCCATCAGGCGCTTGATGTTCATCGACACTTCACGGCGAAGATCACCCTCGACGATGAATTTGCCGATCTCATCGCGCAGCTTCTCGAGCTCGTTGTCGTCGAGATCCTTGACCTTCTTGGTGGTAGGTACGCCCGTGTTCGCGCAAATTAACTCGGCGCGTGGACGACCGATACCGAAAACGGCGGTTAGGCCGATAACGGTGTGCTGATGGTTGGGAATATTGACCCCTGCAATACGTGCCATGCGTTGTCCCTCGATCGCTAAGCTTAATTAACCCTGGCGCTGCTTATGGCGCGGTTCGGTACAAATGACGCGAACGACGCCTTTGCGCTTGATGATCTTGCACTTACGGCAGATCCGTTTTACTGATGCGAGCACTTTCATGTTTGCCCTCTTCTTTCTATCTTTCGATTGCTGGTAAGGCGACTACTTGGTTCTAAAAACAATCCTGGCCCGACTTAGGTCGTACGGCGTCAGCTCAACCGTCACTTTGTCACCGGGCAGAATCCGGATGTAATTCATCCTCATTTTTCCGGATATGTGTCCAAGTACGACATGGCCATTTTCAAGCTTCACCCTGAAGGTCGCATTCGGGAGGTTTTCGAGAATCTCCCCCTGCATTTGAATCACGTCGTCTTTGGACATATAAGCCGTCTAATCCTCTCGCTCAGCGGGTTGGAATTCCACCCTTGAAATTCGCTTTTCGCAGCAGCGAATCATATTGTTGCGACATTACGTAGTTCTGCACCTGCGCCATGAAATCCATGGTGACCACAACAATAATCAGCAACGAGGTGCCACCAAAATAAAACGGTACGTTCCAGCGCGCGATCAGAAATTCAGGCAGCAAGCAGATCACCGTGATGTACACAGCCCCAGCCAATGTCAGGCGCGTCAGAATCTTGTCGATGTAACGACTGGTCTGCTCACCTGGACGGATACCCGGAACAAACGCACCACTTTTCTTCAGGTTGTCTGCAGTTTCCTTGCTGTTGAACACCAGCGCGGTGTAGAAGAAGCAAAAAAATACGATCGCTGCTGCGTACAGGAGTGCGTGAATCGGCTCTCCCGGCGCCAAAGAGGCCGCCAAATCTTTCAAAAACCGAACCACGCCACTGCTCGTGTCACCCGAGGTGAACCAGCTGGCAATCGTCGCCGGAAACAAAATAATCGACGATGCAAAAATCGGCGGGATAACCCCTGCCATGTTCAACTTGAGTGGCAGATGACTGCTCTGACCACCATAAACCTTGTTGCCAACTTGACGCTTCGCGTAGTTAACCAGAATTTTTCGCTGGCCACGCTCAATGAAAACAACCGCGTAAGTCACCAAGGCGGCCAGAATACAAATCAAGATTGCGGTCAGCGCATGCATCGAGCCCGTGCGCACCAACTCAAACAATCCACCAATCGCACTCGGCAAACCAGCTGCGATACCGGCAAAAATAATGATCGAGATGCCGTTACCGAGACCACGCTCAGTAATCTGCTCGCCAAGCCACATCAAAAACATCGTACCGGTGACCAGGGTCACAACGGTGGTGAAGCGAAACGCGAGACCAGGATCAATCACCAAACCAGCTTGCGCCTCAAGCGCGACCGCAATACCCAGGGCCTGGAACGTGGCTAACACCAGCGTACCGTAGCGGGTGTACTGAGTAATCCTGCGACGACCCGACTCACCTTCCTTCTTGATCGCCTCAAGCTGTGGTGACACGACAGTCAGCAGCTGCATGATGATCGAAGCCGAAATGTACGGCATGATCCCGAGCGCAAAAATCGTAAACCGCGACAATGCGCCGCCAGAAAACATGTTGAACATCCCAAGGATGCCGCCACTGTTCTGGTTAAACAAAGTCTCCAGCTGAACCGGATCGATACCCGGTACCGGAATGTGCGCACCAATCCTGAACACGATGAGCGCGCCCAGCAAGAACCAGAGACGGTTCCAAGGGAAACCGCTCGCCGAGCTCTTCGCAGATTTAGATGCTGTCGCCACGTGTGTCTTATTTAATGCGCTTACTCTACCGAGCCGCCTGCTGCCTCGATCGCCGCTTTCGCGCCTGCGGTGACGATCACGCCTTTGATAGTCAGCTTTTTGCTGATCTCACCAGCTTTGATCACGCGCACCGTGCGTGCCAGCTCCGACACCAGGCCTGCTTGCTTCAAGGCCAACATATCGATTTGGTCAACTGGCAGCTTTGCCAGATCGCCCAAACGAACCTGCGCCTTGAATGGCTTTGATGGCGAGTTGAAACCGCGCTTCTGCAAACGCCGATGCAGCGGCCTCTGGCCACCTTCAAAACCCTTTCTGACCCTTGTGTCCGCGACCCGCGGTTTTGCCAAGGCCAGATCCGATGCCGCGACCTACGCGGCGCTTCGGATGTTTCGCGCCTTCTGCAGGCTGAATGGTATTAAGTTGCATCATGTTCTCCGTTCGTCAGCGATGCTCAAGACACCACTTTGACGAGATAGGCGACTTTGTTAATCATGCCGCGCACCGCTGGGGTGTCTACGAGCTCGCGCTCGGAATTCACCCTGCGCAGACCCAAGCCGCGCACAGTGTCTCGGTGTGACTGCTTGGTGCCGATCAGCCCCTTGACCAGTTTTACTTTGATCGTGTTTGCCATCGCTCTCACCTCAGCCCAAAATTTCCTCGACCGTCTTGCCGCGCTTGGCTGCAATTTCGGACGGGGTGCTCATTTTCGCGAGACCATCCAGCGTCGCGCGAACCATGTTGTAGGGATTGGTCGACCCGTGTGATTTCGCGACCACGTTCGTGACGCCCATCACTTCGAAAATCGCGCGCATCGGACCACCAGCAATCACGCCAGTACCTTCTTTTGCGGGGATCATCATTACGGACGACGCGCCGTGGCGACCATGCACCATGTGCTGCAGCGTGCCGTTTTTCAAGCTGACCTTGATCATCTTGCGGCGCGCCTCTTCCATAGCCTTTTGCACGGCAACTGGCACTTCCTTGGATTTGCCCTTGCCCATGCCGATGCGACCATCGCCATCACCAACTACAGCCAATGCGGCAAAACCCATGATACGGCCGCCCTTGACCACTTTGGTGACGCGGTTGACCGCAATCATCTTCTCGCGCATGCCGTCATCCGGCTTGTCGCTCTGCATTTTCTGCTGCATTTTTGCCATAGTCAGTATTCCTTAGAACTTCAGACCAGCTTCGCGCGCTGCGTCAGCAACGGCTTTGATTCGGCCGTGATAACGAAAGCCAGCGCGATCGAACGCGACGGTGTCAATACCTGCCTTCAGTGCTTTCTCAGCGACACGCTTACCAACGATTGCTGCAGCTGAAGTATTGCCACCCTTGCCGGTTTTACCAGCCAGTTCGGCACGGACTTCAGCCTCTGCGGTTGATGCAGAAGCAAGCACCTTGGCATCAGGTGCATAAATCGTGGCGTAGATGTGCAGATTCGTACGATGCACCGACAGCCGATTGACCTTCAGCTCCGCGATCTTGGCACGCGTCTGCCGTGATCGGCGCAGGCGGGATGATTTCTTGTCCATATTCAGCCCTTACTTCTTCTTGGTTTCTTTGATCAATACGACCTCGTCCGCATAACGGACGCCCTTGCCTTTGTAAGGCTCGGGGCTGCGGTAGGCGCGCACTTCTGCAGCGACCTGACCCACTTTCTGACGGTCGATACCCTTGATCAGAATTTCAGTCTGCGAAGGCGTTTCGCATTTCACGCCAGCTGGCATCTGATGGACGATCGGATGCGAAAAGCCGAGCGACAGATTCAGCTTGTCGCCTTGTGCTTGCGCGCGATAACCCACGCCCACGAGCGACAGCTTCTTCTCGAAACCCTGCGAAACACCCACCACCATGTTGTTGACCAACGCGCGCACGGTACCGGACATGGCGACCGCTTCACGCGAGTCATCCGCCGGGGTGAACGTGAGCGTGCTGTTCTCGTTCTTGATGTTGACCTGGCCGGTCAGCGGCAACGACAAGCTACCTTGTGGACCCTTGACCGAAATCTTTTCCGCGCTGATTGTTGCTTCAACACCCGCGGCCAGCGAGATCGGCATCTTGGCTACTCGAGACATCGTGCTTCTCCCCTATCAAGCCACGTAGCAAAGAATCTCGCCACCGGTGCCGGTAGCGCGTGCCTTGCGGTCTGTCATAACACCCTGAGGTGTCGAGACGATCGTCACACCCAAACCGTTCAAGACGGTTGGGATCTCGGATTTACCCTTGTAGACACGAAGGCCAGGACGTGAAACACGCTCGATACGCTCGATAACCGGGCGACCTGCGTAATATTTCAATTCGATGGACAGCGTTGCCTTGCCGGCATCTTCAGCGACGGCATAGTTCTCGATGTAGCCCTCGTCTTTCAGGACGCGGGCGATCGCCACTTTCAGCTTCGACGACGGCATTGCGACAGTCGTCTTGTTGACAGTCTGCGCGTTGCGGATACGGGTCAGCATATCGGCGATAGGATCGCTCATACTCATTGCTCGTTCTCCTATTACCAGCTGGCTTTGGTCATGCCCGGGATTTCGCCACGCATGGCGATTTCACGGAGCTTGGTACGCCCAAGACCGAATTTGCGGAAAGTACCGCGCGGACGGCCAGTCAGGGCACAACGATTGCGCTGACGGGTGGGCGCCGAATTGCGCGGCAAAGATTGCAGCTTCAAACGAGCTTCATAACGCTCCTCGTCTGATTTTGATGCATCTTCGATGATGGCCTTCAGCTCGGCGCGCTTGGCAGCGTATTTCTTTACCAGCGCGGCACGCTTCTGTTCACGGTTAATCAGTGCCAGTTTTGCCATGGCAGCCTCAGTTTCTGAACGGGAATTTAAATGCGGCGAGAAGCGCTTTTGCTTCTTCGTCGGTCTTGGCGGTGGTGGTGATACTAATGTTCATGCCACGCAGCGCGTCAATCTTGTCGTACTCAATCTCGGGGAAAATAATCTGCTCTTTCACACCGATGTTGTAGTTACCACGGCCGTCGAACGCTTTGCCCGACACACCACGGAAATCGCGCACACGCGGGAACGCGATAGTAACCAATCGATCCAGGAATTCATACATGCGAGCACCGCGCAGCGTGACCATGCAACCGATTGGGTAGCCTTCGCGAATCTTGAAGCCTGCAATCGCTTTGCGAGCTTTGGTGATCACAGGCTTTTGGCCAGCGATCTTGGTCATGTCACCGACCGCATGCTCAATGATCTTCTTATCGGCAACTGCCTCGCCAAGACCCATGTTAAGGGTGATCTTGGTAAGACGCGGCACTTGCATGCGCGACTTGTAGCCGAACTTCGAGGTCAATGCCCCGACGATCTCTTTTTCGTAAATACCTTGGAGACGTGCCATGTCTTACACCTTCACCGCTTCGCCAGTGGACTTGTAAACGCGGGCGCGCTTACCATCCACGACCTTCACGCCTACGCGATCTGCCTTGCCCGTCGCCGCGTTAAAGATTGCGACGTTAGACACATGAATTGGCATCAACTTGTCGATGATGCCGCCGGTTGCACCCGTCATCGGGTTCGGCTTAACAGCCTTCTTTGCTACATTGATGCCGTCGACCACAATGTGGTTGGCGTCAACGCGCTGTTGGACTCGGCCACGCTTGCCCTTGTCCTTGCCGGTCAGGACGATGACCTCGTCACCCTTGATAATCTTAGCCATGACGACTCCTTACAGAACTTCAGGGGCAAGCGACACGATCTTCATGAAACGCTCGCTGCGCAGTTCGCGCGTGACCGGGCCAAAAATACGTGTACCGATGGGCTCGAGTTTGGCGTTCAGAAGTACGGCAGCATTGCCGTCGAAGCGAATCAACGAACCGTCCTGGCGACGAACGCCCTTGGCAGTTCGCACCACAACAGCGTTGTAGATTTCGCCTTTTTTGACACGGCCACGAGGCGCTGCGCGCTTAATAGTGACCTTGATCAGGTCGCCAATGCCCGCATAGCGGCGCTTGGACCCGCCCATCACCTTGATGCACAAGACTTCTTGCGCACCTGTGTTGTCGGCTACTTCGAGCCGGCTCTCAGTTTGGATCATGATTTTTTCTTTCCCAACTTAATCCGTAGCGAACGCAGTGCATCCAGCCACGGTCAGTCTTGGTCCCGCCGGATTCATCGCTAACGCTAAGAAGCCGATTGGGTTGATAAAATGCTACGTTTCTACATCAGTTCGCTTGCTTGAAGCTTGTGCCAGCGAATTCCCACAATGTTTGCGGGAAAGCCGAACATTATGCCTTAAGACAGAGCTGCAGCGCAAGCCTTATACAGTTTGCGCCGACTGAACCACTCGAGTCACCGTCCAAGCCTTGGTCTTGGAGATCGGCCGACCTTCCTGGATCTCGACGGTGTCACCGGTCTTGGCGACATTACCCTCGTCGTGCGCGTGGTACTTGTTGGAACGCACGATGATCTTGCCGTACAGCGGGTGACGGACGCGACGCTCAATCATGACCGTGACGGTCTTGTCCATCTTGTCCGATACAACGGTGCCGACCAAGGTCCGCTTCAGCGATTTCTTTTCTGCAGTCGCATTCATTTAGGCGTCCTTTTGATTGAGCACGGTCTTCACGCGTGCGATATCGCGGCGCACCTTTTTCAGCTGCGAAGTGTTGCTCAGCTGTTGGGTCGCGATCTGCATACGCAAACCGAATTGAGCTTTCAGCAATTCGTTCAGCTCTTTTTTGAGCGCTGGCTCGTCCTTGCCGCGGAGTTCAGATGCTTTCATGTCTTGCTCCCTTATTGGCCAACTTGGCGCACGACAAACGCTGTCTGCAGCGGAAGCTTGGCAGCGGCTAGGCGGAACGCCTCTCGCGCCAACTCTTCGCCAACACCGTCCATTTCGTACAGCACTTTGCCTGGCCGAATTTCGGCGACGTAGTACTCGGGGCTACCCTTACCGTTACCCATACGAACTTCTGCAGGCTTCTGCGAAATTGGCTTGTCCGGGAAGATCCGAATCCAGATTCGACCGCCACGTTTGATATGACGCGTCATTGCGCGACGGGCTGATTCGATTTGGCGCGCGGTCAAACGGCCACGACCAACTGCCTTCAGACCGAATTCACCAAACGAGACCGATGTGCCGCTCTCATGTGAAATGCCGCGGTTACGGCCTTTCTGTTCTTTACGATATTTTCTGCGTGCTGGTTGCAGCATGTTTATTCTCCTGCCTTATCAGCCGGTGCGGCCGCTGGCTCGGCCTTCTTGGCACGTACTCGCTTGGCGACTGGGACTGCCGGAGCAGCATCACCCGCCGGTTTGCGCGCGGTGCGAGCTGCGGGCTTGCCATCGTCGCGACGTGGCGCACGACGCTTACGCTCGTCATCAGCTGGCGCTTCGACCGTTGGGGTCTCACCACTCGCCAGACGATCACCTTTGTAAACCCAAACTTTGATACCAATGATGCCGTAGGTGGTTTCTGCCTCACCAAAGCCATAGTCGATATCTGCGCGCAACGTATGGAGTGGTACACGGCCTTCGCGATACCACTCGGTACGCGCGATCTCGATACCGTTCAAACGACCCGACGACATAATCTTGATGCCCTGAGCACCTAGACGCATCGCGTTTTGCATTGCGCGCTTCATCGCACGACGGAACATGATCCGCTTCTCGAGCTGCTGTGCGATTGAGTCGGCGATCAGCTGCGCGTCGGTTTCTGGCTTACGAATCTCTTCGATGTTGACGTGCACAGGCACGCCCATCATCTTGGCCAAAGAAGACTTCAATACTTCGATGTCCTCACCCTTCTTGCCGATGACCACGCCAGGGCGTGAGCTGAAAATCGTGATACGGGCGTTTTTCGCAGGGCGCTCGATCAGCACGCGGCCCACGGATGCGTTCTTAAGTTTTTTCTTAAGGAAGGCACGTACCTCGAGATCCTCTTTGAGCATGGAGGCAAAATTGCTATTGCCTGCATACCAGCGCGAACCCCAATTACGCGTGACGGCTAGACGAAAGCCAGTCGGATGAATTTTCTGTCCCATCGTGACTCCCTCAGTTACCGACCGTCACGTAGATGTGACATGTTTGCTTGGAGATGCGATCGCCACGGCCCTTGGCTCGAGCGGTGAAGCGCTTCAGTACAGCACCTTTTTCGACGAAGATGGTTTTCACCTTCAGTTCGTCGATATCGGCGCCATCGTTATGTTCTGCGTTAGCGATTGCGGACTCGAGCACTTTCTTAATCAGGAAAGCGCCCTTCTTCGGGCTGAAAGTAAGAATGTTCAGCGCCTGATCGATCTTTTTCCCGCGGATCAGGTCAGCAACCAGTCGGCCCTTTTGGGCCGACAAGCGCGCGCTGCGGAGGCTGGCTTTGGTTTCCATATCAGGACCTTATTTTTTCGCTTTCTTGTCGGCGGCGTGACCTTTGAACGTACGGGTCAGGGCAAACTCACCGAGCTTGTGACCGACCATGTTCTCGGAAACGTAAACCGGCACATGCTGTTTGCCGTTGTGCACCGCGATCGTCAGGCCGATGAAATCCGGCATGATGGTCGAGCGGCGCGACCATGTCTTGATGGGCTTCTTGTCGCGACTCGCTTGTGCAGTCTCAACTTTTTTCAGCAAATGGGCGTCGCAGAACGGCCCTTTTTTAAGTGAACGTGCCATCTGTTACCCCTTATTTCTTGCCGCGACGCGAGACAATCATCGACGTCGTGCGCTTGTTGCGACGCGTCTTCTTGCCTTTAGTCTGCTGACCCCATGGCGATACAGGATGGCGACCGGCAGCAGTTCTGCCCTCACCACCGCCATGCGGGTGATCAATCGGGTTCATTGCAACACCGCGAACGGTCGGGCGGATACCACGCCAACGCGTCGCACCGGCCTTACCAATTTTGCGCAGATTATGCTCACCGTTACCCACTTCACCGATAGTGGCACGGCATTCGACGTGAATGCGGCGCACTTCGCCAGAGCGCAAGCGCACCTGAGCGTAGATACCTTCACGCGCCATCAGCACAACTGCAGCACCGGCTGTACGCGCAATCTGCGCACCCTTGCCAGGCAGCATTTCAACGCAGTGCATGGTCGTACCCACCGGAATATTGCGGATTGGCAGACAGTTACCGGCCTTGATCGGCGCTTCTGAGCCGCTCATCAGTTGGTCGCCTACTGCAACGCCTTTAGGGGCGATGATGTAGCGACGCTCACCGTCTGCGTAGCAGAGCAAAGCGATGTTGGCGCTGCGGTTCGGATCGTACTCAAGACGCTCAACCTTGGCTGGAATACCATCTTTGTTGCGACGGAAATCCACGACACGGTAATGCTGCTTGTGACCACCGCCGAGATGGCGAGTGGTGATGTGACCGTTGTTGTTGCGGCCAGCTGATTTCGACTGCTTTTCAATCAGGCCTGCGAACGGACGCCCTTTGTGGAGGTCCGGATTCACCACCTTCACCATGCCACGACGGCCTGGCGAGGTCGGCTTTAGCTTAACGAGTGCCATTACTTAGCCTCCTCGGTGAAGTTGATTTCCTGACCCGGCTTAAGCGACACGAATGCGCGACGGGTGTGGTTACGGCGACCGATGAAACGCCCGGTACGCTTGACCTTGCCTGCGCGATTCGCAACTTGAACCGACTCAACCTCAACCTTGCACAGCATTTCTACGGCGGCCTTGATCTCAGGCTTTGTAGCGTCCGGCGTCACGAGGAAAACTACCTGTTCGTTCTTCTCGGCGACAAAGGTCGCTTTCTCTGAGATCACGGGCGCCAGCAATACTTTCATCAGGCGCTCTTCAGTGTGTTTGATGACTGCGCTCATGCCAGCATCTCCTCAATCTTTGCCAGCGCGGGCTTGGTGATCAGCACTTTTTTGTAGAACACCAGCGAGAGCGGATCAGCATGACGCGGCTCACACACCAGCACGTTCGGCAGGTTGCGCGAAGCCAGCATCAGGTTTTCATCCAGACTGTCGGTGATGACCAACACTGAATCCAAACCCATACTTTTCAGCTTTTGCGCGAGCAGCTTAGTTTTTGGCGCCTCGAGGGACAACTCCTCGATGACCGACAGCCTGTCATCGCGAGCGAGCTGCGACAAGATCGAGCACAGGCCTGCGCGATACATCTTTTTGTTGACCTTGTGCGAGAAATTCTCGTCCGGCGAATTCGGGAAAGCACGACCACCTCCGCGCCAGATTGGCGACGACGACATACCAGCACGTGCGCGGCCGGTACCTTTTTGACGCCAAGGCTTCTTGGTGGTGTGTGAAACTTCTTCACGGTCTTTTTGCTTGCGGTTGCCGCTGCGAGCATTGGCTTGGTAAGCAACAACGATCTGATGAATCAGTGCTTCGTTGTAGTCACGACCGAAAATCGTGTCAGGTGCGGCCACATTGGATGATGCTTGGCCTTGTGCGTTGAGAAGCTTGAGTTCCATGACTTAAGCTCCCTTCGACGCTTTGGCCTTGACGGCCGGGAAAACCACAACATCACCGTTTCTTGCACCGGGAACTGCACCCTTGATCAGGATCAGCTGGCGCTCAGCATCAACGCGCGCGACTTCCAGATTCTGCACAGTGCGCGTGACGTCACCCATGTGACCTGTCATACGCTTACCAGGGAAGACGCGACCCGGATCCTGCGCCATACCGATAGAACCCGGAACGTTATGTGAACGGGAATTACCGTGAGTCTGACGACCGGAACGGAAGTTGTGACGCTTGATGGTGCCGGCATAGCCCTTACCAATCGAGACGCCCTGCACATCGACTTTTTGACCAGCCTCGAACAGGCTGACCGCAAGCTTGTCACCCGGCTTGAACTCGGCTGCTTTGGCTGCGTCGACACGGAATTCTTTGAGGACAGTACCCGCCTCGACACCGGCTTTGGCCAGATGACCTGCAGCGGCTTTATTGACGCGGGAGGCGCGGCGCTTACCGAAGGTGACCTGAACGGCTGTGTAGCCATCGGTTTCCGGCGTTTTGATCTGCGTCACGCGGTTGTCGGACACGTCGACCACGGTAACAGGGATAGAGTCCCCATCATCCGTGAAGATGCGCATCATTCCAACCTTGCGACCGAGAAGGCCCAGGCTCATTGTTTTCTCCATTCCCACCTTCGATTGGGCGGGGCTGTGTTTAGAAATTCAGTTGATCAAAAGCGCGTGCGCTCGACCAAGCCGAAAATTATAGCGTGAGGTGAGGATTTCGACAAGCCTGTCGGAATCCGCCTGAGAATTAATGCTTATTTATTATTACTGCAGCTTGATCTCAACGTCGACGCCGGCGGGAAGATCCAGCTTCATCAGCGCATCTACCGTCTTGTCGGTTGGGTCAACGATGTCCATTAAACGCTGATGGGTACGAATCTCAAACTGGTCGCGCGAACTCTTGTTCACGTGCGGCGAACGCAGCACATCCCAGCGCTGAATGCGGGTCGGCAGGGGTACTGGGCCTTTGACCACAGCACCGGTTCGCTTCGCGGTATCGACGATCTCAAGCGCTGACTGATCGATGAGTCGATAGTCGAAAGCTTTCAGTCGAATACGTATCTTCTGCTTTTCCATGTTGCTTCCTTAAAGAGCGAGCCGCAGGCAGTTAAGCCCGCGGCATTGATTCAATCATCCGGCGAACCGGAACAGCAATTACTCGATGATTTTGGCGACGACGCCGGCGCCAACCGTACGACCACCTTCGCGAATCGCAAAGCGCAGACCCTCTTCCATCGCAATCGGGTTGATCAGCTTGACCGTGATCGACACGTTATCGCCAGGCATCACCATCTCCTTGCCTTCCGGCAGCTCGATCGCACCCGTCACATCCGTCGTACGGAAGTAAAACTGCGGACGGTAGTTGTTG
>JAPLQC010000054.1 GCA_026399895.1 Burkholderiales bacterium
AATGGTGCTGGCTTCAGCTCGGGGCGGAAGCGTGGGTAGGAGCGAAGATGGGCTGGAGCAGCTTGCATGGGGGCAGACGGGCGAATTCAGGCCGCAAGTATGCCAGTGTCTGCGTTTGACGACTGATCGGCGACTGATCGGCGACCGATTACCTACCGATTGCCTGCTAATGGGCTACTTGAATGGGTTGTCGACCTGATCACTTGGCTTGAACGCGATCTGGTCGGGCAGTGCCGGGTCGTTTTGAAGTGCGCTGACCGCGGCATCCAAGATTTGCTTGAGCTGCAGCGCATGTGCCAGCCCGATTTTGTCGCGGGTAATGGCCAGCGATCCGTAAACTTCCAGTTGATCAATGCGGTTTTCAATCGTCAGCGCATCAATGACGAGCGAATCTTTTTCATTCTCGAATGGTCGCAGCGTTTCACTCATCCAAAACTCCTCAGCGTTATTTGCGGCTCCGGATACGTGGTTCAGGCAATTCCATCGCGTGCTGCTTGGCGGCATCCGGTAGCTTCGGAAACAAGTTCAAACCGATACGCCGCTCCAGCGCAGCGATGCTGATCACTTGATACTCGCCGCTATCGTCGTTTGGCGCAAGCCATGCGGCGGCTTCTTGCTTGCCGGGATCGAGCACCGCTTTGAACACATGGGTGGGTACCAGCACTCGACTATTAATGCGTTCGATTTTTTCGCCCTCGAACACCGGGCCTGTGATGACATACAGCTCGCCACGCAGATTGGTCAGGTGGCGCGTCGCGCCCTCAATGGCCGACCAAAGAATTTGATTGTTTTTACGATTTTGCGGCACGATGTTGGCCAGCGAAAAGCTTTCATGTTGCGCTTGCGCAGTCGGCATATCTGCCGCGGGTGCCATATGGCCGCGATCAAAACCCGAGCGCACATAGTCGGCTAATTCTGCACCTTGCCCCGGTGGTAGCGCCGGCTCGGCATGGAAGCTATCGGCTCTGGGAATTTCACGCGCTGCTTTCAGGCTGTCTCTGGTCAGATGCTCGGCAGACCAGAGCGGTGTCTTGGAAACCCCGGAATGCAAGACTGCAAATGCCTCAAAACACAGTCCGACAGCACTGGTTTGCAGTGTCTTGCGCGTGACTTCCGGCGCAGCCTTTTGGAAAAAGTGACGCTCGCAACTCGGTGGTTGAGCGTGTACCGAGGCCAACAGGCCAAAGAGGAAGAATGCTGCGAGTAATTTTTTCATTGCAGGTTCGATCAGCGAAGGGTGCGGATTCGAAATGCAAGAACATCCGAAGTTCCGGGCGCATATAGGCCAACTGAAACTTGATTTTACTCTAAGGAAACTGCGATTTTTTTTGCGCCTGACGGGTCAAATGGCGATGCGAGTCAGCACGCCTCATCCAACCTCTCACGGCTTTGCGGATCGCGCCGATGCTGGGAAGCAGCTGGCCGATTTACTGGCACAGCAGCCGATCAAGCCAGACACGGTGGTGCTCGCGCTACCGCGCGGTGGTCTTCCGATCGGTGTAGCGATCGCGCAGCGCTTTGGTTTGCCGCTTGAGCCGCTGCTGGTCAGAAAGCTCGGCGTGCCCCATTTTCCCGAGTTCGCTATGGGCGCTATGGCGACCGGCGGTATCTGCTTGGTGGATGATGCAGTCGTGAAAGAACTCAACCTATCCGAGCAGGCGGTACAGCAGGTGATCGAGTCCGAGCAGCGAATACTGGCCGAGCGCGAACAGCGCTATGGTGCAAGCGTTCCCTTATCAAACTTGCGAGGTCGCGAAGTTATTGTGTGTGACGATGGCATGGCCACCGGGCGCACCATGCAGGCGGCTATCGCTGCCTTGCGCGCGGCCAAGGTCGCGGCGATCACCGTCGCGGTGCCGGTCATGTCGCAGGAGGCTTTGGCGCGCGTCGCGCCATTGGTGAAGCAGGTCGAGAGTTTGCTTTGTCCAGCGTCATTTGATGCGGTCGGCCAGTGGTACCGCAACTTCCCGCAACTTGGTGATGACGAAGTGATCAGCTTGTTGTCGCAGGTTCAGCGCCTGTCGGCTTCGGTATCGACCACCGGCAAGGTATCGACTTCATCTTCCTGAAAGGAGAGCATTGTGGAATATCGGACCCAGAGTATGGATACAACATTGATGAAATGGCTAGGCGGCGTCGCGCTCGGTGCGCTGGCGATGTACATCTCGGATCCCTCGGTCGGGCGACAACGACGAGCGATGCTGAAAGACAAGGTGACGCATTACCGGTCACGCACACAAAAACTTTTCAGCAGCCGAGTTCGAGATGTACGTAACCGAATATCGGGATTACAAGCAGAGGCCAGCAAATTCCTGGCGACGCGCAAGGCCGAGCTTGGCAATCCACAGGTTACGGAAGGCAGCATCGACCTATCGACCAATCCCGAACTACCCCCGGCTCCGAAGGCGGCGGGATGGGTTGCCGGTGCGGTGGCTGTCGGGGTGTTGACCTGGTTGGTCACATCACGCCGCTAGCAGGCAGTACTCACTCAGGCGCCGATAATCCAGCCCTCGAGGGCGTCGTGCGGCGGCAGACCATAGTCTTGGTCGCGCCGTTGCCACGCCCAAGCTGCCATCAATCCGCACAGCACAGCGTCGAGCAGGTCACCGCTGCCGTCGTCGACGAGTTGGCGCTTGAAGCGACCGGCTTCGAGCCGAATCTGCTGCGGATAATCGCCACGCTCAAGCGCACGCAAGATGGCACGACGGCTTGCATGCCGCTCGGGTGTTTGCTTGGCCGGTGTGTCGCTCTTGTAAGACGCGCTCGTAATGCCGCGTGCCACCAATCCGGGGTAGGCCTCGAGTGCAATGCGCGAGCGATCCCCTGAATGCATGAACGGAATATGGACGCCTACATCCAGCAGCAGCGGCGCGCCCGCGTGCAGCATATAGGCCACTGGTGGGTTAACCCATTTCATGGGCGATGATGATCGTGCTGGAAGATCACAGCCACGGTGAATGAATTTAGAGCCGGCTGGTCGTGCATCGCAGACTGCCTTGAAGTGGTTTCGTAGCGCTGCGCGGTCGAGTTGTCGGACATGCTGTATGAGCGCCGACCACTCACTCGGCCAGCCAAGTAGCTCGATTAGCTCGCGCGGAAATGAGAATGGAAAATCGAAGCCGCCGAGCCAGGGCCCCGGTTGCCGCAACCATTCGACAAAGCTGGAAAAATCATGCAGCGTGGTCAGCGCTTCAAGGACGAAGCTGTCGCCCTGCAGATGGCCCGATGCAATCGTGATGCCTTTTCTCGGGCGCGGCGCCGAGGTGAAGTCGACGCCGTGGAGGAGTATCGATGACTGCTCAGCCGCCATCCGGCAGCACAACGTTCACATCGAGCACCTCGAGGTTGCCTTTTTTGTCGAGCGAGATCTTGATGTCTTCCGGATTGACTCGGACATATTTAGAGATGACCTCGATCAATTCACGGTGCAGCGCAGGCATAAAGTCTGGCCCATTGAGGATATGCCGCTCACGGGCGATGATGATTTGAAGACGTTCTTTGGCAGCACCCGCGGACGCTTTCTTGTTGTTGAACAAGAACGAGAAAATATCCATCTCACTTGCCTCCGAAGATACGGGAAAGCAAACCGGGTTTCTCGTATTCAGCGAAGCGTAGCGGCCGATCCTCGCCTAGGAAGCGAGCGACTAGATCTTTATAGGCGTCGGCGACGTCGCTTTCGTCAAGGTGTACTACGGGCGTGCCTTGGTTTGAGGCGTGTAGCACCGACTCGGACTCGGGAATGATACCGAGCAGAGGAATGCGCAATATCTCCTGCACATCCTCATACGACAGCATCTCGCCAGCCTCGACTCGCTTGGGCGAATAGCGAGTGATCAGCAAGTGCTCCTTCACTGGCTCGACGCCGGTCTGAGCGCGGCGCGACTTCGCCTGGATGATGCCCAAAATACGGTCAGAGTCACGCACTGACGAAACCTCGGGGTTAGTCACGATGATCGCCTCATCAGCGAACGTGAGAGCCATGACAGCACCGCGTTCGATACCGGCCGGAGAATCGCAGACAATGTACTCGAAGCCCGAGTTTTTCATCTCTTCCAGAATGCGCTCGACACCCTCCTCGGAGAGTGCATCCTTATCACGTGTTTGCGACGCCGGGAGCACGAATAGATTGTCACAGTGCTTATCTTTAATCAGCGCCTGTGTCAGCGTTGCTTCACGGTTGATGACATTGATCATGTCATACACCACGCGACGCTCGCAACCCATGATCAGGTCGAGGTTACGCAAGCCAACATCAAAATCGATCACCGCGGTTTTTTTGCCGCGTAGTGCCAGCCCAGAAGCAAAGCTGGCGCTGGAGGTGGTTTTTCCCACGCCGCCTTTGCCAGAGGTAACGACAATAATTTTTGTCACGAAAAACTCCTTGTCTGAGTTTGTCAGTTAAACAGGTTAAAAAACTATTTCAGTGCCATGAGACGAAGCTCGAGTCGCTCATCCTGCAGTAATACCTGAACGGCTTGCCCTTTGAGTTCCTTCGGCCAGCCATCCTCAAAAGTCCGGTAAACGCCGCCGATGGAAACCAACTCGGCTTCCATGCTTGTGGCGATAATGCGCGCCTCGGACGATCCGGCAGCCCCAGCAAGCGCGCGGCCGCGCAGCGGCGCATAGACATGAATACTTCCGTCGGCAATCACCTCAGCACCCGGATTAACCGTTGCCATCACAACCAGATCGCCTCCGCGCGCATACACCCGTTGACCACTACGCACCGGCGTATCGATCACCTTGGTGACAACCGACGCAGTCGCTGCTGTAGTTTCAGCGATTTGAGCCGCTACCGGCTTAGGCGCTGTGGTTGGCGCTGGGGTTGCTGCTGCACTCGGCTCAGCCTGCGGCGGCGAGGGCGGTGGCGTTAGCTCGAAGGTGCGCGACTCTTCGAGCGATTCGGGTGCGTTACGAACAGCCACCGGATTCAGGCGGTGCGAACGGAATAGCGCGATGAGCTCTGGCCATGCAATGCTGCCGGGCACAGGCGGCGCCAGCAAATTGCCCAGATCAATCACAGTGAAATCGTCTTCGAAGTAATCTGGGGTGCCGCCAGTCACCTGCGAAAGCGCAGCGGACACTTTAGCCAGATCGGTGTCGCCGAGCAGGGCAGCGACAGCAACCACGGTAGAAATCTTTATTTCCAGGGGTTTCCTGGTCTGGTTTTTCGACATACTGTCCCGGATGATGGCGTCACTTGCGGCAAACAAAAAACCGAGTCGCACTCAAGACTGCAAACTTTGCGTACTTGCGGTGTTGCCAGTGCCAACCGACGCGTCCAGCCCAATATTATACCTGCGCAGCTTGTGCTGATTGCGCGCAAATTTTGTTAAGTCTGTAGAAAAACGCCGCTTGGCTGCTCGGCCGGGTACCGAGCTCATGCATGATGATTGAATGACATGAAGAAAGCCGGGTTTTTAACCCGGCTTGTCTTTGTGTACAGGCTATTGATTCATGCTGGATGGGGAAGATTTGGCGCGCCGGCCCGCGGCCTTGGCACGCGCGCTTGATGGCGGCAGCCGTCGTAAGGTGCGTAGCGCGTCGATATCCTTGATGCCGATGGACCGCTGATCCACGCTGATCAAACCGATTTCGTTGAAGGCAGAAAGGGTCCGGCTGACGGTCTCGAGCGTGAGCCCGAGGTAGCTACCGATTTCATGCCGGGTCATACGCAAGTTGAAAAGCTTACTCGAGTAGCCCATCTCGGAAAATCTTTCCGACAGCGAGACCAGAAACCGCGCGACCCTGGCTTCCGCAGACAAGGCACCCAGCATGGTGACCATGGCCTGTTCGCGTACCAGTTCTCGGCTCATGACGATATACATCGAGTGCTCGAATTCGATATGGCTGCGGCCAAGTTGCGTGAATTTTTTGAAAGGGACAAGAATCAGATCGCAATTCGACAACGCGACAGCTTCGGACATGTAGCGTTTGGTATGTATGCCATCGACACCAAACATATCGCCTTTCATCGGGAAGCTGAGCACTTGCTCATTGCCAAACTCGTCGATCAGTACGGTTTTTAGGAAACCCGAATGAACAATGAACAAGGTATCGAACGGCTGTCCTATCGTATGGATTCGCTGCCCTGCCTTGAACTGGACATGTTGAAACACGAACTCTTCATCGTCGAAATGATTAGTCGCCGGGATGCGTAACAGCTCACAAATTTCGTTCAGGTTGGACCACAACTTACCTTGCCGATGCCAGGCTCCATCGACCCCTGGAGTGAGGCCGGGGTTCGAGGGGATATTGGCGGATAAATCAGAGTGTTGAATAAGTGTCATGCTCATCTCCTGTGTTGTTTGAGCGTCTGATTTCATTCATAAGTACTGATTTTTATTTTTACGCTTGTGCTTCGTCTCTCATTTCTTGGTGAGGTAAGTATCAGGGCATGTTTTGTTTGGCGCTATCGGGACACGCTGAATGCAGCAAGCGTTCGAACCGAAAATCTGTAAGGTCTTTCCTAATAATCCATCGAGTCATTAATTTGTTTTTAATTGATCCGTCTCAAGGCTTGAATTTCTCCAGTAACCCTTGAGTCATTGCGTATTGCACTAACTCGGCCAGGGACGGTGTACCAAGCTTATGAAGAATGTGCGCTTTATGCGTGCTGATAGTTTTAACCGAGAGATGTAACGCTTCGGCGATATCGGTGACAGATTTTCCGGTGATCAGCATGTTGAAAACCTCGAACTCTCTATTGGTCAGCGATTTATGCGGCAGATCGTGCCGGTTAGGCATGGCGTCCATCGCCAGTTGTTCGGCTACCTCCATACTGATATAGGGTCGACCTGAATGAACTTTTCGAATTGCCACCAAAAGGTCTGTCCCTGCACTCTCTTTGGTGATGTACCCATGCGCACCCAGTCGAATGGCACGTGCGGCATATTGATCCTCATCGTGCATAGTGAGTACTAGTATCGCGATACTGGGTGCTTCTTCCTTGATTTGCTTGATCAGATCCATACCGCTACGACCGGGCATCGACAGATCCATCAGCAGAACATCGAACCCTCCCTTGCGAACCAGGGCGAGCACCTCGAAGCCGTCGGTTGCCTCGGCAATCACCTCGACATCTTCGGCTTTGCGCAAGATGTACTTCAAGCCTTCACGCATTAAGGCATGGTCGTCGGCGAGAACAACTCGAATCATGCTTCGTCACCCCGGCAAAGGGCAGCATCAATGCCGCTCGCTGGGAACCGAGGGTTGCCCCTGACCGCCCGATTACAGAACTGTCTCGTTAGACTTATTGGCATGTCGATTTCCTCTAGTAACAAAATTGCAACATTTTCAGCAAATTTATCAGCTTTCCACAAATGGACCAAGCTGATTTGGATCAAAACTCGGGATATAAATGAAAATTCGTGCTTGTAAACTTGTGCGAGATTCTTCGTAGAAACTATTCTGATTCTGCCGAGAAATAATCGGTTCGATCAGTACACCTCAACTGCTAGACTTGGGCATGTTTTTGGTTTGACCCGACTTCCTCAAACCAAACGCAGATTGATAAAGATGTATTGAAGTCGCTTTAAGCGGTCATTATTTTTTGATGAAGGCATTCAAGAATGCAAGCAGATGAAATTGGTCACATCATTCAACTCGCGATTGCCCCGGTATTTCTGTTGACTGGTGTGGGTACCAATATGCTGGTGCTGACCAATCGCTTGGCGCGAATTATTGACCGCAGTCGTTACCTTGAAGAGCAGCTTGAGAGCCCGGAGTCGATATCTACCGAGCGGGTTGAGCAGCATAAAGATGAATTGAGTATTTTGTTTCGTCGCGCCAAAAAGATTAATCGCGCGATTCTATTGTCGACTTCCTGCGCACTGCTAATTTGTGTCGTAGTCGCAGGCTTATTCATCGCAGACGCGCTGAATCTGAAGCTGGCGTCGATTATTGCAGGCACGTTCGTGCTTGCAATGGTCGCATTGACAGGTAGTTTTATTTACCTGCTACGTGAGATTTGGCTAGCCACTGAATTTATGAACGCCCAGCAGAGCGCCCGTCTTTTTAACAAGCGGCGTTAGCGTGAATGTGATTAATCAGGCGCAGCACCGTGCGCCTGATACTTTCTTTGTCTGCTGGCTTAAAGCGAGTTGATTAAGTCGCAGCTTGCCTTGAACAGCGGATGGCTTTCATCCCCAAAGCAATCACAGATCGTAAAGTGGTTCTCTTGATGCAGCGGCACTTCGCGCTCGAATCCGTGCCGCCATTGCGATGCGATGACTGCAGTCTGCCGTTTGAACTCATCCGATTCAAGATCGCCGACTGCAGTAATGAAGGGCGCCGCGTTCGGTTGCGGCATCCATGCGGGTGACAAGCGCAGCGCGCTTGATTTATCCAGCTTCAAATCGGTGTTAATGAATTCAGCATGGCGAACCGGCTCGAGATCATAAAGTCCCGACATCAAGACGCCAGCCTTGATTAAATCACTCGGCAAGTCCGAACCGAATACCGACCAGTGTGCAGCCATCATCATCGCGGCCAAATGGCCGCCCGCTGAATGTCCGGCGATAACGATACGGTTACGGTCAAAATCCAGACGTGCTGAACGGCGATACAGCCAAGCTAAAGCACGTAATTGCTGCCGGGTGATCTCTTCAACAGAGGCATGAGGCGACAGCGTGTAATTGGTCAGCGCGACGTTGAAACCGGCACGCCGATAGGCCGGCACAATAAATGTGAAATCGGATTTATCCAGCGAGCGCCAATAACCGCCATGGATGAACACTAGCAGCGGCGCGCCCGCTTGTTCGGCCGGGAAAAAATCCAGCTGCTCCATCGGGGCACTACCAAATGCCAGATCAAGTAAACCAGCTTCCGACTGTCTCACCTGGGCGGATTCTGCTTGCCAGCGGCTGATGATTTCCGGGTGATCCGGCACTGCGGCACGCGCATTCAGTTGCTCTGTGTAGTAAGCCGCTGAGCCAAGTTTTGTGCTGATGATGTTGTCATTTTTATTGGACATTGTTATCTCCTTGACGGTATCGCGGGCTTATCCGGTTCGTAAGCGATTCGCCTTTTTTGTTGACCATACGTAAATGACTACTCTACACTAGTCTTGTTTTGGTGCTCGCCTGTCGATTCTGACGGGCAGTTAAACGGGAAACACGGAGCCCACTCCTGAACATCAGGAGCAAGCCAACGTGTGCTGCCCCCGCAACGGTAAGCAAGCGCATGACCTCAGTCATGCAATCGGTTCTCATCACCACTGTGCCAGCGGCATGGGAAGGTCGAACTGATTCGCTTGTTAGCCCGGATACCGGCCAGAGCAGGTGGGAGAGGCGAACGGGGTGGTTCGTCGGTTATCCGAACTTCGATGTTGCTGCATCGTTTCGCACTCCTTTTTGGTCTCGCTTGCGGGGAAGCTGGCGGGATTTCCAGATAGGGACTTTCTATGAATACCCGCCATTACCACGGCCGAAGATATGCCATGGTGCAGAGTTTTGCTGTTTTGGTCTGCATGACATCGGCGCATGCGCAAGTGGGTAAGGAGCCATCCTTGCCAACCGTTGTAGTCACCGGAACTCGTTTTGAAGACGGGATTGGTCATGATCCTGTTAGAACGAGTGTCATAACCGCAGAAGAAATCATGCGGAGCGGTGCAAGGTTCTTAGGTGAAGTGCTGGAACGGCAAACCAGCATCCAATTGATCGATAACAGCGGGAGTCCTAATCGCCAGATAGACCTACGTGGATTTGGTATGACTGGCGACCAAAATACCCTGATCTTGCTTGATGGTCAGCGAATTACCGAGAACGAACTTGCCAGTGCGGACTTGGCTTCTATCCCACTTGATGCTGTAGAACGAATCGAGATCATTCGGGGGAGTGTAGCTGTGCTTTATGGGCGAGGCGCTACTGGTGGCACGATTAACATCATTACGAAAAAAAACACCAGGGGTACGACTTCAGCCATGCTTGGCGCAACCGCAGGTAGTTTTAACACTCTGGGGGCGAAAGCATCAGCAAACATTTCTTCAGACCGTTTTGGGTTGTCGGTGTTTGCTGAGAAAACTGATTCAGATAACTACAGATTAAACAATAAGCTACGTCAAGAGAACATTACCGCTACGCTGAGTTATCGAGGCGATAATGGTCCCTTTACCCTTCGCTACTCTGGCGGTAATCAGTATCTTGGTCTTCCTGGTGCGCGTACTGCGCAAGAATTACTCACTGCTCGTCGAGACGCAAAATATCCGACTGACTATTCTCAGCTTGATACGGCAAGGCTAGCCCTAGGCACCGAGCAAAAAATTGGACAGATCTTCTTTGGACTAGATTTGACACATCGTGGTCGAGATGCGACAGCAGTCCTTTACGGACAGGATGCGAACTTAACGAATACGTTGGCAAACTCTGTCTCGCCACGTCTTCGTATCCCGTTCGATGTTGGTAGGACATACCACTCGCTAGTCGTCGGGGTCGATTGGGACCGCTGGACTTGGGATTTTCGCAATACTGTATCGATGCCATCGCCATCGGCGACCGCAATTCAAAGAAACTCTGCGGCTTATTTCAGGCATACGATCGATCTACCCACAGAAACTACTATCGCTCTTGGTGCCCGAGCGCATCGGGTATCGACCGACGCTCGGGATGGAGCGTACGATGGCACTCAGATTCGAAATGTGAGCGCTAGC
Organism: Burkholderiales bacterium; assembly: GCA_026399895.1. Classification (GTDB taxonomy): domain Bacteria; phylum Pseudomonadota; class Gammaproteobacteria; order Burkholderiales; family Burkholderiaceae_D; genus Pernthalerella. The sequence goes on from JAPLQC010000054.1 coordinate 10,649, forward strand.
GAATTTGCCATTAAGCAGGGATTAATCGAAGGTTTTACGCTAAACGCGAAGGTGGGTACTAGTTTTCGAATTCAAACAGTTGATGAGTTGCGCGGGTTCGGATTCAGTGCACTGAGCATACTCGAACCCCAGACTTCTAGAGATATTGATTTGGGGCTGATTTATCAGGGAGGCTATGGTTTTTTTGGGGTCACGGCATTCCAGTATCGCATTAATGACGAGATTCTTTACAATCCATACTCGTTCACGAATGTAAATCTCCCACCGACTGAGCGTCGTGGTGTGGAGTTCGAGGGACGTTGGGAAGCAGCTAAGACCCTATCCGCGGACGGTAATTTCACGATAACCGATGCAAAGTTTATCGGCGGGAGTTTTAACGGTTCTCCAGTAGCGGGTAACGAACTACCTTTGACCCCAAGATATAAAGCTGCTCTCTCGATCAATTGGTTGCCAGACCCTTCAACCCGAGTGGTCGTGCGGGCAACCTACCTCGGTGAGAGCCGCATGGATAATGATCAGCTGAATACATCGTCGTTCAGGCGGCCGGCATTTACTATCTTAGATCTTTTATGCATGTACCAGATTGAACGTTGGCAATTGCGTGCAAGCGTACAGAACCTGTTGAACGAAAAGTACTTCAGCTATGGGGTGATCAGTACAACTAGCCAAACTTACAACGCTTACCCAGCTGCGGGCAGAAATGTGTTGTTCACGGCTGAGCGCCAATTCTGACAAGCGAGTCATGAGTCTTCGCTGGCCATTGATCCTAGGGGTAATAGTAGTTTTATCGCTCATCATGTCACTGTCCTGTGGCGAGCATGGTTGCGAGCTGTTGCAGGTTTCTCGCGACGATCTCTGGCAGTTGCGTGCGCCGCGGGTAGTGTCAGCATTCGTGGTTGGATCCTTGCTCTCTCTTGCAGGCGCTCTTATGCAACTACTCCTTCGCAACCCACTTGCCGATCCCTACACCTTAGGCATCTCAGGCGGTGCTGCTGTCGGTGCTTTACTGACTAGCTTCTTTTTACCTATTGGCATTATCGCTGTTGGTATGCAAGTCGGTTCCATGCTTGGCGCTATCTCATCGATTCTGCTTTTGTTCTTAATGGCGAGGCGTCGATTATTTGCACCACCGACCATGGTTGAGGCCCCCGGCATTGGTCTGATTCTGACGGGCGTGATGATCGCATCGGGATTTGGCGCGATCATCAGTCTTTTACTTGCGCTTTCGCCTGATACCGAGTTGCGCGGCGCATTGTTCTGGCTGATGGGTGATCTAGACGTTGATAGCGTCAGTGGCTTGGTCTGGTTGGTTCTTGTACTAGCAGGTAGCTGGTCTTTATGGCGTGCGCCACAACTCAATCTGTTGGTGCACGGCGAGGCAACGGCCCATCTGCTCGGGGTATCCGTGCCGCGATTGCGTTTACAAGTCTTGTTATTGGCATCGATCGCCACGGCAGCGGCGGTGTCGGTGGCCGGTGCTATCGGCTTCATTGGATTAGTCGTGCCCCATGTTTGCCGTCTTGTTCTGGGTAATGATCAGCGACGCTTGTTACCCGCATCGATGTTACTCGGTGCCGCAGCTCTGGTGCTGGCTGATCTAGTGGCGCGAACCATAGTGGCACCCATACAATTACCGGTTGGGGTTGTCACTGCATTAATCGGTGTGCCGGTGTTTCTCTTCATCTTATCGAGGAGAACATGATGCTAGCCCTCGAGGTAAAAAATCTCAGCCTCCAGCTTGGTCATCGTCGCTTGGTTATGGGCTTGAACTGGCAGGTTCGCCATGGCGAGTTTTGGTGCGTGCTAGGTCGTAACGGCGCGGGCAAGAGTACGCTGCTACATGCGCTGTCGGGCTTGCAAAGCATCGATGATGGCAGTGTCTGGATGATGGGTCGTCCGGTAGAAGAACTTACGCTGACGGAGTTGGCGAGGCTGCGCGGACTGATGCCGCAGCAGATTGTCGATCGCTTCAGCGCTTCTGTAGGTGATACCGTGGCGATTGCACGAGCGCCGTGGCGGCTTGGGTCAGCCTGGCGCGATGATGATGATCGTTCGTATGTCACGGCTGCGCTGCAGCGCGTCGGTATGCTCGATCGTATTGATGACGATGTGATGCAGTTATCCGGCGGTGAGCGTCAGCGGGTTGCTTTCGCGGCAATGCTGGTACAGAACCCGGCACTGATGCTGTTGGATGAGCCAAGCTCACATCAGGACATAGCCCAGCAACTGGTCATGATGCGGCTGATGCAAGAGCTGGCCGTGGATCATGCGGTGATTGCCTCGTGCCACGATATCAATCTCGCGGCCCGCTTCGCCAGCCATGTGCTGCTGCTAGGGGAGGGTTTCTATTACGCGGGGAGCACGCAGGAAGTGCTCAATCCCGATGTGCTCAGCCGAGTGTATGGCTGCGAGTTTGATGACACAGCGGCGTCTATCGTCGCAGTCTGAGCGCAGTAATTGACGGTAGCTGACGCTGACTATGCAAGCTACTAAGCCGGCCAGTAAATCATCACACGATAACGTTCACGACTTCGGCCACAGAATCATCTGTGTGCAGCGAAACAGCGCGATAGTCTTACCAGCGGCCGTCACGGTCGCATCCCATACTTGGGTGGTACGTCCTTGATGGACTGGTTTTGCCTCGCATTCGACACGTCCATCACGCGCAGTGCCAAGGTGATTGCTCTTGATCTCGATAGTAGTGAAACTTTGCGCACCTTCTGGTAAGTGCATCATGCAACCAAAGCCACAGCAGCTATCGGCCAGCATGATGATCGAAGCGGCATGTAAATAGCCATTCGGGGCGAGATGGTGCGGCTTCACCTCGAAAGCAGCAGTAACACTACCTGCGCCTGCTGCGACCAGTTCAAATCCCAGATGGTCGGTTAAGGTGCCTTGCGCAGCCTGTTTCATTTTTTCGAGGATAGCGGTATTCATGTTAGTCCCTTGTGGCTCTTGTCCGAGTATTACTTGCTTGTTTCGTTCGGCTTCTTAAATGCTTCGCTGGCATTCTTTGTAGTGCGCTTTCGGGCATCATCGATCTGCTTGCACAGCGTTCGGGTAGCTTCGATCACTCGAGGGCCAGCGCGATTCATCGTACCGCCATCGATAGTCATTAAGTTGCCGCTGGCAACCGCTTGCATACGCTTAAAAGATCGCCAGCGCTCCAAGCCATTTCCTTTCTCATCACTCACGATGATTACATCGGGATTTGCGGTCAGAACAGCTTCTCTGCTGATGGTAGGTACCAGTGGTTTCAATTGACCAAATACATTAACCCCACCGCACAGCCTGATCGCTTGCGACACGATATGAGCATCATTCAGTGTCATTAGTGGCGCTGACCAGATTTGGTAGAACACTGTGACGGGTGAGCGCCCGGCATAGTGCTGCTCAAGCGTTTGCACCTGCTGACGAAACTGTTGTGCGTGTAAGCGGCCCTCATCACGGCCAACCAGTGCGCCGAGCCGTTCAAGCGAATCCGCAATTGCTTCAAAGTTGCGTGGCTCGCTCTCAAACACGGTTAGGCCTAGCTTACGCAGGCGCGCGAGTTGGCGCCGGTTGTTCCCGCTACGCCAAGCAACGATCAAGTCAGGCTTGAGGGAGGCGATACGCTCGATGTCGAGCTGGCCACTGCCGCCTACAGACGGAAGCTGTTTTGCAGCAGCAGGAAAATCACTGTACTCGGATACCCCGACCACTTGATTACCTGCGCCAGCAGCAAACAGTAACTCAGTCGCATGGGGCGCAAGGCTAACGATACGCTGCGCAGGAGCCGTTAATGTCACTGTGTTACCGCTATCGTCCACTACCGAGACAGTTGCGGACGTTGTGGTGGAGGCTGTGGTGGATGGCGAAGTCGATACAAACACGATCGCTGCTGCGAAAAGGGCACGCAGCGATGGTGGTGTCGTCATACCTCGAGGTTATCGATCAGTCGCGTGGAGCCGAGTTTTGCGGCGGCCAGAATCACCAAGGGCTCTTGGGTCGCAAGATCTCCAGCAGTCGGTGGTTGCAGATCGATACGTTTGCGGATGGCGAAGTAATCCGGCTGCCAGCCGCGTTGTGTCAGTTGATCAATCGCGCTTTTTTCAAGCAGCGACACATCCAGATCACCGCCCCGAATTGCATCAGCTACTCGGTTTAATTCCCGAAACAAGGAGGGCGCTTCGGTACGCTCAGTCTCTGATAAATACCCATTACGTGAGGAGAGTGCGAGGCCATCTTTGGCGCGATAAGTTTCCGCAGCGATGATCTCCGTCGGCAGTGCAAATTGGCGCGCCATATTCCGGACCATCATCAGTTGCTGATAATCCTTCTTGCCGAATACCGCCACACGTGGCTGTACGCAAGAAAACAGCTTCATCACAATCGTTGTTACGCCCGTAAAAAACCCGGGTCGGAAATGCCCTTCGAGGATGTTGCCCAGATCATTCGGTGGCTGTATCCGGAACTCTTGGGGCTCTGGGTAGATATCTTTTTCGGTGGGCGCGAACAGGACATATACGCCTTCTTTCTCCAGCTTCTCGACGTCAGCGGCGAAAGTACGTGGATATTTTTCGAAGTCCTCGTTCGGGCCAAACTGCAATCGGTTCACAAAAATCGATGCCACGACCGGATCGCCGTGTTTACGCGCCAGCCGCATCAAAGACAAATGACCGTCATGCAGATTACCCATGGTGGGTACGAACGCGGTACGTAGCTGCCCTCGTAGCTGGTCGTGCAGTTCAGCGATCGACGAAATGATTTTCATCGTGACATTAAGAGATAGGGACGGATCGCGCCGATGAAGCCGGCCGGACGGTTTTAGTTTGGAGCGTAAGAAAGCCGCACGTAGATGGGTGCGAACGCCTCGGCCTGCGTTATCTCGATCAGAGTTTCTTTTGCCAGTTCGAGCAGGGCGATAAAGTTGACGACAACGACTGGCACGCCACGCGAGGTTTCGAACAAATCCTGAAACTCGATGAATTTTGCGTTTTGCAGCCTGCGCAGGATTTGCGTCATGTGCTCGCGCACCGAGAGCTCCTCGCGCGTGATGGTGTGTCTCTCGGTCAGCTTGGCGCGGCGCAAGAGGTCGTTCCAAGCGGCTTGCAGATCAGCGATGTCGACATCGGGGAAGCGCGTCACGACGGTCTGATCGATATATACCTGCGTGCGTACAAAGTCGCGTCCAACCTGCGGCAAGGTATCGAGCTGGAACGCAGCCAATTTGATCTGTTCATACTCAAGCAGACGACGCACTAGCTCCGCGCGTGGATCGAGCAGTTCCTCTTCGCCCTCAACTTTTTTAGCGGGCAGCAGCATGCGTGACTTGATCTCAATCAGCATGGCAGCCATCAGCAGATAGTCGGCCGCTAATTCCAGGTTGCGTTTGCGTATCTGCTCGATGTACTCAAGGTACTGCAAGGTTACTGCGGCCAGCGGAATGTCCAGAATATTGAAGTTCTGCTTGCGGATCAGGTAGAGCAACAGATCGAGCGGTCCCTCGAAAGCCTCGAGAAACACCTCGAGGGCGTCGGGTGGGATGTAGAGATCGTTCGGCAGCTTGAATAACGGCTCGCCGTACAGCTTGGCAAACGCGACGCCATCAATCACTTCCTGTGATTCGTTGCTGATCTCAGTTGTGGTTTCCACGTGCAGGCCTTATTCGCTTTGGTAAACGTAGGCCTTTTGCTTGACCCGTGACTCCTGGACGCGACGCATCTCTTCCAGATCGATTTTTTGCTTGTCCCACAGACGGGCGCGCCCCGATTGCTGCTCGGCTTCGAGCGTCGGGTTGGTCTGCTTCAACTCGGTGATGAAACGAGTGATTTCGGAAACATAGGACGCTTGCTTGTTAAACAGGGGCATGGCGGGCTTCAGGAATCGACAAGAGGCCGTATTTTACTCTTAGCGGATGCGCATACCGGGTTTAGCGCCGGGCCACGGCTCGAGAATGTATAGGCCTGGATCGGTATCTTCATCTTTGGCGCTGGCGGCTAGCACCATACCCTCAGAGACGCCGAATTTCATCTTGCGCGGTGCTAGATTGGCAACTAACACGGTCAGCTTGCCTTTCAGTTGCTCGGGCTGATAAGCCGACTTGATCCCTGAGAACACATTGCGCAGGCGCCCCTCGCCAACATCCAGGGTGAGTCGGAGCAGCTTGTCGGAGCCTTCCACCAGCGCGCAGTCGACGATTTGCGCGACACGCAGATCGATCTTAACGAAGTCATCAATCTTGATCTCGGCATCAATCGCTTCAATATCTGACACGGGAATTTCCTCTGACGCTGTAGCGGGTGGCTCGAATAACTCATCCAGCATTTTTGGATCGACGCGCGTCATTAGATGCGAATAAGGCTGCATGACATGCTGATCTGGCAGCGCATGGTTGACGTCGCTCCAATGCAAGGGCGCGATGTTGAGCAGTGCTTCGACTTGAATAGCCAGCTCTGGCAGTACTGGCTTTAGGTACAGCGTAAGAATGCGGAACGCTTCCAGCAGCCGTGAGCAAACTTCTTGGGTGCGTGCGTTATTAGCGGGGTCTTTGGCCAGTTCCCATGGCTTGTTGGCATCGACGTAAGCGTTGACACGGTCGGCCAGTTCCATCACAAGGCGCAATGCCTTGCCGTAGTCACGCGCTTCATACAAGGCCGCCAGCTCATCAGCAGCGCCGCGCAATTCAGACAGGAAGCTATCGTCTTGCGTAGCCCATGCCATCGCCAACTTGCTATCGAATTTTTTCGTGATGAAACCGGCAGCACGGCTAGCGATGTTGATGTATTTGCCGATCAGATCGCTGTTAACCCGTGCGATGAAATCATCCGGGTTGAAGTCGACATCTTCAACACGGGCGTTCAATTTGGCGGCGATGTAGTAACGCAGCCATTCAGGATTCATTCCAATGTCGAGGTAACGCAGCGGCGAGATACCGGTACCGCGCGACTTCGACATTTTTTCACCGCTGACCGTGATGAAGCCATGCACGAACACATTATTCGGCACCTTGAAGTCCGAGAACTTCAGCATCGCTGGCCAGAACAAGGTGTGAAAGTAAGTAATATCCTTACCGATGAAGTGATACTGCTCGGTCGATGGGTCTGCCAGAAACGCATCGAAATCGCGGCCCGTGCGCGCGAAGTAGTTTTTCAGCGATGCCAGATAGCCGATTGGTGCATCCAGCCAGACATAAAAATACTTACCGGGGGCGTCCGGAATTTCGATACCGAAGTAGGGCGCATCGCGCGAGATATCCCAATCGCCAAGCCCGCTATCTCCCTCGAGCCACTCGCGTGCCTTGTTAGCCACCTCAGGCTGCAAGCGCGCAGGATCGAGCGCCCAGGCGCGCAGGAAATCCACGCACTGTTGATCTGAGAGTCGGAAGAAATAATGTTCCGAGCTTTTCATGATCGGCGTGGCACCGGTCAGCGTAGAGTAGGGCTTCTTCAGCTCGGTCGGCGCATAGACGGCGCTGCACACCTCACACGCGTCACCGTACTGATCTTGTGCGCCACACTTGGGGCATTCACCTTTGATGTAGCGATCGGGCAAGAACATATTCTTGACCGGATCGTAGAACTGGTCGATGGTCCGTGTCGCAATCAGCCCCTTATCGCGCAGACGACGATAGATTTCCTGCGAAAGAAAATGATTTTCCGGGGCGTCGGTGCTGTGCCAGTTGTCGAACGAAATATGAAAGCCATCCAGGTAGGCCTTGCGCCCTGAGGCGATATTGGCCACGAATGCCTGTGGCGTTACACCCGCTTTTTCAGCTGCGATCATGATGGGCGCGCCGTGCGCATCATCGGCACCAACAAAATGCACCTCATGTCCGCGCATACGCATGAACCGCACCCAGATATCCGCCTGGATGTACTCCATGATGTGGCCGATGTGGAATGGGCCGTTCGCGTAGGGCAGCGCCGTCGTCACAAACAACTGGCGTGGCGCGGAACGGGCAGCAGTCATGCTCATTGCATTTAGTCTGGAAAAGGGGAAACCGCGATTCTATCAGCGCGGGGCATGGCCGTTGCTCCGGATAGAATGTCGGCTTTTCCCCTGCGAGCTGCTCCATGACTGTCCGTACCCGCTTTGCGCCGAGTCCTACCGGCTATTTACATCTTGGCGGCGCACGCACCGCACTGTTTGCGTGGGCGTATGCACGTCGATTTGGTGGCACCTTCATTTTGCGTATCGAAGACACCGACCTCGAGCGCTCGACGCCCGAGGCAGTGCAGGCCATCATCGATGGCATGCAGTGGCTGGGTTTGCAGCACGACGAAGGTCCGTTTTACCAAATGCAACGCATGGATCGCTACCGTGAAGTGATCGCTCAGATGCTTGCGCAAGGAAGCGCCTACCACTGTTACTGCTCGCCGGAGGAGGTTGAGGCGATGCGTACACGGCAACGCTCGGCAGGCGAGAAACCTCGTTACGACGGTACTTGGCGACCCGAGCCCGGAAAGACACTGCCAGCGATTCCTTCGGGGGTGCGGCCGGTGGTGCGATTCCGGAATCCGACGGACGGTGATGTCAGTTGGGATGACGCAGTCAAGGGCAACATCACCATCTCGAACCGCGAGCTAGACGATTTGGTGATTGCACGCCCGGATGGCACGCCGACTTACAACTTTTGCGTAGTGGTGGATGACTGGGATATGCGCATCACCCACGTTATTCGCGGTGATGACCATGTCAACAATACGCCGCGGCAAATTAATATTCTCAAAGCTTTGGGCGCGCAATTACCGATTTATGGTCATGTGCCGATGATTCTCGGTGCCGATGGCGAAAAATTATCCAAGCGCCATGGGGCTGTCAGTGTGATGGAGTATCCGGCGCAGGGCTATCTCCCAGAGGCGATGCTGAATTATCTGGCACGACTAGGTTGGAGCCATGGTGACGAAGAAATTTTCAGCATGACGCAATTTTGTGAGTGGTTCGATCTCGATCACTTGACGAAATCACCAGCGCAGTTCAACCCAGAGAAGCTGGCGTGGTTGAATAATCACTACATCAAACACACGGATAATGCGCGACTCGCAACACTGGCAATGCCGGAGTTGATGCGAGACGGCGCTAAGTTTGAAAATGCACCGCCGTTGGAAGACGTGATTGCGCTATTGAAGGATCGCGCCAACACAGTGAACGAGCTGGCGGAAGCAATGATGCTGTTTTATCGTGAGCCAAAGCCCGACGCCGCACTGCTGACGCAGCATTTAACCGACGCCCCGCGGGCTGCCCTGAGCAGTTTTGCCGAGGGCGCAAAGGGAATTGAATGGACTAAAGAAGCGATCGCAGCGCTGATCAAGCAGGTGATTACCGATCATGCGATGAAGATGCCGCAATTGGCGATGCCGCTGCGTTTGACGGTCACCGGACAGCTTCAAACCCCCTCGGTAGATGCCGTGCTGGCCCTATTCGGCCGGCAGGTGGTGCTCGACAGGCTGGCAAGCTATTTGAAATAATTCCGGCCCCGGATTGTCAGACATTCAAAGAAATGGCTATAATCTCGTTTCTGCTGCACACGGGGGTATAGCTCAGCTGGGAGAGCGCTTGCATGGCATGCAAGAGGTCAGCGGTTCGATCCCGCTTACCTCCACCACTGAGTTTTACAGGTACTTCGGCGTGCAGTAACAAGGCCAAGCAGTTAGGGCAAGTTTTGTCCCCATCGTCTAGAGGCCTAGGACATCACCCTTTCACGGTGAGTACCGGGGTTCGAATCCCCGTGGGGACGCCAAATTAAAGGGCCGGTATCGAAAGATACCGGCCTTTTTTTGTCGGATTGTCATCCGGATTGGTCATACTGCAGCGCTGATCCAGTTCTCTGTCTCTAGTGCCGGCACGCGCTCGAATTCTCTAAGGTTGTTTGTAACTAGCACGAGCCCCTCGCTGCGTGCGTGTGCTGAGATGTGAAGGTCATTAATGCCTATAGTCTCGCCACTTCTTTCCAATGCAGCCCGTATTGAGCCGTAATGCTGAGCCGCTTTCGGTGTGTAAGGTAGAACTTCCAATCGGCTTGTGAAGTCATCGATTACCTTCAGATTTTCGGCGCAGCGCGAGCTTTTTTCTGCGCCATGAAAAAGCTCTGCCAGAGTGATACTCGAGATCGCCATCCTGCCGCTATTCTCATTAAACGCCTGTAGAACTTCTACTGGACGCTTCTTGATTACATAGATCACGATGTTAGTGTCTAGCAGATAGCGGATCACTCGAGTGCTTCCCGGTCGTGCTGTTGCTGGCTGGCGCGCTCGGTCATGAAATCGTCACTGGCTTGCAGGCCATCGATAAAAAAGCTGTCCCAAGTGTTCTCGACTGGCGCGATGATTCGCTCATTACCGATTGCCCTGACGTTGACTCGCTTCACCCCTTCCGGCAGACGTACCTCTGCAGGAAGTCGGACCGCCTGGGTGCGGTTATTGATAAAAACAGTAGAAATGGCCATCGTCTGATCCTCTTTGTAGGTAGCCGTATATGGCGGAAGTATATCCCAGTTCAAGTGGGTCAGGGGAGTGCCATGTTTAGGGTCGGATTGGAAAAATTTCCTTTAATAAACAATCCGGTAGTAACAATGGGAGGGGTAGAAAGATTCCAGGCAAAACGATGATTGCGCTGATCGGTTCGTGAGAACCGAGACACCTTAAAACGGCGGCTTGTACAAGTTGCACTTGCCTCGGTAGAGCATGCGGCCACGGCGCGGGGATTTCTGGAGCGCAGTGATCGTCACCTCACCGGTGCCCCGATTCAAATTGAAATCGATGAACTCGATCATGTCATCGATCATCAGTTTTTTATAAGCGATCGCGCCTTTTACATGCGCCTCGCTGACCTTGGTGGCGAAACTGACGCGGCCGATCATGGTCAGCGTGAAGCCAGTCATCTTCGTCGACTCATCGATTTCTATGGTCAGTGGATCGAAGTCACTTGGGTCTGGGTTGATCGGCACCCAACTGCCAAGATAGATCGGCATGTAGCCACGGCAGTTAAATCGTAGCGTGTCGGCTGCTGCGTTCGTGCCAAACGCAGTCAGCACAAAAAGCATTAACAGCGGAAAAAGCGAAGCAGGGCGCATGGGCTAATTGTCAGCGAGCGAGTGCTACTGATTTTACCTGTGTCCACACAGTATCACCTGTCTGAAGCGCTAGCTCGGATACTGCGCGCTTCGTCACTCGTGCGAGTAGGGCTGTATCGCCTACCTTCACACGCACCAGCACCAGACCGGGATGCTCGTCATCTTTCATCGCATCAATCTGCCCCTGAAGCACGTTTTGAATACTGCTCTTGCCCGGTTGTTCGCGCGCCAGGCTGACATCACTGGCAAGGATGCGAACACGCGCTTTAGCCCCCAGCGCCAAGCCCGGATCTCGGATCCAGACCGAGCCACCATCGAAGTCCATACGCGTTAAGTGCCATTGCGACTCAATGCTGCCAACTACGGATCCGATGACGACACCGGCGTCCTGTCCCAGCTTCACCGGCAAGTCAAGTTGCGACAGCGTGTCAGCCAGTTCACCGCTGGCGACAACGCTGCCAGCGTCCATCACGACCAAGTGGTGTGCGAGTCGAACCACCTCGTCGGGCGAGTGGGTCACGTAAAGAATCGGAATCTCCAGCGTGGCCTGTAGTCGGTCGAGGTAGGGAAGAATTTCTTGTTTGCGTTTCAGATCGAGCGCGGCAAGCGGCTCATCCATCAATAATAGTTTCGGATCAACAGCAAGCGCGCGCGCGATGGCAACTCGTTGTCGTTCGCCGCCCGATAAACCATCTGGCTTCCGATCGAGTAAAGCACGAATGCCAAGTAGGTCAATAATCGGATCAATCACTACCTTGCCATTACTACTGGCGCGCTTCATGCCGTACTCTAGATTGCCGCGTACCGAGAGATGTGGAAACAGACTTGCTTCCTGAAATACATAGCCAATCGCACGTTGATGGGTGGGCACGAAGTGTGTCGCATCTTGCCACAGGTGTTCATTCACCCTCAGCGAGCCGGATGCACGCTCCAACCCAGCGATACAGCGTAGCAGCGTGGTCTTGCCGCAGCCGGAGGGGCCGAACAGCGCAGTTACACCGCGCCCTGGCAGCTGCAGGTCGACATTCAGCGCGAAGTCAGCGCGCGTTAAATTAAATTGAAGATGGAGGCTCATCTTACTGCGTGCTCTGCGCTTTCGGGCGCGATAGGTGCAGTACTAGCAGCACAATGAAAGAGAAGCCAATCAGCACCGCAGCCATCGCATGTGCGTGCTCGTATTGCATCGCCTCGACATAGTCATAAATCTGAACTGAGGCAACGCGGGTTTCGCCAGCGAGATTGCCACCGATCATCAGCACAACGCCAAATTCGCCGACGGTGTGAGCAAAGCTCATGACCGATGCCGTTAAAAATCCGGGTAGCGCCATTGGCACTACGACGCTGAAAAATGCATCGAGTGGTGTCGCCCGTAGCGTCGCTGCTACTTCCAGTGGTCGACGTCCGATGGATTCGAAAGCGCTTTGTAGCGGCTGCACCATGAAGGGCAACGAGTAGAACACCGAAGCAACCACCAAACCCCAGAAGGTGAATGGCAGCAGGCCGAGGCCAAGTGATTCGGTAAGCCGACCTGCAAAGCCGTGCGGGCCCATCGCCAGCAACAAATAAAAACCAAGTACGGTGGGCGGCAGCACCAAGGGCAGTGCCACGATGGCAGAGATCGGTGCTTTCAAGCGGGATTGGGTGCGTGCCAGCCACCAGGCGATTGGAGTGCCCAGCAGTAGCAAAATGAAGGTGACGACAGCCGATACTTTGGCGGTTAGCCACAAGGCTTGCAGCGCTTCAGGTTCGAGCGTCATGCGGTGGTATCCACTCGAACACGATTGAAATCAAAAGCCTATAAAGAGCCGCCCGGCGCTGATGAACCTGAGCATGCGCTTGGGTCACATCACCCATCGCGCCGGGCGTAACTGTGTTGCGTGGACTCAGAACAGACCTACCACCTTGCCATGGTCATCGATGTCGATCTTGACCGCACTCGGTACCTTCGGCAGGCCGGGCATGGTCATGATGTCACCGCAGATCATCACGATGAACTGTGCGCCTGCAGCCAACCTGACTTCGCGAACATTGACCACGTGACCGCTCGGCGCGCCGCGTGAGGTGGCATCCGTGCTGAACGATGACTGTGTCTTGGCGACGCAGATTGGGTAATGTGCGTAGCCTGCCTCTTCGAAGGACTTCAACTGTTGCTTCACCTTGGCCGAGGCAGTGACGTCAGAAGCACCGTAGATCTTGGTGGCGACCTTCTTCATTTTTTCGAGCAGAGAATCGCTGTCTTCGTAGACCAGTTTGTGTGAGTTGCTACGCTCAGACAAGCGAACCACCTCGTGCGCCAGTGCCTCTGCTCCGGCACTGCCTTTGGCCCAGTGCTCAGCTAGTACCACGTTGACGCCGAGCGCTTTCATGCGCTCAGTCACCAGTGCGATCTCGGCATCGGTATCAGCGGTGAAACGATTGATGGATACCACGCAGGGCAAGCCATACTGATTGGTCACGTTGTCGACATGACGCTCCAGATTGACCATGCCTTTTTTCAGGGCATCCAAGTCTTCGCTATTCAGCTCTTTGACATCTTTGCCACCGTGGTACTTGAGCGCGCGAATGGTTGCTACCAGCACGCAGGCCGATGGCGTGAGTCCAGTTTTACGGCACTTGATGTCAATGAACTTTTCAGCACCCAGATCAGCACCGAAACCTGCCTCGGTCACGACATAGTCACCGAGCTTGAGTGCGCTTTGTGTAGCGATCACCGAGTTACAACCATGCGCGATGTTGGCAAACGGGCCGCCATGTACAAACGCAGGATTATTCTCGAGGGTCTGAACCAGATTAGGCTGAAGCGCATCTTTTAGCAGAACTGTCATCGCGCCATGCGCGTTGAGGTCACGTGCATGAACCGGCTTCTGGTCACGCGTGTAGCCAATCACGATATCGCCCAAGCGTTTCTTCAGATCTTGCACCGATGTTGAAAGACAGAAGATCGCCATCACCTCGGACGCCACCACGATGTCGAAACCATCCTGACGAACAAATCCATTCGCAGTACCGCCGATGCCGACAACAATGTCACGCAAGGCGCGATCATTCATGTCGACTACGCGCTTCCAGGTGATGCGACGCGGATCGATATCGAGCGTATTACCGTGGTTGATGTGGTTATCGATCATCGCGGCCAGCAGATTGTTGGCGAGTGCGATGGCGGAGAAATCACCGGTGAAGTGCAGGTTGATGTCTTCCATCGGCACGATTTGCGCGTGGCCACCACCTGCGGCACCGCCTTTGACGCCGAACACGGGTCCGAGCGAGGGCTCACGTAGGCAGATGACGGCTTTCTTACCGATTCTATTCAGTGCATCGCCCAACCCAACCGTGGTGGTGGTTTTTCCTTCACCAGCGGGTGTTGGGCTGATGGCAGTCACCAACACTAATTTGCCATTCGGGCGGCTCTTGAGCGTGTCGAGGTAGGCGAGCGAGACCTTGCCTTTGTAGTGGCCGTAGGGTTCGATCGCATCCTCGGGAATTCCAAGTCCGGCGGCGACATCGATCACCTTGTTCATTTTTGCTTTTTGAGCAATTTCGATATCGCTTTCCATATGTCTCCAATAATGTTTTGTCTGTAGGCCCTAAATTCTAAAGCGAGTTGCGGATGCGCGCGGCTGTTTTTCGTGCCATACCCTCGCATTTGCAGGGGATGGGCCCGATTCGTGTGAGCAGGTCTGATAAACTTCGCATCTATTTGCAGCTTTGCAAACACGTTTTCATACTTACTTTGCTAACAGGATAGCCATGCCAGGTTTGCTACCCCACGTTGATCCAGACGGTCTACTCGAGTTTTCGGTGGTGTACACCGATCGTTCGTTGAACCATATGTCGAAATCTTTCATGGGGGTGATCAATGACATCTCCAGCATGCTGAAAGAGGTGTACCACGCTAAATCCGCAGTGGTGGTTCCTGGTAGCGGCACCTATGGCATGGAGGCTGTAGCGCGCCAATTCGCGACGGGTCGAAAATGTCTCGTGATTCGAAATGGTTGGTTCAGCTACCGCTGGACGCAAATCTTCGAGATGGGACACATCTCGGATCAACTCCATGTGATTACCTCATCACCAGAGGTGGAAGGCTTTCAGCAGCAGTACGCGCCACCCGCGATCGAAGAAGTGGTTGCATGGATCAAAGAGCACAAGCCAGCAGTCGTGTTCGCGCCGCACGTAGAGACCTCCGCAGGCCTGATCCTGCCGCCAGAGTATTTGCGTGCTGTGGGCGAGGCGGTACAAGCGGTCGATGGATTGTTCGTACTCGACTGCATCGCCTCAGGCGCGATGTGGGTCGACATGGTGGCGTCCAAGGTTGATGTCGTGATTAGCGCGCCGCAAAAGGGTTGGAGTAGCTCACCCTGTTGCGCACTGATTGCGATGTCGGAACGTGCGCGTGAGCGTATAGAATCCACTACCAGCACTAGTTACTCCTGCGATCTGAAGAAGTGGCTGCAAGTGGTAGAGACCTATGAAAAAGGCTCGCACGTGTATCACACGACAATGCCAACCGATTCACTCCGTGTCTTGCGCGATGTAATGCGCGAGACCCAAGCCTTGGGCTTTGATCACTTGAAAGCGCAGCAGGTCGAACTCGGTATTCAGGTACGTAAGATGCTGGAAGCGCGAGGTTTCCCCAGCGTTGCGGCGCCAGGCTACCAAGCGCCTTGCGTGGTCGTGAGCTATACCGAAGATCCGGAGATTCAGAACGGTAAAAAGTTTATGGCGCTCGGTATGCAAACAGCGGCGGGTGTGCCTTTGCAAGTGGGTGAGCGTCAGGATTTCCGCACCTTCCGTATTGGCCTGTTCGGCTTGGAGAAGCTCACTAACATCGAGCGCACCGTCGGCCATCTTTCTGCAGCGTTAGATAAGCTCTAATCTCGCGATACGGGCTCTGAATAAGTAAAAGCCTCTGACAAAAATGAGTGTTGCAGATGATGTCTGCGACCTTTTGTCAGAGGCTTCAAACACCGATTCAAACACCGACTTTGAATGGTGAGAAATTAGTGCCAACGTCGTAGTAATCCTCGTCTTCTTTTTTCTTCAGCCAAGCGACTACCCGGTAAGTCACCGGGGTCATGACGACTTCCCAGCCAGTTTTCAGAAAATACTGCGCGATCGCGACAGCGATCACTTGCTCGGTTGACCAGATGCCATAAAACGCCGTCATATAAAAAATGCTGGAGTCGATCAGTTCCCCCGCGGCGGTCGAGCCTATGGTTCGCATCCACAGATGGCGGCCTTCGGTCATGATCTTCATCTTGGCCATGACATAGGCATTCACCAAACTGCCGGCCCAGAACGCAATAATCGAAGCCAGCACAATGCGCCAGGTGTTGCCAAAGACGGTCTCCAGACCTTTCTGGTAGCCATCCATGTAATCGCCAGATGCAGGCGGCAGCTGGATAACGACCAGCGACATCACGGCAGCAAACAGCAGCGCGGTGAATCCAGCCCATACGGCGCGCCGATCATGCGCATAGCCATAGACCTCGGTCAGGATGTCGCCGAATAGGTAAGAGATTGGGAAAAACAAGATACCCGCGCCGAAGGTAACTTCACCCAGTACGGGTAGCGTGAGTACTGCCGCCTTGCCGGCGCCGATCAGATTGGAACAGAGTAGTGCGACAACAAAAGCCGCTAACAGCAGGTCGTAGTAGCGGTAGCGGCGTGGCGTGTGCATGTCAGCGCTTGAAGGTGCAGCGACCTTTTTCAGTGAATAATCTCGGGCGGTAGTAGGAGTATTTCTTCTTATCCGCCATGTTCAACTCTTCTTGCGTCAGGTAGCGACCTTTATTCGTCACGTACTCGTTGGCCATCAAGAAGTTGCCGTTGTCGAATTCGATTTTGTAGAAGTACTGCTCGATGAAGCGAGAGTCAATCCGGGTTTGATCTTCATGCGCGATCAGGACATTGTCTTCCCATTTGTCGACCACGACGGGGACGCGAGGGTTGCGCTCATCAATTTTGCGGAAAATGCTTTTTGATTTCTCGTCGACCGTAAAAACAAACGAGCAGACCGAAGGATCTTCCTTGCAGATCCACCTATTGCCGCGCATGGCGGTGGTGACGCATTGGTAAGTGGCCGCCTGTGCGGGTACGGCCAATGTTAGCGACAGTAGCGCGCAACAGAGCGAAAGTAAGCTGGGTCGGGCGATCTGCATGGCGTATACACAAAACCGTTGTTTTGCTAAGGACGCGCGGAGTATAAGGCAGCCGTAAAAAATTGAGCGCAATTCACGCAGTGATTTCAGGCCCTTGATCCTGATTAGCGGCGGGTTCGACGGTGCCGTTCTCGCTGGCGATCAGTTGCCCATGCAGGGATGCGCCTGGCTCTACGTTGATGGACTTGTGCACGATATTGCCGCGCACCTCACAGCCCTCGAGTAATTCAATGCTCTCGCTCGCGCTCGGTCCGATTACGATCCAGCGCGAATTACCGTCTGGCTGGTCGAGGTTACCTTCAATCTTGCCGTCGATCCGCACACTTTCCTCAATGCGTACCGTGCCCTCAATACGCGTAGCGACGCCGAACACCGAGCCCATGCCTTGGAGGCCTTTCAGGTGGGAGCCGGCTTTCATTTATGAAAACAAAAAAAGATACGCATTCCCGCAGACTAACAGCGCGTTCAGCGGATGGCAACCACGGCAAACTCGCGCTGGCATGGGCCCACCCCCGGCATTAGCTATTCATTACGATCGCCAGAAAGGACATCAACAGCACAGGGGCTGAGACATTCAAACTGGGATTGATCTAAGGACCTTATCTGGGGCTGATCATTGTGGTTTGCGGTGCAGACTGTAACGATGCACCAGCGTTCAACCGGGCGTATTGGAGCGACTTAACAGTATCAGAATGGAAAAACCAGCTCGCCGAGAAGATAGCGATACCAGTAGTCCCGATCATTAGTTGCCGCAGGGCCGGCGGCGCGTGTGTAGCCAGCCCGCAAACGTAGCGCGTAGCGCTCGACTTGGGTTTCGCTGGATAGCTCAAGCAGCTGCGTCGGCGTGGCGGACTCGGACGCAATCTGCTGTGAGCCTAGACCAGCTGTCATGGCATTGCGCCAATTACCGATGCGCTGTCGCCAGCCAATGGCGAGCATGCCCTCCTGATAACGCTCCGGGTTGAAGTAGGCACGCCCGACATCAAGTTGGCTGTTGTCGAACCATCGGTAGCGAAGTTGTAGCGTCAGCCCGAGATCGAGTGAGGGTTGCCAGATCACCCGACCACGCAGATGCCGACGATGGTTATTGTCGGAAAAGCCTTGGTAGCCCGCCAGTCCCACCAGGGTGACATGAGGGTTAACCGGTACATCCACCGAGGCACCCGCGAAGTTGAAATACAAGCCCTGGTTTAGTGCGGTGCGCGTCTCGACGATATCGCGATTCGCAAATACCTCCAATGCCGACCCGCTAGCGAAGGTCTGCCGGTAGCTGCTATCCAATGTCAGCAGGTCATGGGTAGATTGCTGAAGCCAGCCAAGTTCGGCGTTCCAGCCGTCGGTGGTTTTTCGATCATTACGGCGTGCGACCAAACGTAATTGTTGACCGCTCCGCTGCCAGTCATCTTGGCTGAATTGGTGATCGGTGTAGCGGATACCAGTTCGGTGATCAAGATGCTGATAGGTGCTTAACGCCTCTGCGTTGAGCCGGCGGCTACTGAAGCGTTCGCTGTCATGGGATTGGAAATAGCCGCCGCCCGCCGCCGAGGGTTCGGCCAGCGCATGGTTTGTGACTAGGCCAAGAAGCACGATCAAAGATGGCGCGTAAATTCTCATTTCGTTCCCCATGACTTGCGCAGATTGAGTATCTCGGCGATGTAGCCTGCCAATGACACCGGCTGCATGATCAGGCTATAAAAAAGCGAATAAATGAAGAATCCGGAAAGGTTGAACCGCACGCTTAGTCCGAGCCGCTCAAACGTGCGGCGACCTATGCGATACATGAAGTAATTCATCGCCATGGCCATCGGGATCAGCGCCAGCGTAATTGGCCCAACGATCCAGAAGTAACCGAATAGCGCCAAGACAATGCCTGGTATGAAGACCAGCGTGAATATCAAGTCAAGCAAGGGAAACAGCAGGTTCCAGTAAACAAAGGTAGTCGGTAATGAGCGCTTCAGCAGAATATCTGGATGCTGTTTGAATGCCTCGATCATGCCGCGTGACCAGCGTTTACGTTGTCTGGAAAACTGCAGGAGCGTGGTGGGTGCGTTGGTGAACAGCAGCGCGTCTTCACAGTAGCCAATCCGGTGGCCAGCTTTCAGAATGCTCCAAGACAGCACAATGTCTTCGCCAATGCAGTCGGGCCAGCCACCGATATCACGCAGTGTCGCAGTGTCGTACAGCGAGAATGCGCCTTGCGCCACCATCGTGCCTTGGTACAAGGACTGTACCCGCTTGATAGCGGCGATACCTTGAAAATAATCCCACTCTTGGGCGCGTGTCATCCATGTTGCACGTGAATTGCGCACCATGACGCCACCTGCGACCGCGCGGGTACTTGCCGGGTCTTGTACGTAGCGTTCGACAATGCTCTGCAAGGCATCGCGAAACAACCACGAGTCTGCATCAACGGTAATCGTGATCTCATGCGAGACTTGGTCCAGCGCAGCGTTCAATGCGCGAGCTTTGCCGACATTGCGCGGCAGATCCAATAATCGCAACCATGGGTGAAGCGGCAACTGCGTCTTGACGAGCTCTACGGTTTTGTCGCGTGAGCCATCGTTCACGACAATCACCTCCAAGGTACCGGGGTAGTTTTGTAGTGCGATGCTTTCGATGGTGCTGACGATATTGTCTTCTTCGTTGTACGCCGCGACCAGAATACTGATGCCCGGGTAGTGCAGCATTGCGCTGCGCGTGGGGCGGTTGTCCATCGCGAGACTCGCCAGCATGAATGCATTCATGAATCCCGGGATCAGCGCGATGCCAGCGATGATGATCCACGCCAGTGTTTCGCCCACCAGATCAGCCAGTGCGTTGCCCCAAGGTTCAGCCAAGAAAACGCACAACAGCAGCCATGCAGTAGCGCTTGCTATGGCGATGATGAATTTTGTGCGTACCGATACGTAGGCACGCTTGCGGGGATGGTAGCGGTCGACGGCACGCGTCGGTAGCGCAATGACGGAGGACTCGAATCGGGATGGCCGTTGTTCGCTGACCTCTTTCGTCTGATACATAAGGGATGCCCGCGGAAAAGTGCCAATGATGGGGGATAAAGCCTGAAATTATTACCAGAAGAAAAGATTTCACGACTAATGGTTAGCTGTGGCGCCGACTAGGCGGTATCAGTTGCTAGAGTGGCAACCGCAGGACGTGCATTGATTTTTCTAAGGCCGATGCGTAGGCTGGCGCGTTTTCTTAAAGGGCGAAAATGATGCGCGAGCTGCGCACGGTCGATATTTTTTGTCAGGTGCTGGACAACTACGGTGACGCGGGTGTCTGCTGGCGCTTGGCCCGCATACTGGCCAGCCTCGGGCAAAGCGTGACGCTATGGGTGGATGACTTGACGCGTTTGCAGCGGCTTCGTCCTACGATTGACGTCAGCCTCGCGCAGCAAGCACTCGATGGCTTTACGCTGAAGCATTGGTCATCCACCACCACGCCCGAACCAGTGGCGGATCTGGTGATCTGCGCCTTCGGTTGTCGCTTGCCAGAGTCTGCGCTGCTGCGCATGGCGGCAATGACACCTGCACCGGTGTGGATCAATCTCGAGTATTTGTCTGCTGAGCAGTGGGTCGAGCAAAGTCACAGATTACCGTCACCCCATCCGCGTCTCCCGCTGGTCGAACATTTTTTCTTTCCGGGTTTTACTCAGCGCACGGGCGGCTTGCTGCGCGAGAGTGATTTACTAGCCAAGCGTTCGGCGTTTGACGCTAATGCGCGAATGAAGTTTTTATCGCAACTCGGTGTTAATCCACAAACGGGCGCCCACCTAGTTTCATTGTTTTGCTACCCAACTGCACCGATTGCGTCGCTCTTTCAAATGATGCAGAGTGGTCCACCGGTTCTATGCCTGGTGCCTGAGGGGGTCACCCCACTCGCACCCGCCAGCGGTAAAGCATCGACGCAAGGCGCGCTGACGCTACAGGGCATCCCGTTTCTGGACCCTGATGATTACGATCGGTTTCTTTGGAGTTGCGATTTGAATTTCGTGCGTGGTGAGGACAGTGCGTCACGCGCGCAGTGGGCCGCACAGCCGATGCTGTGGCAGCTCTACCCGCAAGCGGATCGTGCCCAACTTACCAAGCTGCAGGCATTTTTGGCCTTGTATGGCGAGTCACTTGACCCTCTGTGTGCCAACAGATTGCGCCATTTTTCAGATTGGTGGAACGGTGAGCCAGTGACACCCGATTGGCCGGGCCTGATGGCGGTCTTGCCAGTATTGAAAGCGCGTGCTTCCATCTGGCAGCAGCAGCTCGCCGAAAGCGGGGAGCTCGCCACCGGGCTGATCGAATTTGCGAGGGAAATCGGGTAAAATCCGCCGCTCTTGATATCCGAGCGTTGATTAAGACATCAACAACCTCTGCTCGGACAATAACTATCCTCGAACTCTCTCGCCATTACTATGAAAACCGCACAAGAACTCCGCGTCGGCAATGTATTCATGCTGAACGGTCAGCCGCAGGTCGTTGTCAAATCCGAGTTTTCGAAGTCGGGCCGCAACGCTTCTGTCGTCAAAATGAAAATGAAAAACCTGCTGACGGCAGCAGCGCAGGAGGCGGTATACCGTTCCGACGAAAAATTCGATATCGTCATGCTGGACCGTAAGGAAGTCACTTACTCCTACTTTGCTGATCCACTGTATGTGTTCATGGACGGTGAGTACAACCAATACGAGGTCGAGTCCGAGAACATGGGTGAGTCAATTCACTATCTCGAAGATGGCATGGTATGCGAGGCGGTCTTTTACGACGGCAAAGCCATCTCGGTCGAGTTGCCCACTACCGTTGTGCGCGAGATCACCTACACCGAGCCTGCAGTGAAAGGCGACACCTCAGGCAAGGTATTGAAGCCAGCGAAAATCGCGACTGGGTTCGAGGTGTCGGTGCCGCTGTTTGTTGATCAGGGCGACAAAATCGAAATCGATACGCGTACGGGTGAGTACAAGCGCCGGGTTTGATCTAGCCTGAACCGTTCAGCTTTAAAAAAAACCGCAGCTTGGTCTGCGGTTTTTTTATGTTAAGTCATGAATTGCTTGGAGCGAAACTTGCACACAAAGTCGAGTCTTGTTTCACCGGCTGAACCAGGCCTTACTTCCTGAAAGCTTAGCTGCGAGAGTGGTAGCTCTGGTTCTTCGTGCACGGGTGCGCCGCCCGGCTCGATGGTGGTGAAGTAGGCATTGCCAGTGTAGGCGATCATCCGCTTGCCACAGTCAAAATAATTCAGGTAAGTGGATGACTGGTAGGCGGTTTGATCCGGGGCGTACTGCGGTGCAGACCATGAGGTGCGTAGCACGGCGCGCAGGTATTCATCGGCACGGACAATACTGCCGGCATCCACGTACCAGTTAATGACTTGGCCGCTGCTCCCGGACTGCGAGATCAGCTTCCAATCAGGCGCCTGTGCAGCAGCAGGCAGCGTCGAAAACAAAAAGACACAGGTAAAAAGCCGCCTCATAAGGTCTCCATGTCATGGGGATTACAAGATCGATGGTACCGGAATCGTTGCAAGCACGTCAGTTCGGAGCAAATTGCAGCTTGGCTTAAATGACAAGTCCGTGCTGAGTGCGGTTATTATGGCGGCACAAAATAGTGGGCTAAAGCCCGTATAACGAGGAGATGTAATGCAGGACGTGGCGCTCGGCGACGCATCGGAGGCGTCAAACGAACTCGCGCTCGGCCCGTGGGGTCAGCGTGTTCATGCGGCAAGTAAAGGCTTTGCAATCCTCGGCGGTGTTGGATTTATCGCGCTGGTGCTGATGTCGCTGGTTTCCATCGTCGGGCGCAAGATCGCCTCAGCACCGATTACCGGTGATATCGAATTAATGCAAATGGTTGGCGCTGTAGCCGCCGCCGCGATGCTGCCGTACTGCGAGATGGAGCGTCATCACTTGCGGGTTGATTTTTTCACCACCCGCCTGCCGCAGCATGCCAAGCACAAGCTGGATGCTGTCTCCCATCTTTTATTGGCACTGGTGGCCTTGCTAGTCGCGTGGCGTACCGGTGTTGGCGCGCTATCACTACGCGAGGCCGGTGAAGCTTCAATGATGCTGCTGTGGCCGGTGTGGACGATCGTCGCTGCACTCGTTCCGAGTTTCTTGCTGCTCTCAATTGCAGGCTTTTACAATGCGGCCGTCTACTGGCGTGCCAGCGGGAGTGCAGCATGAGCGGCATGAGTATTGGTCTAGTCATGTTCGCCGTACTGCTGGTGTTACTCGCACTGCGGGTTCATATCGGTATCGCCATGTTCATCATCGGCAGTGCTGGTTTTCTGGTCATGAATGATTACCAGTCGCTGCCGCTGTTGGCTACCTTGAAGAATATCGCCTATGCGCGTTTCTCCAACTATGACCTGGCGGTGATTCCCTTATTCATGCTGATGGGTCAGTTCGCGACGCATGGTGGTCTGTCGCGCGCGCTGTTCAACTGCGTCAATAGTTTTGTAGGGCATTGGCGTGGTGGCGTGGCGATGGCTTCAGTTGGTGCATGCGCGGCATTTGGTGCGATCTGTGGCTCGTCGCTGGCCACTGCTGCCACCATGGGGCAGGTCGCACTTCCTGAATTACGTCGCTATAACTATGCGGGGTCGCTCGCCACGGGCGCGCTCGCTGCGGGAGGCACGCTCGGCATCATGATTCCACCCTCGGTGCCATTGGTGATTTATGCGGTGCTGACGCAGGAATCGATCGGCAAATTGTTCATGGCCGCAGTCATTCCCGGGCTGATCGCGATGCTCGGTTACATGATCGTGATCCGTATCGTTGTCACCCTTAAACCAGAGGCAGGCCCGGCGGGTGAGCGTGTACCGTTGCCGCTTGCGCTCAAGACGCTGGCTGGTGTGCTGCCCATCCTGCTAGTTTTTCTGGTGGTGATCGTGGGTATTTATGGTGGCTGGGCCAACCCCACCGAAGCGGCGTCTATTGGCGCAGCGGCTTGCGGCATTATTGCGGTCCTTAATGGCATGCGTTTCCAAGGTATCTTGAACAGCATACTTGGCACGGCGCAGGCAACGGCGATGATCTTCCTGGTGCTGTTGGGCGCCGACATGCTGAACTCCGGCTTGGCATTGACGCAAATGCCGGCGGAACTTGCCAGCTGGGTTCAGGGGAGTGGGTTGCCGCCCTTGTCAGTGATCTTCGCGATCCTACTGATTTATATATTCCTTGGTTGCGTCATGGATTCGTTGGCAATGATTCTGCTCACGATTCCGATTTTTTATCCGATCGTGATGGGTCTCGAGTTTGCGGGCATGACGCCAGCTGATAAATCGATCTGGTTCGGCATACTGGCGTTAATGGTGGTCGAAATTGGTTTGGTGCATCCGCCGGTTGGTATGAATATCTACATCATTAATCGCATCGCGAAAGACGTTCCGGTCATTGAGACCTTCAAGGGTGTGTTGCCCTTCCTGGCGTCGGATTTAGTGCGTATTCTGCTGCTGGTGTTTTTCCCGGTCATATCGCTTTATCTTGTTCATACTTTCGCTAATTAACTACTAAACCCCCACAGGAGGATCCCATGGCAGTGCGCTACTTCTGGCAGCTTTGCTTAGTCTTGCTGGTGTCGCTGGCGACTAATGCGAAGGCTCAGACCATCACTTTGAAGGTGCATCATTTCCTGCCGCCGGCATCCACTACGCATGCGCGCTTTATCGTTCCCTGGTGCGAAAAGATTTCCAAGGAATCTGCCGGTAGATTGAAGTGCCAGATCTATCCGTCGATGCAACTTGGCGGCACGCCACAGCAATTGTTCGATCAGGCCAAGGATGGTGTCGCCGATATCATTTGGACCGTGCCGGGCTATCAGGCAGGACGTTTTCCGGTATCGGAAGTGTTCGAGCTGCCATTCATGATCAATGATTCCGAGCGCGCCAGTCGCGGTCTGTGGCACTACGCGATGAAGAATGCGACCGCAGAGTTCAAAGGCGTGAAGCCGCTTCTGTTTCACGTTCACGACGGCGCATTGCTTAACAGCACCAAGCGGCCCATCAAAGTATTGGAAGATTTGAAGGGCATGAAAGTACGCGCCCCAACGCGTCTGGGCACCAAGATGGTGGCGGCGCTCGGCGCAACACCGGTTCCAATGCCGCTTCCTCAAGCGGCCGAAGCACTCTCGAAGGGCGTGATCGATGGTGCACTGATTCCATGGGAAGTGGTGCCCTCGATGAAGTTTGAAGAGATCACCAAGTTTCACACTGAGTCACCTGCCGGTGCGCCGCAAATGCTGAATGCGGTTTTCATCTACGCGATGAATCAGGCGAAATATGACAGCCTTCCTCCGGATCTGAAGAAAGTTATCGACAACAATAGCGGCGCCGATGCGTCAGCTTGGGTCGGTAAATTGTTCGCTGAGGACGCTGCACCGGGTCGCAAGAGCGCAGAGCTACGCAAGAACACCATTTACGTGTTGCCTGACGCCGAGTTGAAACGCTGGGTTGCCGCAACCAGTTTGGTCGACGACGAGTGGGTCAAAGATATGAACGCACGAGGCCTCGACGGTAAGCGATTGCTGGAAGAGGCGAGAGCCGCCTGTAAGTAAGAGGCAGACACGACGGCCGCCTGCAACGCGCAGGCGGCCTTTGCGGGCCATTCCCTCGGCCGCCTGGGCTGGCAGGTCCGATCTGGTGCCGGCGCCCCTAATCCGCACCGCGCCGCCTTAATAAAAACGCAAGAACTTGTTTTTGAACGCTTTTTTAATGACTGGCGAGTATTTCGTTATTGTTAGAGCAAGTATTTTAAAAAAAATTATCTTTATTACGGGCAAATTTCCTTGAACCCCTTGAAAATGTTGTTGCGATGACATATAAATTAGCATTACAGTAATTGCACTTGGGCAATGGTTCGAGAAATTAAACCAGAAGCCGTTGACTCAAAAAATTCCTAGGGGGGAGACGTAATGGAAAAGCATCCTCTGGTATCGCAAGACGGCTACGATCCAAATCGTTTGCTAGACGCGTTGATCCAGAAGCTCGGTTTGAAGAATGACGCGGCGTTGTCGCGCGCACTTGAAGTCCGGCCGCCTGTGATCAGCAAAATTCGCCACCGCACTTTACCGGTGGGCGCGTCTCTTTTGATTCGCATGCATGAGGTCACTGACCTGAGTATTCGCGAGCTGCGCGAGTTGATGGGCGACCGCCGCAAGCGTATGCGTATCAGTGATGTCGACGGCAAGCCAAGAAAATCTGACGACGACGATATCTGACCGGATTTTTCTCCGGTTTCAAGACTCAACCTCGGAAATTCGCGCCGATCACGGTTAGTAACAGCAGCAGCACGACCACCGTGGTCAGGCGTTTGCGCATCGGTATCAGCCAATCTGGCATGCCGTACGCAGCATAAAGCTGCTTATCGACCTGTAGCGCCGCGATAAAGCCGGCCATCATCACGGCAAACCCAAAACCGCTGAACAAGGTGGCACACCAGGCAATCAGCGAGGGCGTCACGCCCCAAGCCAGGGCTCTGCGCGAGATTTCCTCTGGCAGCGTGTTCGATAGCAGTGCTACCCCCCAATGAACGCCGCCTAAGAAAGACAAGATCACCATCGCATAGGCGAGTTGCCCTTTGACGAAGTCGCCTATCCATGTAGCCTCGGCCGTCCACACACCCAAGGTCATCAAGAAAAAGGGAATCAGTCCGGCGTAGCCGAGCTGAAGTACCAGGCGTTTATTCAGTGATTCGAGCTGCATGTGTCATCAAGTCCGAGCGATGCGCGCATTGTACGAGAATCAACGCCATCACGATGACAGTTTCATCGCACTGCTGCACTGTGGTGGTGCTCGATTCTTTATGAGGTCTTTCTGGTCGACTATTGGCTTAAGGTTAGCGTGATGCTGGCTTTGTGTTGGCTTAGTGTTGGCTTGATGCTGGCTTGATGCTGACCCATTGCTTACCTACTACTTGCCTAATGCTGGCGCTGAATAAATGCCTCCACTGCCGCCATCAGTGCAACAGCTTGGTCGCGATGGGGTGAATGACCACAATTGGTAAGCGTGATGACCTCGGCAGAAGGAAGTAACTCTCGGATACGCATGACTTGCTGCAGGCTGCCGTATTCATCTTGCTCGCCCTGCAGCGCAAGCAGTGGGCAGCGGATGCCAGGAATTACCGACTCGATATTCCAGTCCTTGAAAGCCTCTGATAACCAGACATCATTCCAGCCGAAGAAGGCAGAATCGACTTCATCATGATGGCGTGCCAAACGCTCGCGCAAACCGTGCTGCAAATACGCCTCCCGCGCGAGCTTGATACTTTGAATACTAATGTCTTCGACGAACAAATGCGGCGCCACCACAATTGCACCCCGCAGCGCTGCGGGGAATTGCGCCGCGTACAGCAGAGCGATCGAAGCGCCATCGCTGTGGCCGAACAACCAGGGTTTTTTTACGTTCAGATGCGTTAGCAGCGTCGGCAATACCTCATACGCTTGCCGATGCATGAAGTCAGGGTCCCAATGCTCGTCTACGCCACGCGGTGTTGATTTGCCATAGCCCGGTCGTGAGTAAACCAGACCGCGTATACCGATGCGCGCGCATAGCTGATCCGGGAAGTCTTTCCAAAGCGAGACGGATCCCAAGCCCTCATGCAGGAAAACTATTACTGGTTGTTCGGCGGCCGTATCGTTTGCGTTATCTGTATTGGTCGTATCTTCTGCGCTTAACGTACCGTCCGCATTGACTGCATCGTCTGGGCTGCCCATGCCGCCTACATCGATCCAGCGATACTCGATCGCGATCTCGCGACCGCGCCAATCGATGTCGAGCTTAGCCGACATCCTGCTCGCGTAACTTGAAACGCTGAATTTTTCCGGTCGCTGTTTTCGGTAGTTCGCGAATGAAATGAATCTCACGCGGGTACTTGAATGGCGCAAGACGATTTTTTACAAAGGCCTTCAATGTATTTGCCAACTCATCATTGGCAGCATCGGCTTCGTGCAGAACAACATACGCCACTGTCTTGGTCAGGCCATCAACATCCGCTTGTCCTACGACGGCGCATTCGAGCACCTGCTCGTGTGCCATTAACGCAGACTCAACCTCGATCGGCGAGACATACTGGCCGCTGACCTTCAGCATGTCATCGCTGCGCCCGGCGTAGCTGTAGAAGCCATCCGCATCTACCGTGTATTTGTCACCGCTTTTTACCCACTCACCTTGAAAGGTAGCGGTACTTTTGTCACGACTATTCCAATACAACAGCGCCGCGCTCGGACCTTTGATGTAGAGATCACCAATGTCGCCCACGGCCACCGGTTGCCCAAGTTCATCGCGTATCGCCATCTCGTAGCCAGGGACTGGCGTGCCAGAAGTTCCGTACCGCACGGCACCGCTGCGATTCGAGAGAAAGATATGCAGCATCTCAGTCGAGCCAAGACCATCCAGAATATCGCAACCGACCTGCGCACTGAATCGCTCACCTACTTCACGTGGCAAAGCCTCACCCGCAGAGACACAAAGGCGCAACTTGATTTGACCGCGATCTGGTAATGCATCGGCGGCCAGCATCGCGACATACAGCGTGGGCACACCGTAAAACACCGTAGGCTGCTGCTTGATCAGTCGCTCGAAGACCGCATTCGGCGTCGGACGCTCTGCCATCAACACGACAGTGGCGCCGACCGACAGCGGAAAAGTGAGCGCATTGCCGAGGCCATAGGCGAAGAACAGCTTGGCGGCCGAGAACACGACATCATGTTCGTTAAGACCGAGCACCGGCTTGCCATACAACTCCGCAGTCCAGTACAGATTGGCATGACTATGAACGGTGCCTTTAGGTTGTCCGGTCGAGCCACTGGAGTACAGCCAAAACGCGAACTGATCGGCGTGCGTATCTGCGGGCTGCGGCATGGGTGGCTGCGCCAGTAAGGTCGAGAACGCGATGTCTCGATCATTGGCAAGCGCGCCAGACACGACGATCTTCAGCGGGTGACCACATGCCGACACGGCTGGATCGACGGTGCTTCTTAGCGCATCCGACACCACGATCATTTTTGCGTCACTGTGAGTGAGCATGTAGCCGTAGTTTTCTGCGGTGAGCAAGGTA
>JAPLQC010000002.1 GCA_026399895.1 Burkholderiales bacterium
CGGGCCAATCCCTGCAGTAAAAATCGCGATGCAGCGTGCTGGTCTGAAGTTGGATCAGATGGATGTGATCGAATCAAACGAGGCATTCGCTGCGCAATCGATCGGTGTTTGCCTCGGCCTTGATATCGATCCGGCTCGTACCAATCCGAATGGCGGCGCAATTGCACTCGGTCATCCGCTGGGCGCAACCGGTGCAATCATCACGATTAAGTGCCTCTACGAGTTGGCACGTACACAGAAGCGTTATGGTTTGGTGACCATGTGTATCGGTGGTGGTCAAGGAATCGCCGCTGTATTCGAGCGTATGTAATTTCTAAAGCCACTTCGGCCGCAATAAAAATGCCCGGAAGTATCCGGGCATTTTTTTATCGATAACGCGATAAGCGATGTCATTGCTCATAACGCGGTAGGCGGTAGGCGATGTGTGTCCATCACATTCGGCAAACGACTTTCAAATCATGCTACGGACATTGCGTTACTGAATAACACGGGAACTGCATTTCTTCTTTTTAGTACTGAGGGGTCACCGCTCAGTTCTCAGAAAGAAAAAAGATGCAAGCATCTCAATCCCTCGGATCGGCTTTAACAGCAGTACCGATAATCGGACAATCCGATCAAGAAAAGAACCACACACGGCCGATACGGTGTGGCGTTCAACTACCGACCATTCAAACACCATTACCCTACACAGCGAAAGAGTTTGAACAACTTGACGATGATATTTCAACTGCAGAAAAAACGTATCTTGAGTACATGCTGCTTGGTTGCTATCCGGAAGGACCATTCTTTGATGAGTTGAAACCCTGCGAACAGCACAAAGCAATGGACAGTCTAATTAGCAATCTAATTGATAACAGACAATTCATCGCGCTGAACGAACTTTTACACGAATGCGATCCACTTTTCTTTCTGAATATCAAACCGCATAATTTTTCATCTGACTTGTTTTCTCAGTTTTTACGAACGGTCAGCGAAACACAACCCGGTCTCCGTCAATTGATGTTCGTTGTACCGATGTCGATTGGATTGCCCTCTGATTTTTCAGAAAAAGCCGAAACGATCAGCGACTTCATTCTGCGCAGCCCTCGCATCGAGAAGTTCAATATCGTTGGTGTCGATGACAGGTTATCGCCAAAGATACTTGACGCGGTCACCACGGTGGGAAACGCTACATCAATCGATTTCCATTTTCGAGATAACCTATCTGATGTCGCTGGCGAAAAGCTTCGTCAGATGATCAGTCATTGCGGCAACCTGCAATCGGTTTACCTGAAGGGGCCACGCCTCTCAGAGGAAAAATCGGCAGAAATTCTTCACGCGCTGCGTCACTGCCCGAAGCTGACTGAACTATCCCTCTATAAATGGCCGTTCGAGGGAAAAAAAACCTGGGGGGAACTCCAGTTATTGATTCAACAGTCAACCACGCTCGAAAACTTCAAATGCTCTGACTGGTTTTCAAAACAGCGCAATGTCTCCACGACCAACTATACAGAACGACTGGATACATTTAGCCTGAGTATCGCAGCGAATAAGTCACTGAAATCGCTTTCACTAGGCCCTTTATTGACGATGGGCCGCTACGATTACATCGTGTCACTGATCCGAGCCTTACAAAAGCAACCTACCATCGAGTCTCTGGAGTTTGGTGGAGAAGATTTCAGCGCGATCGATGGCAAGGAAGGTTTGGAGTTACTCGCTGACCTGGTGGAAAAGAACCAGAGAATCATCGAGATAAAAGGATTGGATACCAGCCGAGTCAGTTGTCCTGACAACCTGTACCGCTTCATCTCGCCACTTGAGCAGCAATGCGCAACCGCTGATAAATTGTTAGGAGACAGGCTGGCGCGGAACAGGGCCATCGCGAGTGGCAACCTGGCAAAAATCTTCAGCAAGGCATTTTTCGCACCGACTGGCGCACCGATAGGTAGCAACCATATCGGCGACCCCGGGCTCTATTTAACTGAGCATATCCTCCGTCTCTCGCCCAGTTTGCCCAGCTTCGAGAAGGAAATGATCGAGATTGCCCTATCGGTTGACGAGACCGCCAAACACGAGCAGGCCGAAGCCCTGGACCTCAAACATCCGGGCCTGCCGGCCTCAAGCTCGACCTGATCGCCTGAAATTCGGCCCTGCCCGAAAAAAACGGGGCGCCCGAAATTACGCGGACGCCCCCAGAGGAGTGGCACTGTTTACTGCAATGTGCCCATTGCAGGCACGAACGCAGCATGGCCGATACTTGTATTGGAGTCAACTTAAGTTTACGAAAATAGTGTAATTATTTATTGACACAATATTGCGCGAACACTAGAGTGTTCTCATAAGCACCAAGCTTGCCATATCGGCAAGCACACTCGCGCCCTTGATGAGACAACTGCAGAAAATTGTGCGCCAGCTGACCGGGTCCATGGACGCGCGCTGGATGCCGTTCGCCGATGCCGCCTCGCCGGATCTGCCACTGCCGAGGTTGCTTCGTCTATCGCTATTTCAGTTTTCGATCGGTCTGGCGACCGCCCTGCTGGTCGGCACGCTGAACCGGGTGATGATCATTGAGTTGGGTGTGCCGGCTTGGTGGGTCGCGCTATCAGTCGCCTTACCACTGGTCTTCGCGCCGCTGCGCGCAATGATCGGGTTTCGGTCAGATACCCATCGCTCCGCGCTCGGTCTACGGCGACTGCCCTATCTCTGGATTGGCAGTCTGTTGTTGTTCGGTGGTCTTGCGATCATGCCGTTTGGTCTGCTGGCGCTTTCCGATCCGCAGCCCGGCATGCTGTGGGTGAGCCGCATTGGTGCTGGCCTGGCGTTTTTGTTGGTGGGTATGGGCATGCAGGTGACTCAGACCGCGGGTCTGGCATTAGCTACCGATCTGGCAACACCCGAGACAAGACCGCGCGTGGTGGCGCTGATGTACACCATGCTGCTGTTGGGTTTGGTAGGCAGCGGTGCGTTATTCGGTTGGTTGCTGGCAGATTTCAGTCCCTTACGGCTGATCCAGACTGTGCAAGGCTCGGCAGTGTTGGTCGTGATGCTGAATCTGAATGCGCTCTGGAAGCAAGAGGCACTTAATCGTGACCGCGCACGCCAGCCACGCAGCGAAGAGGATTTTTCCAGCCACTGGCGCAGCTACGCAATGCGCCCGGGCGTAAAGCGATTTTTGTGGACCGTTGGGCTTGGTACCTGCGCGTTCAATATGCAAGACATCATTCTCGAGCCGTACGGTGGCGAGATCCTGCATCTGGGTGTCGGTGCCACCAGCCTATTAACCGCTATTAGCGCAGCGGGTGCGCTGCTGGCGTTTGGTATGGCCGCGCGCTTACTGGCAGCGGGTTTGGATGCAGGTCGTATCGCCGCCTTGGGTGCCTTGCTTGGTATGCCAGCGTTTGCGATGGTAATTTTTTCTGCGCCGCTGGATGCGCCGAATCTGTTTCGCTTCGGTGCCTTCTTAATTGGTGCTGGCAGTGGTTTGTTCGCGGTCGGTACGCTGACCATGGCCATGGATTTGCAAATCGGTGACTCGGCCGGTATGGCGCTCGGTGCTTGGGGCGCGGTACAGGCCACTGCTGCAGGCGCGTCGATCGCTGCGGGTGGTTTGGTAAAAGACCTAGTCGGCTCGCTGGCCACCAGCGGTTGGTTGGGTGAGAGCCTGATCTCACCGGTGACCGGTTACAGCTTTGTGTATCACCTTGAAATGTATTTGCTGTTTGCGGTGTTGATCGCGATCGGGCCTTTGGCCAAGCGCGCACGTCAAGAGCAAGCAGCAACACAGCGCAAGTTTGGACTAGCTGAATTCCCCGGCTAGAGAGTTTCACACCCGTCGTCTTTGCGACGACTCATTGTTGGAGGCGCACCATGGAAACAGGCGCGATTACGCAGTACATCGACTTCGCCCAGATCGTGTTGTACATGTTCTGGATCTTCTTTTTCGGGCTGATATATTACCTGCTGCAGGAGAACCATCGCGATGGTTATCCACTCGAGCCAATCAATGGCCGAGATACGCAAATGGAAGGTTGGCCACCTATCCCGTCACCTAAGACGTATCTGCTCGAAAGTGGCGAGGAAGTGGTCATGCCCTACCCGCTGAAAGAACCCGAGTTCTTGCAAGCGCAACCACGCCATCGCTTTATCGGTGCGCCGATTGAGCCGATTGGCAATCCGCTGCTGGCGGGTGTTGGCCCCGGCGCATGGAATCAGCGTGCTGATCATCCAGATATGACGCCGTTCGGTGAACCTAAAATTTCACCCTTGCGTGCCAACCCTGAACACGGTGTTGCTGAGCAGGACCCTGATCCGCGCGGCATGCCGGTGTGGGGCGCGGATGACGAAGTCGCTGGTACCGTTCAAGACCTGTGGCTGGATCGCTCCGAGATGCTGTTCCGCTATATCGAGGTACGCCTCAATGATGGTAACCGCACAGTATTGCTGCCAGTGCCATTCGCGCGGATCACACATGATGGCGTGAAGGTCCACGCGATCCTTGGGCATCAGTTTGCCGATGTGCCGGGTCTTAAAGAGGCGGATCAGGTCACCATGCTGGAAGAAGAAAAAATCTCCGCTTACTATGGTGCAGGTACCTTGTACGCGACGCCTGAACGTCAAGAACCTCTGTTCTGATCGACTCCTATGCAAATCTATCCCGAACATGAACTGGAGGCAGCACCCGGACTACCGGAGCCATTACCGGCCGGTGAACGGGTGCTGTGGCAAGGCAGCCCCGACTGGAAGCAGCTTGCACTGGAAGCTTTCCACGTGCGACAAGTCGCGGTTTACTTTGCTTTGATGCTGGGACTGCAAGCCATCTTGTCATGGGATAGTGCAGATACCCTGAGTGGAAACCTGACACCACTAGCGTGGTCGTCTTCAATGGCGATCATCGCACTTGGACTGCTCAGCTTCACTGCATGGATGTCGGCGCAGACCACGCTGTACACACTGACCAATCGCCGCATCGTGATGCGCATCGGTATCGTGCTGACGATTAGTTTTAATCTGCCCTTGCGTTGGATCGCAGCGGCGCATGTCAAAACGAATGCCGATGGCAGTGGCGATATCGCGCTTGAGCTGAAAGGTTCGGACCGCATCGCCTACCTGCATCTGTGGCCGCACGCACGTCCTTGGGAGCTTTCCAAGGCCCAGCCTTCCCTGCGCTGCCTGCGTAATGTTAGCGCTGCGGGTGATCTGCTGCATGCGGCCTGGATATCGCGGCAATCTGAGTTGGGTGGTGACGATACACGCCAGCCCATCCCTGTGCGTATGCCTGCAGCGGCGATCGCACGATGAAAATGGAATCGCTGCCACCGCAAGCAGTGCCTGAACGACGCGCTAGTCGTTTCCCGGCGATCGCGGTGGCGCTGCTGCTGATCGGTACCTTCGTCACGATTGGCGTTTCACGTCTGCAAGGTAATACGCAAGAAGTTACTGCTGAGCCCGCCAGAAAAATTCGTCAGCTACGGTTTGTCGATCAGCCGGATGGTGCAGTTGCCGCCATCGATGTGACCAGCGGCCAATTAGTCCAACGCTATGAAGGCGAACAAGGCTTCTTGCGTGGCACTTTGCGCGCAATGGCACGCCAGCGAAAATTGAATGGGGTTGGCGCTGCCGAGCCTTTCGAATTAATTCTTCATGCAGACGGTCGCCTGACTCTGCACGACCCCGCCACTGGCACCAAGATTGCACTCGAATCCTTCGGATCGAGGAACATCGGCGTGTTTGCACAATTGTTAGGATAACCCCATGACCGCGCCGACCGCGCTTGTGATCGGTAGCGGCTTCGGTGGGCTCGCTGCTGCAATTCGCCTCTCTTGCAAGGGCTACCAAGTACAAGTCCTTGAAAAACTCGACGCCCCCGGGGGTCGTGCCTATGTGCATAGGCAAGATGGCTTTACCTTCGATGCCGGCCCCACCATCATCACCGCACCGCAACTGCTCGAAGAGTTATGGGCACTCTGCGGTAAAAAACTGTCAGATGACATCACGCTGAAACCTATCGAGCCGTTTTACCGAATACGTTTTGATGATGGCACGCATTTCGATTACAGCGGCGACGCAGCCACCATGCGGCGTGAGATCGCACGTTTCAATGCCGACGATCTTCCGGGCTATGACCGCTTTGTAGAAGCTGCAGATCAAGCCTGCAAGCTCGGCTTTGAAGAGCTTGGGCATAAGGCGTTCGATAGCTTCTCCGACTTATTGGCAGCCATGCCCAGCATGATCAAGCTAAAAGCTTGGCAAACACTCTACTCAATGGTGGCGAGTTATTTGCGCGACCCTAAGCTGAGAATGGTATTCAGCTTCCATCCGCTGCTAATTGGTGGCAACCCGTATTCGGTAACCCGGGTCTACAGCCTGATCAATACGCTCGAACGCCGCTGGGGTGTGCACTGGGCCATGGGCGGTACTGGCGCGCTAATTCGTGGCATGGTGAAGCTACTGCAAGAGCGCGGTGTCAGCCTACGCTACAACGCACCCGTCACACGGATCAATGTCACGCAAGGTCGTGCCACCGGTGTCACGCTCGCCAATGGTGATCAACTGCGTGCGGATATCGTGGTCTCGAATGGTGACGCCGCCTGGACCTATAAAAATCTGGTAGACCGCGAACACCGCTCGCATTGGACTGACCGTCATATCGAGACGCGACGCTACTCGATGAGTTTGTTCGTTTGGTATTTCGGTACCAACCGGCTCTGGGAAGACGTTCCGCATCACATGATCATGCTCGGGCCGCGCTACAAAGGTCTGCTGGATGACATGTTCCTTAATCACAAGCTGGCCGATGATTTCAGTTTGTACCTGCATCGCCCCAGCGCCTCTGACCCTTCGGTGGCCCCACCCGGCTGCGATGCGTTTTATGTACTCGCACCAGTGCCGCATCTGGACAGCGGCACGGACTGGCAAGCGCAAGCCGAGCCATATCGGATGCGTATACAAAAGTATCTTGAATCTACCGTGATGCCCGGACTTGGCGAACATATTGTCACCAGCCGGCTCATGACCCCGCAGGATTTCCATGATCGGCTGTGGTCGCACAAAGGTGCGGCGTTTGGTATGGAACCTCGGTTACTGCAAAGTGCATGGTTCCGTCCGCATAACCGCAGCGAAGATGTAGAAAATCTTTACATGGTGGGCGCCAGTACGCACCCCGGTGCGGGTGTACCCGGTGTGCTGATGTCGGCACGTGCCATGGCATCGGTGGTGCCAGATGCCTAATACCGCAAAAACTATCGACCTCGCCGCCTGCGAAGAATTAATGCGCGGTGGCTCGAAATCTTTTTTTGCGGCCAGTAGCTTGTTGCCCGAGCGCGTGCGCATTCCGTCGATTGCGCTGTATGCATTCTGCCGAGTTGCTGATGACGCGGTCGATAGCGCGCCCGAAGAAGGCGTGGTGGCGCAGTTACGCGCGCGCCTCGACGCGATCTACGCCGGCGAGCCCGGTGACATTATCGAAGACCGTGCTATGGCGATGGTGGTACATCGCTACGGCTTGCCGCGCACCCTGCCAGAGGCACTGATCGAAGGATTTTCGTGGGATGCCGAAGGGCGCATCTATGAAACGCTAGATGATCTGCACCACTACTGCGCGCGTGTTGCCGGTAGCGTAGGCGCGATGATGGCGATGGTGATGGGTGTACGTGATCCACAAGCGCTGGCACGTGCGTGCGAACTCGGTAACGCCATGCAGCTAACCAATATCGCGCGTGATGTCGGTGAAGATGCCCGCAACGGACGGCTCTACCTGCCGCGCGCCTGGATGCGCGAAGAAGGCCTGAATCCCGACGCTTGGTTGCGTGCACCGGTATTCAACGAGTCACTAGCGCGAGTAGTTTCTCGCTTGTTGGCAGAGGCTGATCGTTTATACCAGCGCGGTGCGACGGGCATTTCCGCACTACCGCGCGACTGTCGTGGTGCGATTCTCGCGGCAGCCACCATCTACGCCGAGATTGGCAGTGAAATCGCCGGTAATGCGATGGATTCGGTGAATCAACGCGCGATGGTGGGCAGCGCCCGCAAGCTCACCTTGCTATGTATTGCAAAAATCCGCGCGCAGATGCCGCCACGCTGCGATACCTCGCCGCCACTCGATTCGATTATTTATCTCGTTGAGGCCTGCACACAAACCGCGAGTAGCCCGAGTGGCCGGCCGTTTCCGAAACGTAGTTTCGATGAACGCTGTGAGTGGTTGATTGATTTGTTTGAACGACTGTCGTTGCCGCAGGGGCGGCAGTAGCCGCTGAGCGTCATCACCTGAACCGCGGCATCCGAAACGGCAGCATCCGCTGTACGATCGGCGAGACCAAACGCGGCACGTTAAGCGTCTCATGCACGCTAATCACACGCTGCCCGAACAAGCCACTGGCGAGCACAGCACGTTGATAGAACGGTGTGTCTTCCAACTGCTCGATCACGCTCACCGGTGCGTCATCATCGGAACGTTGACGCCGATCGATGCGCCATCCCGTTTTGGGTAGCGCATGCCGCGCAGGCGGTGTGAAAGGTTCAACCCGACCATCAGGGAAAAATCGCTGTGCAATCACGCGATCAT
Source organism: Burkholderiales bacterium (assembly GCA_026399895.1). Taxonomy (GTDB): domain Bacteria; phylum Pseudomonadota; class Gammaproteobacteria; order Burkholderiales; family Burkholderiaceae_D; genus Pernthalerella. Next base: position 8,540 of record JAPLQC010000002.1, read on the forward strand.
CACCAATCTTTGGCTGTACGTCATAGATCACTGCCGTTGAACCATCGGCTAGGGTCGCGCGTGACCAGTCCCATTCGCGAAAACGGCAATCGATGGGCTCGTCGCCTTCGTTCGAATCAAGATAACCGTGTCCCTTCCAGCGAATTGCTGGATGGGTGAACTCAGCTTCGACGCGCGCACAAGCAGCAATCGGACCCCAACGATGCAGACCACCGGCATCAAGATCAGCACCGAACATCGATAAGACTTGCGGATAGACCCTCACCTTGCCACGCACGGGCCATGGTATCGGCATGCCGATTTCCTGAATCGCGATTTCGAGACAATTGCCATCCCACGTCAACGCACTCGGTCCCACACGAAAACTGTGAACATCACGTTGCAAACTATCGCGACTACGCTCGGTCATGGTCCAACGTTGCTTGGCACCGTACAGCGCGACATTGATAGCGACATGATTTTCCGGGTCGCCCTCACCTCTCGCAAACGCACTCCGATAGTAAGGCGAGAAAACGCTACCAACGAAAGCGATAATCGTCAGGCCGTAGTTGCCGCAGTCGGAGAGCGCGTCGATGTACCACCAGAGATATGCACCCGGCGCGAGCGACTGGTCGAATCGAGGTGATCCATCAAGGTCGCGGCCGCCAGTAGCCCGGACATCGCCGCCATCGGCACGCCCGGCCCCGGGTGTACGCTGCCACCCGCCAGAAACAGTCCCGGCACCTTGCTCACCGCTCCGCGACGCGCGAACGCCGACATCCATCCATGCGTCGCCATGCCGTACAGCGCTCCCGCGCTGGCCGGAAAGATCCGCTCGAAATCCGCCGGCGTGGTTCGTACCGTGTTCTGCGCCGTGCGACGAATGTTCAGCCCGTAGCGGGCCAACAGGGAAAAGGAATGGTTTTCGCATGCGTCGATCTCCGACTCGGTGAGATTGCGCCGCGCAATCGCGGGCGCGTTGACCAGTACCAGCATCCGGTCGCGTTCTGTTTGCTGATCGGTGACCAGGCCACGATCTTGCGCGCAGACATAGACTGTCGGTGTTGCAGGCAATCTGCCGCGATCAAAAATATCGCTGAACTCGCTCTGGTAATCCGGCTGAAAAAAAACATTGTGGCGATCTAGCTCGAAGCCATCCGTCTCGGCATGAACACTCCATGTCAGCGCTGACAAAGAACGCTTCGATCCCGGTGTTGGTGATGCGGCACGCTTACCAGCCTCGCCCAGCAAGCCTTGTCCTAAGGCCGAGATATCACCATTGAATACCACGCTATCGGCAGCGAGCTGTTCACCATTTTCCAGGCGCACATGACTCACCCGACCGCCCTGCATGCCAATCTCGGCAACGCGGCAGCCGTAGCGTGCAGTAACGCCAAGCCGCTCACCCAATCGCGCGAGTGACTGCGCCAGCGCATGCATACCACCCTGCACCGACCACACACCATCGAGCTCAACTTGCGTCACCAGCATTAATGTCGCAGGCGCGCGCCATGGCGAAGAGCCGCAATAGGTTGCATAGCGCGCGAACAGTTGCCGCAAGCGCTCATCATGAAAATGCTCACGCAATGAATCCCACAAATTACTCATTGGTCCGAGCGACGCCAGCACCGCTAAACCGCGCAGTCCAAGGTCGCCCATCATGCTGCGCAGCGTTGGGGATTGCGAGCGTAGGAACGGCCCTGCAAGCGTGTCATACACCGATCGTGCCTGCTGACAAAAGCGCATGAAGCGCATGCCCTCGCCAGGGCCTGCTAGCCGCGCGATAGCATCGCGTGATTGCGCCGGATCGGCGAATAAATCCATGCGCTGATCTGGACTCCAGGCATGACGTGCGAGTATCGGTAGCGCGCTTAACTGCAGCTCATCTTCTAGCGATGCACCGACCGAGCCGTACACTTGCTCAAATACCCAGCGCATGGTGAACACCGTAGGGCCGCTATCAATTGCGCCACCGTCCACCATCAACTGACGCATCTTGCCGCCGGGTTGCTCGGCCGCTTCCAGCAAGGTAACTTGCAAGCCGCGTTGTGCTAACTGCAAAGCCGACACTAATCCAGCAACGCCAGCGCCGATCACGACAACACGGTGCGCGCTCGGTGGGCTAGCCATACCGACGCCCGTTCCATGTACCGCGCATGGCCAGCGGCGCGAATCGTACGAACATCGACTCAGAAAAAAATGTATGCCGCCACGCTGCGCGAATTGCTTCCTCATGCGCGCCGGTGCGTGCATAGGCATCCATTGCAGCGGCGTTTTGCCACAAGCTGAACGTGGCTTGGCGAAGCAGCGGTGCCTCACCTAATCCAATCGCCAACTCACAGCCCTCAGCGGTGGCAAGCCCCGCTTGTGCAGCCGGTGCGTAGCGCCAGAATGCGGCTGCAGCGCTTGGCCGTATCGAGGCTCGGGTCAATGCGGCAATCGGTGCATTCGACGGAATGGGTGGCCCGGATTGCAATGACACACCATCCCACGAGCCACGTGCATTGGCGGTCTGCAAAGTGATGGTGAGACACTCGTCACTGCGTTGACGATAACGATCGAGTAACTCGGAGTGCGCTTCAAACTGTTCTGCGTGTTCGATGTCATCAAAAAAGCAGAATACGCCTTGATACGAAGCACTGGGCGCGAGACCAAAGCCACCACCGCGACCACTACCGAGTGTTTTGATGAATTGCAGGCCAGGGGCGTGGTCGGGAAACCAGCGAGAGAACGCTAGCCTGCCCCAGCTCCAGGGCCAGTAAGCAGGTCGTAGACGCGCAATTAGCAGTACAGCCGCGCCGCAGGGCGCGACGTCACCGCTATGGTTTAGGTGCGCGCGGTCTGGGTCAGCAGGCCCCTCATCCGCAGGATCGCTGCCGTTCCTGGCGATGAGATGGCCGGCGGACATTGGGCTAGCCGATAAGGTAGTTCACGTGAGGATCAGCTTCACTTGCCGGCCGGACCCGAAGCAAGCTCCGGGTGATCCTTCAGCATCGGGAAGCCGTACAAAGGTTTGTAGGCACCTTGGTGACAGGTTGCGCAGCTTACCTTCGCGACATCGCCACCCGGACCTTTACGCTCGACCGGGAATACTTCAGTCAAGGGCACCATGTACTCATTGTTCACATCACGTGCCATACGAATCCCGTGATAAGCGGTGACACGTTGTGGCGGGCTGCCCTCCCAACTCTGGAACGAGCGCGTGTTGTGACAGTAGGTGCAATTAACACCAAGCGAGGTCGACATATGCGTCATCAGGCTGTAGGTCCACTCGGCTTGCTTGATCGAGTGCCGGTTACCCGAAGGTAGTGGCGTTGGGCCATTCACGCGAATCGGCTTGTCTTCCAGCAGGAAAGGCGTCAGCGCATCGGTTGGTAGTGATGACATATTCGCCAGCGGTGCAGGCGTATTCTGTCCTGCCAGATCACCGATGAAGTCAGCACGCTTGTCTTGCTCGAGCGGCGTGAACCATACATTGGTCGGTACTGGATTGCCGCGGTGGCAGGTGTAGCAAGTGACACCGGTGTCAGCGACGTGGTTCTTCCAGTTGCCATTGATGTGGCGTGTCATTTCGATCATCTTGCGTGCGACGATCTTGGTGTACTTACTGTCTTCCGCAAAGTTCTGCACGTTATGGCAGTAAGCACAACCTTCTTTCGGCGATACCCACGCGGTCATCTGCGTCATCAATCCGATGAATTGCGCTGCTGACAAATCACCTAGCACCTGTACGTTCTGGTACGAGGCTTTTGCACGCGGACCATCGGGTGAAGCCGGTGGTGGCGAGGGCGGCACGGTATTAAGTGCATCTTGGGTATCGAGATGGCGCGGGTTGTAGACCTGCACCATACCTGTACCGCGGAAGCCGTGCTGTACGCTGTCCATCGGCGGTCGCTCGCAACCCGCGAGCAGCGCGCAGCCTAAAGCCAGCAGCGCGGCGATTGTCGGGATTCGTGAGGTCATGGCTTAGCTCCCTGCAGAGTGGCGGGGTCGACAATGTCACCCCAGACATGCGGATACGGTGGTGCAAAGCCATGCTTGATGGCCCATAGATACCAGTTATCAACGGCTGTACCGGTGAGCAGGATGCCGATGCCGCCAGTCAGCGGACACAGCACTGCGAACCACCAAGCCCAACGGTGAATCGATTCCATCGTGGCGTTAAAGCCCATGGTCCAGCGCCAGAACAATGCAGCACGCTCGGTCGCGGTACCACGATCAATGATCTGCTCGATTTCACGCTCGCCGCCGTAGCGACCAACCGCAAGAATCGTCGCGCCGTGCATCGCGAACAGCAACGCAGAGCCGTACAAGAAGGCAATCGACAGCGCATGGAACGGGTTGTAGAACAGGTTCCCGTAGCGCAGCGAGAAGGCAGCCGTCCAATCAAGGTGCGGGAAGATACCGAACGGTACCGCTTCTCCCCAGCTACCCATCAGCACTGGGCGGAATAGACCGAGCACCAGGAACAACCAGATCGCAGCAGCAAACGCCCACGCGATATGCGTGCCCATTTGCAGCGCGCGTGCGCGGCGATACACATTCGCCCACCACAGCAGCACTGAGATCGTCAGAAACAGACCGCAGATTTGCCACCAGCCACCCTGATTCAGCGGTGCGAATTTCAGGCCATTACCTGGCGCGGGTGGATCAAGCGAGAGCCAGAACAGCTGGCGAATGAATTGCACCGGATCCCAGTTCACCGACGCCAGCATGTTCATACCGATGATGGTGAAGGCGAACAGCCCGAACATCAGCGACATCGTGCCAAGCACACCGAGGTAAATCGGCCCGATCTGCGCGTTACCGAGTCGGCCCGCCAGATGCAATAGGAATGGCGTACCCGAGCGCGACAGCGCTGGTTTGTGCTGTGCTATGCCATCGTGCAGCGGTCCGGTGACCTGAACTGCGGTAAAGAGGTTTTGATAATCAGCCATCGTGCGCTCCTTAGCGGTTCCAGATCGGCATGTTCAACCACCAGTTCCACCACTCTGGCCAGCCGCGGCTCCAGAATGGTCCTGACAGCACGATGCATAGTGCCGAGAAAAGCACAGCAGCCAGTGCGAGAAACAGGCCAAGACGGTGAATGCCCAGTGTGCCGACCGAGTAACCGACCAGATCACGGAAGTAGGTATCTTCGTGTTCTGGTGTTTTAACGGTCTCTCCCTTACCCGGATTCGTCGATGACAGCACCAGTCCACCGTGCATCGACAGCGCCAGCGCAGTCGTGAAGAAGAAGGTGATGGCGATCATGTGCGCCGGGTTGTAATGGAAGTGCAGGTATTGGTAGCCGACGTTCGAGACCCAGTCGAGGTGACTGAAAATCCCGTAAGGGAAACCATGACCCCAGCCGCCCATCAGGATCGGGCGAATCACATTCAGCGTGACATACGCCAGGATCGCAACCGAGAAGGCGAAAGGTACGTGGTAGCCCATACCGAGCTTGCGGCAGATTTCAACTTCTCGCGCGGCCCATGAACCGAAGGCGCCGATCGCGCAGACGGTGATCAACTGCCACAAGCCGCCTTGTAATAACGGTGCCATTCGCAGGCCGTATGACAAGTCGGGTGGCGCAATATTGATCTGCCACACATTCCAAGTCGGCCCTTGCGATGCACCCCATAGGATCAGCGCAGTGCCGAGGAAGGAAAAGAAGATAGTGGTCACGCCGAAGAACCCGACGTAGAAGGGACCGATCCAGAAATCGAATAGGTCACCCCCCACCAGGGTACCCCCACGAACCCGGTATTTTTTCTCGAAACTTAACATGGCCATGATCGAGCCCTCCAACAAGGATGCACAAAGTCATCCCGTATTAATCTTATGAGGACAGACAAGTGAACGAGCCACATGCCTGCCCACCACCACGAGGTGGATTTTTTACTTCGGCATGGATGCGTTCTGGGCAGTCGATGGGCTTTTCGCGCCATCCAGCCAGTTGAACTTGTTTGTCGATAACAGGATGAGATGAATCATCGCTGCCAGACCGAACAAGAAAACCCCCTGAATTACCATTGCACGCAGCGGGTCGTACAGGCGCCATATTCTCCACATGGTCCTATCTCCTAAAGTGTGTGTGACATGAACGAATACACTGCAGCCTGCACGCTCCCGAACAGGGACTTGCAGCTCTCAGCACCAGGCAGCCAGCTACGCCATGGCATACCAGTCAGCGAACCGACCAGTGCAATAGCGAGTACAACGACGAAGCCCAGCGTAAAGATCATCCTGAATGTGACGGTTTCATCCGCCCTATCTCGATCCTGGTTCATTTGCATGTTGGCCATAGTGATTCCTTTCGTTAACGGCTAGCCGAGATCAGGTGATCCAGGGACGCCATGCCCACACCAGCGCATGTGCGATTACGGCTACTGCCGTAAACCCCACCATGCCCTGCATGTAGTACGCATGGAATTCCTGAGCCTCATCATCAGACATTCCGGAAATGCTCTTCCTTTCAGCCATGAGAACGCTCCTTACTGATGGCCTTGCGGCCAGTGGTGCGTAAAGCCCCGCAACCTTGGGCGGCCGCAGCGAACTGCCACGACATCCTGCGAATCAACTGTGTAGAGGGCTTCATGCAGCCTCTCCGATACGCAGCGACTCTCTTGCTCTTGCAACACGCTCGACGCTCACGCTGTCCTCACCGGCACGACGAGCATCGCGTTCAGCGCGATCACGTATTTGTTTAGCAGCCGAGATCTGAACCAGTACAGGTTCAGCAGCGACCAATTTATTCAGCAATTCACGTGCAGCGTCATCCCATGCTGCTTGCGCACGTACAGGGGTCGGATCGACGCGATCCATCTCGGTACCCAAAGGCAGGATGTTGAACAAAGCGTCGAACAGACAGTTGCAGAATTCTTGAATCAGATAAGTAGCACCGGAATAGCCCATGAAAGGCGTACCGATGTGCCGACGAATAATCGCGCCAGGGAATGAAGCGGTGATAAAGCTGGGCTTCATTGGCGAAGCAGAACCTGCCTCTGCCAAATACATACGCTCGTTATAGCTGCCGTACATCACGAGTGGCGGCTTCTCACGCACCAGTTGGCGAATAGCTTCGTTATCGGTTTTTTCGCCCGGCTTACGCGCGACAGCGAAGGTGCACGGCAAGCCCATCTCGTCTTCGAAGAAGTGACGCACACCACGCGCATACGTTTCATTAGCGACGATGGCGAAGCTGGCGGTGCCAAAGAAATCTTGCGTCACCGAGCGCCACAAATCCCAAATAGGTTTGATGGTGGTGTGCTTCTCGCGTTCAATGAAAGGCTCGGGGTCGATATGCAGTAACTCACCCAGCGTGCGCAGGAATTTCGTTGTGCTGTGCAAGCCTATCGGTGCTTGTAGATACGGGCGCTCGAGTGCCTCGCACAACAAACGACCAAACTCGCGATACATACAGATATTGACATCTGCATCAGCCAGTTTTTGAACATCCGCCAAGTGGCTACCCAGCGGGAACACCATATTCACTTCAGCGCCAATGCCTTCAACCAAACGACGGATCTCGGCCAGATCGCTTGGCATATTGAAGGTGCCGTAGCAAGGGCCGATAATGTTGACGCGTGGTTTTTCACCTGGCTCGCGCTGATCGAAAGGCTTGCGCTCTGGTACATGGCGCAGACCATATTCATGCCACAGCCACAGCATGGCGCGGTTGGCACACTGCCACTGATCTTCATCGATCGTACGCGGCAAGAAGCGCAAGATACTGGTGCCCTCAGGCGTGACACCACCACCGATCATTTCGGCGATGGAGCCTGTGACGACGACTGCTGGCAGATCCGGATCAAGCGCGCCATGTGCACGCTTCATTGCACCCTCGGTGCCTTCGCGGCCCAATTGTTCTTCTGCCAGACCGGTAACGACAATCGGCAGCTCATGCGGTGGTAGCGCATCGGTGTAGTGCAATACCGAAGTCACTGGCAGGTTTTCGCAACCAACCGGGCCATCGATGATGACTTGCAGACCCTTGACGGCGGTGAAGACATACACCGCACCCCAGTAACCACCTGCGCGATCGTGATCGATGATGTTCATATCATCTCCTCCGCCTTGCGTTTTTTGGCCGCTTTCTCAAGCCGACGGCGTGTCTCTACACGAAACTCTGGGCGCTCAACGGGCTTGTCTTCCCATACACCAGCACGATCACCGTCGCCGGCATCGCCGAAGAAGGCCTTCATATCGTCCATGCGCGTGCGATTCTTGATCGCTGCGTTGATCACGGTAGCCAGTGAGCCAGCGCCGGCCACACCCATTAATGGGCGCGCGGAAATCAGGTTCGTGAAGTACAGCGATGGCAGTGACATCTGCTTGGCTGCTTGCACCACCGGCGTGGTACCGATCGCGAGATCGGGTTTGTATTCATTGACCGCTGCAATGTCTTGCTCGAGCGAGGCGCGGTACTGCACCTGTACGCCCTTGGCTTCCAGCCATGCACGATCAGCTTCGCTTGCCGCTGTCTGTGGGCACGCCGTGCCGACGTAGCGCAGATCCGCACCACTCTCAACCAACAAGCGGCCGACCAACAACTCCGAGCCTTCGTAACCGGATAGCGTGATACGACCATCGATGCGGGTGGCGGAGAGCGCGCCCTTGATGGCTGGCAGGAAGCGATTCTTTGCTGCGTCGATCATGCGTTGATCGACATTGCAGGCATCACCAATCGATTGCAGCCAAGCCTCGGTGCCATCATGACCAACTGGCGCAGAGCCAACCGAGCCACGCCCTGCTGCTTCAAACTCGCGCAGGCTAGCGGTGTAGAACGGATGAATCGCTGCAACCGCGGCGCAGTCGAGTGCTGCATACAACTCGCGCCACTCACGCGTGGGTACGGTTGGCCCTGCGGCCAACCCCAGCATCTCCAGCATGCCGCCGATGATCATTGGATCAGCGGGGAACATCTCACCTAACAGCGTAACTGTTGGCTTGTCGCTGACGCCGGAGCGCGGAGCGGCCACAGGTCCTGCGACGATCTCGCTACGTGCGTATTTCAGCATCGCAGCGGACAGTACATCTTTAGCCTCGGCATGCGTTGGCACACCAAAGCCAGGTACATCAATACCGATTACCCGCACGCCGTTGATTTCTTTTGGCAGAATCTGCAGTGGTACGCCAGAGGCAGTCGGTACGCAGAGATTGATCACGACGATCGCATCATATGAATCCGGATTCGCCTGTTCATGCACCGCGTCGCGGATATCTTCAAACAGCTTGCCAGTGACCAGCGTCTCGGAATTGAACGGCACGTAGCCCACACTGCGGCGCGCACCATAAAAATGTGAGGTAAAGGTCAGGCCATACACGCAGCAGGCCGAGCCCGACAAAATGGTGGCCGTGCGACGCATACGCAAACCAACGCGCAATGAACCAAATGCAGGACACATACTCTGCGGCTGATCATGCGGGCCTTTCGGGTAATCGGCAGCGTAGCGATCTAGTACACCGGCTTTGCCTGCAGCGCGTGCCGCTGCCTCCAACTGCTCCTTGCCCGCGTGGCAACCAACGCCGTCACTTTCCAGTGCGGCGGGGTTTTTAACGATTGGGATCACGGTGCGCTGGTTCATGTGCTCAGACCTCGTCGTAAACCACTTCGAGCGAAGGCTTGACCACATCCTCGCGTCCCATCATGTCGGTTACTGTCGCCGGTTCGAGAACCACATTGCGACCCACGGCATCTGCTGAAAACAAGCCGAGCAGTTCTTCTTGCGTTAGTGGTTTGGGTCGTATCGGTGGCGCGTCGGCGACGTTTTCTGCGAGCGTGGCGAACAAACTGCCCCATGGACTTTCCGGACGGCCAACGATTTCGTAGCTGGCGCTCTTTCTGCGAATGTCTTCGTTTGCCGGGATTGCCGACAACACCGGGATGCCAGCTCGCGTAGCGAACGCTTGTGCCTCGCCGGTACCGTCATCCTTGTTGATCACCATGCCGGCGACACCCACATTGCCACCGAGCTTGCGGAAGTATTCAACCGCTGAGCAAACGTTGTTGGCGACATAGAGCGATTGCAGGTCATTACTGCCGACCACGATCACCTTCTGGCACATATCGCGTGCGATCGGCAAACCAAAGCCGCCGCACACCACGTCACCCAGAAAATCCAGTAGTACGTAGTCGAAGCCCCAGTCATGGAAGCCGAGTTTTTCGAGCAATTCAAAACCGTGGATGATGCCGCGACCACCGCAGCCACGACCGACCTCAGGGCCGCCAAGCTCCATCGCGTAGACACCATCGCGCTTGAAGCAGACATCACCAATCGCAACCGGCTCGCCAGCTAATTTCTTTTTCGAGGAAGTCTCGATGATGGTCGGGCAAGCGCGACCACCGAACAGCAGCGAGGTGGTATCACTCTTAGGGTCGCAACCGATCAGCAACACCTTCTTGCCCTGCTGCGCCATCATGTAAGAGAGGTTGGAGAGCGTGAAGCTCTTGCCGATACCACCCTTGCCGTAGATCGCAATGATCTGAGTTTCTTTTTTGACCTCGCCGGTATGCACCGGGTTCGGCTCGACCGCAGCTTCGGCGCGTAGACGCTCTTTCTGCATGAAGTGTACGGGTGCTGCCTGTTGCTCTGTAGGCTGGCTCATTGCGTTTGTCTCCAGTCGAGAATCATCTTCAAACAGCTTGGGTCGTTGAATGCGGTGCGGTAGGCTTCTTCTGCCTGCGCGGGATTACTGCGATGCGTGATTAGTCCTTCCAGCGAGAGTCTTCCGCACTCCACCAGATCGCGTACAGCGATTAATTCAGCAGGCTTCCATTGCGCAGCGACACGAATCCGTACCTCGCGCATGAAAGCTGGCGGGAAAGAAAAACTCATCGGCTCATCGTAAAAACCGGCCAGTACGATTTCTGCGTTCGGTGCTGCACGCGCGATCAGTTGATCGAGGATCAGCGGGTCACCGCTAACGTCGCAGATGCAGCGGTAGTTCGAACGGGTGTCTTCTTCGGGATCAACCACGCTGTAACCCACTGCGCCTTCGCGCCGTGCAGGGTTGGTCTCCCAGACCACTGGCTTAGAACCACTCTCGACTGCAATCCGAGCCATCATCCGACCGAGTACACCGTGGCCAACAATCAGTTCGGGCTGCGTCGTAGTCGCTGCAGAGAAAGCGTGATAGGCAGTCGCGCCCAGCGCCAGCAAAGTGCCGCGCTCGCCTAATGACTCTGAAATTCTTAACGCGCGTAGCGCCGGTATCACGACGCGTGACGCCGCACCACCGAATAAGCCGCGCACTTCGCCGTAGCAGGCCGCACCCGGCACAAACACCATTTCGCCGATCGCGTAGTTGGTGCTCTTGCCTGCCTGCACTACCCGACCGACAGATTCGTAGCCCGGCACCAGCGGGTAGCCCATGCCCGGGAAAATCGGCATGCGACCCGAGTACAGCAACTTTTCGGTACCGGTCGAGATACCCGACCAGCAGGTCTCAACCACCAGATCGTTATCCGTCGGCGTTGCCAACGGCAGCTCACGCAAATGCAGCTGCATCGGTCTTTCAACCACAACCGCCACTGCGTGTTCGCTCATCAACGTCCCCTGGTTTAACTTCATTCGGCGGCTGCCTGGATCAGGCCATCAGAACAAGCCCGAACCCACTCCACCTCGATGACGTATTCTTTCCGTTACATTGCCGTGTGTCAACTTTTATTTACGCTTTTACGACCACCCAAACTCCGGGCTCAACACAATTGCTGCCGAATTGCTAACGCGTAGCCACCAACATGCGCACCTGCAGCGGAATACGCGTAGGCACCGCACGAATCGCGCTAAACCCAGCTTGGGTCAGCAGCGCACTCAGCTGCGCGGCAGTGCGGGCACGACCGCGCCCCATAGCCAGCAGGTAGAAACCGAAATAAGCGTCGCCCATGGCCTCAGCGCCCGGGGTACCGGCCATAGGTTCGGCCAGCAGCAAGGTGCCGCCTGGCGGTAGCGCGGCGTAGATAGCGCGCAAGATCGTCAGGGCACGCTGTTCATCATGGTCATGAATCACCCGCACCAGGCTAACGATGTCGAAGCCGGTCGGTAGCGGATCGGACAGGAAATTGCCGCCAATCGCGTTCGCGCGCTGGGCCAAACCGGCGGTGGCAAATCGGGATTTAGCCCGCTCAGCGACGGCTGGCAGATCAAATAGGGTCAGCTGCAAATGCGGTGCGCGTGCGCCGACGCTGCACAAGAAACGACCTTCGCCACCCCCCACATCCAGCAGGCGGTGATGGCGGTCGAATGAATAAGCATCGAGGATTTCAGCGGCCACCAGTGGCTGCGATGCCGCCATCAGCTGCGAGTAATTGCCGACATGGTCTGGTGCGAGATCTCCCGCATGCGCAGGCGCGTCATCCGCGGTGTAGGGATAGAAACCGGAGAGCGCCGGCGCGGGCCCCTGCCCACGTAGCAAGGCCACCGGATCAGCCAAATCTGAATACAAAGTGTCGTGATGACGAATCATCGCCAGCACACCTTCATTCTCGACCAGCGGCGCGCCGAGCACGCCCAAGCCATAGCGTGGCTGTCCGCGCTCGTCAGTGCCGCGCGACTCGATCAGTCGCAACGATATGGCGGCGGCAAGCAAACGGTCAGTCGCCTCATTGCTCATCTGACAGTGCAGCGCTAGCTGCGTCAGCGTCATCGGACCTTGCGAGAGCTTGCGAAATAGATCCAGCTTGACGCAGGCCGACAGTACCTGCGAGTAGACGAACCCAGCGACTAAATCGAATACTTCACGCGTGCGTCGACGCGCGAAGGGTCGGGTCAGTGGAAAAGATGAGGCCGCACGATGAAACGCGGCGCTCGCGTACAACCGGTCGCGTAGCGCGAGTAACCGGTCTGTGAAAGAGAGCGTAGCTGCCGCCATTTAAGCGACGACGCGAGTGACGCTAGGCGCGAACTTGCGCACGAGGTCATTCGGCACTAGCCGCTTGGCCTCCATCCGCAATAGCGTGCGCAGCTGCGCCGAGCCACGGCAGGCCGGTATTGAGGCGCTGGCGTGAGCAATCAACTGATCAAACAACTGAACCGCACCGGTCAAACCTAATTCACCAGCAGAACTGGGACGACCGTGCGTCACGTCTTGCCCAGCGGGCTTACCTAGCATCTCGGAATCGCAAGCGACATCACGAATATCATCCGCCACCTGATAGGCCTCACCGAGCAACTCGCCTAGCGCGCGCCACGGGTTGGCGTCAGTACCTGCGGCCTGTGCGCCGGAGGCGGTAGCGGCAACGAACAGCGCACCCGTCTTGGCGCGCTGATAATCGGACAACGAAACGCGTGGCTCGCACTCCCACGCCTGGCCCGCGATGATGCCGGAGGGCGCTCCTACTGCCACCGACAGTGTTGAAATCATTGGAATCAGCCGCTGCGGCTGGGTCGCGCCGGTATGCGCCAGCGACTGGAACGCCGCCACGATCAGCGCGTCACCCGCCAGCACCGCCAATCGCTCGCCATGCGCAGCGAACACCGATGGCCGGCCGCGCCGCGTCAGCGCGTTATCGAAACAAGGAAGATCGTCATGGACCAGCGAGGCGCAGTGCATCAGCTCAATGGCAGCGCCACCAGCAGCGGCCAGGTTCAGATCCTCGGCACCACAGGCCTGTGCCACAGCGAGGGTCAGGTGCGGACGGATACGAGCGCCACCGGGAAACACAGCATCCCGCATCGCAGCCGCCAAAAGCGGCGGACCCTCGGGGCCCTGCTGAAGGGCGAGCGCAGCCTCTAATGCCGCCTCAATCCGTTCCGTGTTCTCCATGGCGTCTCCGTAGTGACAGGCCGGTTCTGGCCATGGGTGTAAGTTATTTGCGTCACATCAATATGTCAAGTTTTATTGACAGTTTTCTGTGTCAGCCGCCGGTCTGATCAGACGGCTGGCGCGTCGCCTCAGGCGCCGGAATTCGATTGGCAGATTGAAAAAGCCCCCACCTCAGTCGGTAGGGTCGCTAGGGTCGGTATGGTGGGCCTGCTGGTGGGCCTGCTGCTCGCGCTCCTGCTGCCGCTTGCGGCGCTCTTTGTTCACCTCACGGATCTGCCAAATACCAAAGGCAATCGGCACCAGTCCGAACAACAGCATTTCGGCCAGCAAGGCTGCCACTTCGGTTTTCATTCAGCCCCCACGGTTTGCATCACCTCAACCAACAAGTCCACGCACTGTCGTGGGCTTTCTTCATGCGCCAAGTGGCCAAGCATGGGCCAGAGGACGCGCTTGGCTTGCGGCAGACGCTTGGCGACCAGCGCTGCCTGTTGCGGAGGAACCGTTAAATCATTTTCAGCCGCAACTAGCCATACCGGTAGCGATAGCTTGGGTAGCTCGGGCTCGAGCTTATCGAGATCCCAGTGCGCCATCATCGCCAATGCAGAGCGCACATGGCTCGGACTCTGCATCAAGCGCTGGTACAAGCGCATACCGGTCGCGTCGATCACTGAACCTGTGCTGCGCATCAGGCGTTGAATCACAACCGGATCATTAGCTTGCCAGGCAAAAAATTTCGCGGTCAATGAACCAGTGGCCATCAAGCGCGCCAGCGGCGAAAAAATCGCACCCGCCATACCACCGAACCCAATGAACGCACCGTTCAAACTAACCAGTGCCGCGGGTCGCACACTACCATCGAGCACCATACGCGCCGCAACAGCTGCACCCGCAGAATGACCTACTACGATCGTCGGCGAACACTGCATTTGCTGCATCAGAGTAGCAACGCGCTGCGCCATGCCGGTGAGTGATTGGCCCGAGGCAGGCATGGGCATCTCGCTGAATGCATGACCGGGAAGGTCTATCGCGATGACTCTGCAATGCTGGGAGAGAAGCGGCGCGACATCACGCCATGAGTGTGTGGCCGAGGCTGTGCCGTGTAGTAGCAGTGCTACCGGTGCATCGCGACGGACGGCAGGAAAATCCTGCACGTGCCACAACAGCCCTGCGGCGCTGATGAACCGACTGTTTGCGCGATTGGGCCAGTCGAGCCCGTCGACCTGCCAGTCCAAACGATCACCCAAAGGCGCGCGGCTCTGTGCCTGTTGCCAGCCGCACAGTCTGCGCCAACTGCGCCGAGCCAGCGTGCGGCAAGGGCAGATAACGGGCACGCATCGCGCGCGCCAGCGTCGCCGCTTCTTGCTGCGGCTTGGGTGAGGTATCAATCAACAGCACCGGCACTTGCACCTGTGCCAGTTGCTGCGCTGTTTGCATGGCTTCTTGTTGCGCTCGTTCACGACCACCGCTACCGTCGAGCGCTACATTGGCACGACCATCAGTGAGCAATACCACCAGAGGTGACTGGCCGCGCCGTGCGAGTGAATCGACTAGTGATGCGGTGACTTCCAAAGCGCTGGCCAACGGCGTACCACCACCACCCGGTAATCCAGAAAGTCTTCGTCTTGCTGCAGTTAGCGAGCGCGTTGGTGGTAACAGCAACTCGGCGGAACGCCCACGAAACGCAACCAATGCAACTTGATCACGTCGCACGTAGCACTCTGCGAGCAGCATCTCTATTGCGCCTTTTACCTCGGACAATCGATGCATGGCAGACGAACCTGAGGCATCGACTACGAACACAGTCACGCTGGCGCTACGCTGACGAACTCGCGTGACATGAAAATCTTCCGCGCGCACCAGCACCCTCGCCTTCGCGACTGCCTCGCCACTTAATGCGCGCCGCAATCGCTGCCAAGGTGCCGCAGCACGAAGGGTATCTACCAAGTGCAGTCGTCGCCCGCGTAAATTGTTTGCTCGGCGCGAACCAATCGGTCGACCATGTGCACCTGCGTCGCTGTATGCGCCCGACTTACCACTCATGCGTACAGGCTTGATACCTGAGATGAGTGCTGCCAATAAGTTAGGAGGTATCGCTGCTTGCGCAGCATCCAGCACACGATCTTCCATGGCCTGCTGCTGCGAGAGCGGGCTCGGTGAATCATTTTCTGCGGGAGACTGTTGCGGTTCGGGTTGTGCGTCATCGCCCTCGGTATCGTCATCCTCATGCGGCAACTGCGTTGCGCGTGGTGCCAGCACTAACGAGGCGGCGATCTGCGCATCATCATCGTTGCAGCACTCGTTATCATCGAACGCTGCACTGGCGCGCGCTGCACTCAGCGCCAGCGAACACGAGCGCAAAGAACTGACACCCAGCGCCATTGCGACTGAGCACAAGGCATCAATCATGGCTTCCGGCATCTCGATTTTTTCCAGGCGCTCTCGAGCAGCGGTAATTTCTTCTGCCGAGGCCATGTCGGTATCGATAAAGCGCGGCGAAATTGCACGCAGATCGATATCGAAGGCCATACGATCACACAAGGCCTCCGGCAAGCCATCATCTTCTGGGGTCGCTTCATCCAGCGCCACCACACCAAACTGCGTGCTGCTTTGCTGGCGAATGCCATCGCGCTCGACTACCACCTGCGCGTTATCCATCGCTTGTGTGATACGCGCTGCCGTCGCGCGTGAAATGCGCTCGGCCATACTCAGCACGAGTACACCACCATCGACAGTGGCTAGCAAACCTGATTGCGATATCGGACGACCCGCCGACAAGGTCGCGGGCAGATCAAGCCCGCCTAGCAAACGCTCGTCCGTTACCGATTGCGGCACACGAACCCAAGCGCGCTCACCCATGAAGGCTTTCAACATTGCGAGCCAGGCATCGCGCACCGGACCAGCATGCGCGCGAACGCGAACACCGCCCAAACCAGCAGGATCAATCGCGAATAGAACCGCGACCCGCACCGCGAGTTCCCACGCCCTTCCCGATGGGTCAGGCTCGCGATCTAGGGGTGCCAGCATCAGGCAGTCTGCGTGAACACTTCATCAACCGCACGATGTACGCGCGTGCCGCTGCCCGATTCATCGAGCGGATTACGGCGTAATCGATGACGCAAGGCAGGCGCCGCCATGCGACGCAGGTGCGCATCACCGACTTCAAGATCACCTTCAATCGCTGCTAGTGCACGCGCTGCACGCACCAGCGCTAGTTCACCACGCAGTCCATCAGTACCGAGGTTCATGCACAACTGCGCTGCGCGGGTCAATGCTTCATCGGGCACTTCAACCTGCGGCAAGCGCTTGCGCGCGGCGATGATGCGACGGCGAATTTTTTCATCTTCCTTCTGCCATGCATCGACGAAGGATTGTGGTGAGCGTTCAAATGCATCCCGCCGCTTGACGATCTCAATGCGCAGCTTCAAATCGGTGGGCGTCGTCACATCAACAGCCAAACCAAAGCGATCAAGCAATTGCGGTCTTAACTCGCCCTCTTCCGGATTGCCACTACCCACCAATACGAAACGCGCCGGGTGACGAATCGATAGCCCTTCGCGCTCTACTAGGTTTTCACCAGAAGCTGCCACATCAATCAGTAAATCAACCAGGTGATCTTCCAGCAGGTTGACTTCATCAATATATAAAAAGCCGCGATTCGCTCGCGCCAACAGTCCGGGTTCGAAAGCTTTGACGCCCTGCGACAAGGCACGCTCCAAATCAAGCGCACCAACCACGCGGTCTTCAGTCGCACCTAGCGGCAAATCGACCACCGGTACCGGCTTAAGTAATGACTTCGGTACGCCAGCGGCTTTCTTCGGCGCGCAGCTTTCACAGGAGGGCGTACCCGCCGCAGGATCGCAACCGTAGACACACTGTTCGACAGCGCGCATTTTTGGGAGAAGTGCCGCCAAGGCGCGCACTGCAGTGGATTTACCGGTGCCGCGGTCGCCAAGGACCAACACACCACCGATGCCGGGGTCGACGGCTGCGGTCAGCATCGCCGCTTTCATTTCGTCTTGCCCGACGATTGCAGAAAATGGAAAGACTGCCATGGTGATCACTCCTTAAGACTCTTTATTGTTATCTCATCGAATCCAACGCCGGCGTAGATCAATCACGTGTGTCAGACCGGCTGCCAGCAACAACAACATCACGGTGTACCAAGGCAGGCTAAGCATCGCGCAACGCAACGACAACATCAGGCACAGTCCCGGTACCAACATCCAAGTCAACGCTGACGGTGGCAACCCCTGCTGCTTACGGCGCCACAGCAACGTCAGTACTGCCCACTCCACCAGCGTCGCAGCAATCACGAAATCGATCAGCAGCGTGCCGGAAAATTCTGCCTGCATGGACGCCTTCCTCGAGCAATTTGGCAGCCGCACCACCGCTTGGCAGGCGCAGCGAGGCCATTAAATTGTAATTTACACCTTTCATGTCAACTTAGATAGACATTTTTCGGCGCGCGGTAGGCGGCCAAAAGTTCAACCGCGGCCGGATTCCGACATACGCTACCTGCGCGGTTGTAGGGCTCAACGAACGGTGAGCGAAATCGGTCACGAGAACTTGATAGAGGAAGTGCCATATTGATAACATGATCCGCTTATAAAACGCTGATCAAGGCAATCGGCTTGAAGCGACCCCCGGTCTAGATCGCGACTTTGCAAGCCAAGTTTCAAACATGAGCGACCGCAGCACACCGGCAATGCCGGACACCAGTGATTACACCGCCGTCCACACGGACATCGTTACACTGGTTGAGGCTGCCCGCCGCGCTGCTGTACGCAGCGTCAATGCGGCAATGTCGGCGACCTATTGGGCAATTGGGCAACGCATCGTCACCTATGAGCAAGGTGGGCAGACACGTGCCGAATACGGTGAGGCATTGATCGAACGTCTGTCCACTGACCTATCAGCCCGATTTGGCCGCGGCTTCAGCAAACAGAATCTGTGGCAGATGCGGGCATTCCACCTTGCCTGGCCAGCCGACAAATTCTTGAAATCGCCGTCGAGCAAGTCTTTTGTCTCCCCGATTCTCCAGATGCTATCTGGAGAATCCCAACCATCGGGAACTACGCGTTTACAAGAGCCATCGCTTGATCTATCGGCGTTGGCGCAAGCATTCCCGTTACCCTGGTCAGCCTATGTGCGCCTGCTCTCGGTAAAGAACCTGCAGGCCCGCACCTTCTACGAAACTGAGACGCTGCGCTGTGGGTGGACTATTGCCCAACTAAATCGTCAGATAGCCAGCCAGTTCTTCGAGCGGACTGCGCTGTCCACCAACAAGGCTGCAATGCTTGAGAAGGGCGAGGCACCCGAACCTCGCGACGCACTGACGCCCGAACAGGCGATCAAAGACCCCTTCGTACTGGAGTTTCTCGACCTTAAGGACGAGTACTCGGAATCCGAACTCGAAAGCGCCCTAATCGAGCGCCTCACCGACTTCCTTTTGGAGCTAGGAGACGATTTCGCCTTTGTCGGCCGCCAACGACGACTGCGCATTGACGACAACTGGTTCCGCGTCGACCTTCTATTTTTCCATCGTCGCCTTAGTTGCCTGCTGATCATCGATCTCAAGGTAGGCAAGTTTGGCTATGCCGATGCCGGCCAAATGCACCTCTACCTCAACTATGCGCGGCACCACTGGATGAAGCCCGGGGAAAACCCGCCCGTTGGGCTCATCCTATGTGCTGAAAAAGGTGCAGCAGAAGCCCACTATGCGCTGGAAGGCTTGCCAAATAAGGTGCTGGCAGCGGAATATCAGACGGTTCTGCCGGATGAAAAAATGATAGCGGACGAGCTTGATAAGACCCGACGCGAATTAGAAGCGAAGAAGATGTTACAAAATGATGGGATGGACAGCGCCCAATCAGGCTCGAGCCAGATCGGCGATCGACGCGATTTCTAAAGTTCCGAGAACTTACCTACGCCCGGACGCGCATTCCCCATTTCCACAACCAGCCCGTCGGTATGGGCATCACCATGAATAAATGCTCGAGCACTGCAAGGCTCAGCAATACCGCAACCAGACATAAGCTCGTTGCAGCAAACCCGTCCGTTGGCTGCACTGCAACTTCCATCCATAACGGTGCGGCAACCGCAATCGAAGCGATGAGTGACACCGGCATAAACCAGTTAAAGGCGCGGCGCGAAAAATAGCTTTGCAAGTACGCGAGGTGGGCCGGCAAAAAGTTTTCTGACAAATTGCGTACACCGAGGAAAAGATTCAGCTTCGCCGACAGACGCATGGTCCAAAGCACTAAATAGGTCCACCAGCCCGTCTGATTCGGCTGATCCCAACTTGCTGCCAGCACCAGTAGCGCGAGCACCACCAAGGCCAACTCATGGTGAAGGATTGCTTCGGTCGCATGACGAGCGCGCTGCCAGCCACGACTATCTGACGGACATTCACTGCGACGCGCACCGGTTACGTACCCCAGCAAGAACGCAATTTCCTGCCAACCCCAAACCAATACTGCGCAAGTAAAGGCACAGTAGGCGGAGCCCACCGAAGTGTGCGCAGCGGAGATATGAAGACCAACGATCGCAAAGCCCAGTACCATCGTTGCGCCCAGCATCACCGGTGCAAAATGTCGGCGCGACAACCGCCCTAGCCACAGAATCGACCCAGTGGAAAACCACCAGACGAATAATGTGAATAAAACGGGAAGCAGGTACTGGGACATGATCTGTTCTTACCCTCGCCTACCAACTCGGTTGCATAAGGGTCTCGGACGGTAGTTCATTCGAGATCACCGGAATAAAGAACATACGCGCAAATATGGCAACGCCCGCTACACTCCACCAAGCGCGCTTGACCAGGCCAAACAAGCCCCCCGCTGCTTTACCCTCATCGACCCGTTGCGAGCAATAGAACAGGCGATCTAGGTTTGCATGGAATGCGGGGTGATCGAGATCGAGCGTGATCGGGAATACCTGCTTGGTAATCTCATTAGTGATGCGAAATACTTCAAAGTCGTATTCGGTCGCATCCAAGCCCATCTGCTGTTTCAACTCCGGACGAGTATGGTCACGCACGTACATGGTGGCGTATACCGCGAGCAGGAAAAAACGTATCCACAAAACATTGTGACCGCGCAGTAGCTCAGGGTTGGCGCGCATGATCAGCGCGAATGACTCACCATGACGGAACTCGTCATTGCACCAGCGCTGGAACCAGCGGAAGATCGGATGGAATCGACGCTCTGGATAACGCTCGAATTGCCGGAAGATGCGGATATAACGCGCGTAGCCGATTTTCTCGGACAGGTAAGTCGCGTAAAAAATGTATTTCGGCTTGAAGTAGGTGTACTGCTTGCTACGCTTCAAATTGCCGAGATCAATCCCAAGACCATAATCTTTTAGCGAGGAATTCAGAAAGTTGGCGTGGCGTGACTCATCACGCGCCATGTATTCCATCAACTGCTTGATATCCGGGTTGGTGACATTCCGTTTGATCTCGTTGTAAAGCACGCATCCGGAGAACTCCGACGTCAACGAGCTGACCAGAAAATCCAGAAACTCTTGCTGCAATTCTTTCGGTAGCTTAGCGAACAGATCGCGTGCCTCATCTGCAAAAGCAGCGTCGCGCTGGAAATGGTCGTGGTTATTGTCGCCTTCATACTCGGCCATCATCGCATCCCACTCGGCGCGCACAGGCTCGATATTGATGGCATCCATCGCCGCGAAATCGGTCGTGTAAAACCGCGGCGAAAAAATCGTATCGGTCACTGCCTTGCGGGCAGCATCTTCAACCGAATTTATTTCGTGGCTGGTGTTGTGCACAATGGCTCTCCTTGCAAAGGATCAGTTTCTTCAATTTTTTCGTTGACCGGTGTGCGCAGAAGATACACATGCAGCAACATATAGCCGGCCCAGAACAGCATCAATATGGACTCGATCAGGTCAGTCATGGGTGTAGCTCCATCGCTTGTGAGGTATAAAAACCGCTAGAAATTTTTTCGGTACGTCCAACCTGCCACGGCTCGAGGTGGGCATGATCACCAATCGCTGATCGCAGCGCACTCTCCGACACTGGAGCGATGAACGGTGCACGGTCAGAGCGCGGAAAAATACGGCCGATTCGAATCATTGCCGCGAGCAATGCGTTGCTTGGCGCAAAAGTAAACAAGATGGATCCGTCGGTCCGCTGCGCGAGACGCGCCAGCCCCGCCACCATATCGAAGCGCTCGTAATGAATCACCGAGTCCATCGCCACCACATGATCAAACTGGCCCAATGAGTCCGCCAGCATGTCACCAGAAACAAACTGGATACGATGCGAATGCGGATCAGCACTTGAGCGTTCGCGTGCCAAATCAACCAACGTCGGCGACAAATCAATCGCCACCACCTCTGCGCCCCGCCTTGCCAACTCACAGGCCATCGCACCCGTACCGCACCCTGCATCCAATATACGGCGGCCATGTAAGTCTTGTGGCAACCAGGAGAGCAAGGTCTCGCGCATGCGGTCGCGCCCCGCACGAACCGTCGCTCGTATGCCGGAGACCGGCGCATCCGACGTGAGCTTGGCCCACTGGTCGGCTGCGGTGCGGTCGAAGTAGGCTTCGAGTTTTGCGCGGGTCTGTTGGTAGCTGGCCTGTTCCATCACTGCCTCTTCAATCAAAGCCCAGCAAATCGAAAATATCGCGATCTTTCATGGGTGAACACTCGAGCGGTTCTGCCCCGGCCCACAAACGCGCGGCGAGTTGCAGGTACTCTGCTTGCACCATTTTGACTTCCGGTGTTTCTTCCATCTCGAACAGCGTGGCTTTTTTCAAGCGGCTCTGACGAATCACATCAAGCGATGGAATTTGCGCCATGGTCTTTAGACCAATTTGCGCGTTAAATTTGTCGATCTGGTCCGTGGCATCCGAGCGATTTGCAATCACACCACCGAGTCGCACTTTGTAATTCTTCGACTTAGCGCCAATCGCTTGCACGATACGGTTCATCGCGAAAATTGAATCAAAGTCGTTGGCGGTCACAATCAATGCCCGATCGGCGTGCTGCAATGGCGCTGCGAAGCCGCCACACACCACATCACCCAGCACATCGAAAATCACGACATCGGTTTCATCGAGTAGATGGTGTTCTTTCAGTAGCTTCACTGTCTGGCCGACAACATAACCACCGCAACCGGTACCTGCAGGTGGTCCACCAGCTTCGACGCACATCACGCCGTTATAGCCTTCGAACACAAAGTCTTCAACGCGTAGTTCTTCGCTATGAAAATCTACCGTCTCCAGTACATCGATCACCGTTGGCATCAAACGCTTGGTGAGCGTGAACGTAGAGTCATGCTTAGGATCGCATCCGATCTGTAGCACCCTCTTGCCGAGCTTTGAGAACGCCACCGATAAATTGGATGATGTCGTGCTCTTGCCGATACCCCCCTTGCCGTAAATCGCAAATACCTTTGCGTTACCAATGCTCACGCGCGGGTCGAGTGAGACCTGCACACTTCCCTCGCCATCGGCGCGTCTATCCCGACGAATCTCGCTGACCGGCACTGTGCTGATGTTCATACTTTATCTCCCTCGTAAATACCTTCCAATCGATCTTCCAATTCCTCACCGGCGCGACGCATTGCATCTAGTGTGTCGGCATCGGGAGTCCAATAATTCCGTTCATAAGCTTCCATCAAACGGCTTGCAACACGCGCCGAAGCTGATGGATTCAAACGCGCGAGTCGCTCGCGCATTTCAGGGTCAAGCAAGAAGGTCTGGGTCAGTTGCTGGTAGACCCAGGGTTGAACCTGACCGGTGGTAGCTGACCAGCCCATAGTGTTGGTCAGGTGAAGTTCAATTTGATGCACGCCTTCATAGCCATGCGCCAGCATGCCTTCGTACCACTTGGGATTAAGGGTTCGCGTGCGGGTCTCAAGCGCCACCTGCTCAGACAGTGTGCGGACCGTACCGCCACCGCGTGTCTGATCACCAATATAGACCGGCGCCATTGCTGCGTCTGGTCCCTTGGCGCGTTTGACGGCACGGCTAATGCCACCCAGTGTGTCGAAGTAGGTATCAATCGTCGTAACGCCGACTTCTACCGAGTCGAGGTTTTGGTAGGCGAGTTCCACCCGCGACAGAACGCTATTCAGCAGCGCAGGTTGTGCGACGGGTCGGCCACTGGTGCCGTAAGCAAAACCTTTACGGCACGTCCAGGCTTCGGCCAACTCATCTTCATCGTCCCAGCGGCTGCAATCAATCAGGTGATTCACATTCGCGCCGTAAGTACCCTCAGCATTACCAAACACGCGCAGGGCGGCGGTTTCAATATCGCCACCATGCTCGGCCATCCATGCCAGCACATGCTTGCGGATAAAGTTTTGCTCTGGCGGTTCATCGGCTTGCGCAGCGAGTAGCGCTGCTTCCGCCAACATACGTACTTGCAGTGGGAGCAGATCGCGGAAGATGCCGGACAAGGTAATCATCACGTCCACACGCGGGCGACCGAGTGTTTCTATCGGCAGCAACTGCGCACCGGCCAAGCGGCCGTAGCTATCAAAACGTGGCGCGGTACCCATTAAGGCCAAGGCTTGCGCAATCGGGCCACCTTCACTCTTCAGGTTATCCGTACCCCACAACACCATCGCGATCGACTCGGGGAATGCGCCGGTATCTTCATGATGTTTGGCGAGTAAGCGTTCGGCTTGGCGCGCACCATCTTTGACGGCATACGCACTCGGTAAGCGGAAAGGATCAAAGCCGTGCAAGTTACGACCGGCTGGCAGCACCTCTGGCGAGCGCATCATGTCGCCGCCCGGAGCTGGGCGCACATAACGACCATCCAACGCGGTCAGCATGCCATCTAATTCGAAATGCTCATGCAGTAGTTCATTACTCGCTGAGAGTTTCTGCATCAGCTCGCGCTGTTCCTCGCTGAGTTTGATAGGCGAACCGGTGAGCATCGCGCGTATGGCTTCGCGCAATTCATCATTAATGGTCGCGCCATGCGCCGCTTCGGCAATCGATAGCAACATATCGACGCGCTCGTCGACTGTCGGTGCTCGACCCACTACATGCAAGCCATGCGGAATCAGGGTGTATTCCAGTTCGAGCAGCTTCTCATTGAGCATCATGATCACTGCTTCGCTATCACCATCCCACGCCGGCTCTGACTTGGCGAGTTCAAGCTCGCAGGCCTGCGACTGAATCATCGCTGCCAGTGATGGGCGCTCGTGCGCTTCCTCTGGTCCTAACTGACGCCAGCGCGAAAGTGACGCCTTTAACTCGTTCAAGCCACGATAAAGGCCTGCCTCTGCGAGTGGCGGTGTGACATACGACACCAAAGTGGCGTTGGCACGGCGCTTCGCAATCGTGCCCTCGGAAGGATTATTCGCTGCGTACAGATACACATTCGGCATATCTGCAATTAAACGATCCGGCCAGCATGCACCTGACATACCGGCTTGCTTGCCCGGCATGAATTCCAGCGCGCCGTGGGTACCGAAATGCAGCACGGCGTGGGCTGCGAAATCTTCACGCAGGTAGCGGTAGAACGCAGAGAAGGCATGGGTTGGTGCAAAGCCTTTATCGAACAGCAGACGCATCGGATCGCCCTCGACACCAATCGATGGTTGTACCGCCACCATCACATTGCCGAAACGCGCTCCCAGTACAAAAATGCTGCGGCCATCCGTCAGATGCTTGCCCGGTGCCGGACCCCACTGCGCTTCAATCTCGCGCAGCCATGGTTCACGCCGAACATGATCATCGGCACTGATCTTAGCGAGCACATTGGCCGGTGCGCCATGATGTTCGGCATTGCCATTCAAAATCACGCGCCGTAGCGCATCGACATCTTCAGGCAAATCAATGCTGTAACCGGCACGCTTCATGGCGGCCAGTGTGTTGAAAAGCGATTCGAATACCGCGAGGAAGGCTGCGGTGCCCGTACCACCGGCATTCGGCGGGAAGTTGAACAGTACGACCGCAACGCGACGCTCGGCACGTTCTGAGCGACGCAAAGCGACCATTTTGTCGACCCGCGCAGCGATCATGTCAGAACGCTCGCTGCACGGTTGCATATCCTGGCCTGCATCGCTGGCTTCAAAGGTACAACCACGCGAACACCCGGTACATTTGCTACCCGCACCATCGCTGCGACCACCGTACACCAGCGAGCCACTCGAACCATCCAGCTCAGGCAGCGCCACCATCATGGTCGCCTCGACGGGCAACAAGCCACGCTCCGAGCCGCCCCAATGTTCAATCGTTTGAAACTCGACCGGTGTCACTGCCATGTAAGGCACGTCCAGCGCGCTCAACATTTCTTCGGCGGCTTTGGCGTCGTTGTACGCGGGACCACCGACCAATGAAAAACCGGTGAGCGAGATCACCGCATCAACCGTAGCGCGACCCTCTTTCATGAAGAAACGTTCAATCGCAGGGCGGGCGTCGAGTCCGCTGGCATACGCTGGCAGCACCGACAAGCCGCGTGCTTCCAGGGAGGCAATCACACCGTCGTAATGACGCGCATTACCAGCGAGCAGATAGGAGCGCATCAGCAGCAGACCGACACTGGCTTTGGCGCCGCTCACTGCCGGTACGCGATCAATTCGCTCACCCATGCCTTTGTGCACACCAGCGCCTTTCATGCGCGGGTGATAGAGACCAACCTCTGGATACTCTACCGGTGCGCTGGGTGGTGCTTTGCCACGCAGGACCTTGCGTGCACCCTCTGCATAGCCATTAACCAGTAGCTGCACCATACCGGCGATATTCTCTTCCGAACCCGCCAGCCAGTACTGCAAGGTGAGGAAATACGCGCGTACATCTTGCGCGGTACCGGGAATGAAGCGCAGTAGCTTCGGTAAGCGACGCAGCATCTTCATCTGCTGCGCGCCCGCGGTCGCGGTCGGCTTACCGTCGCTGCTCTTACCGCGAAGTTTTTTCAGGAAAGCCATCGGACCGCGTGTGCTGCCGTCCATACTGAAGCGACCGAGACGGGTCAGTCGCATCACCTCACCCGCCGACATGATGCAAACCATTGCATCACACTGATCACGTCGTGCCTGTAAATCGGCTAGCACTGGTGTGAAGTGGTCTTCCATGAACAGCATGGAGGCGATGACGATATCGCCGCTCGCAATGTCTGCTTTGCAGCGCGCCAGTGCGGAGGGATCATCGGCCCACTCGGACGCCGCGTGAATACTGAGCGAGACCGTCGGTAGTCGCTGTTGCAGCATCCGAGCAGCGCGCGCTGAGGCACCCGCCAGATGGTTATCCATCGTGACGATGACAACGCGCATGGCGCTATCAGCGGCTGTAGTGGGCTTTCGCGTCATAGAGGGTCTCGATGGTGATCTGTTGGACACCATGTTCCTTGGCGTAGCACTCGGTATTCCTTCGTGCTTTGCCGCGTACGAAAAATGGAATCTTGCCGAGTTCACGCTCGGCATCGGTACTCCAGGTAGGAATCAACTCGCCCGCATTCGCCGGCTCGGGTACCGCTGCAGGTGCCACCACCTCGGTGGGCTCAGATGGCAAACGCTGTGGCTTGCCCCCTTTGCCCAAGTGCGATGGTGCTGCGTTTTCATTGAACTCGAAGTCGTCTTTGAACATCGCGATCAGGTGCTCTTCCAGCCCCATCATCAGCGGATGTACCCAGCTATCGAATAAGACATTAGCGCCTTCGAAACCCATCTGCGGCGAATACCGCGCCGGGAAGTCCTGCACGTGCACCGGTGCCGAGATCACTGCGCACGGCAAGCCTAGGCGTTTGGCAATGTGACGTTCCATCTGCGTACCAAGCACCAATTCGGGTGACAACTCGGCTACGCGGGCTTCGACCTCGAGATAATCATCGGTAATGAGCGCTTCGACGCCATAGCGCTCCGCAGCTGCACGCACCTCGCGCGCAAACTCGCGGCTGTAGGTACCTAAGCCAACCACTTCAAAACCAAATTCTTCTGCTGCGACTCGGGCTGCGGCAATCGCGTGCGTTGCATCACCAAACACGAACACGCGTTTGCCGGTGAGGTAGGTTGAGTCCACCGACTTCGCATACCAAGCGGCGCGTGAGCGCTCATCTTCCAACGCAGCATCAGCTTCAATGCCGGCGAGTTGCGCAACCTCGGCGATAAACTCGCGAGTGGCACGAACACCGATCGGCACCACCGTCGTAAACGGCATCCCATGCGTGCGCTTCAACCAGTTGGCTGCTTGTTGCGCGATTTCGGGGTACATCACGACGTTGAATTCTGCTTCGGTCAGGCGGGCCAGATCGTGCGGTGAAGCAGACCATGGTGCAATCACGTTTACGCGCAGACCCATGCGCTCGAGCAGCGCCTGTACCTCGCGTATATCGTCACGGTGCCGAAAACCGAGTGCAGTCGGCCCGAGAATATTGCAGCTGGCGCGCTCATGCTTCGCATCTGCAGCACGAGGCTGCACCAGCACACGCACCATCTGATAAAAGGTTTCTGCTGCGCCCCAGTTTTCTTTTTTCTGATACGAGGGCAACTCCAAGGGCACGACAGGGACCGGTAAATCAAGTGCCTGCGCCAAGCCACCGGGATCATCCTGCAACAATTCGGCAGTGCAAGACGCACCCACCATCATTGCTTGTGGACGAAACCGCTCATACGCTTCGCGCGCGGCGGTCTTGAATAAACCTGCGGTATCCGAGCCCAGATCACGCGCCTGAAACGTGGTGTAGGTCACCGGTGGGCGTTTTGGCAAACGCTCAATCATGGTGAACAGCAAATCAGCGTAGGTATCGCCTTGTGGCGCGTGCAGCACATAGTGCACATCACGCATGGCGGTAGCGACTCGCATTGCGCCCACATGCGGCGGTCCTTCATAGGTCCAGAGCGTTAGCTGCATGTGGCCTCCTGCGTAAGCAGTGAGCGGCGACGTAAGGGACGTGCGAACAGTTCCGCCAGATCGGCCGCTTGCTCATAGCCGTGCACCGGGGAGAACACTAATTCAATCGACCACTTGGTGGTGATGCCATCGGCTTCGAGTGGATTCGCCAGACCAAGACCGCAGACCACGATATCGGGCGCATGTTCGCGGCAACGATCAAGTTGCTTCTCAACGTCTTGACCTTCGGACAGCGTGATACCGGCTGGCAGCATTTCAAGTTCCTGCTGCAAATGATCGCGATGCAAATAAGGCGTACCGACTTCAGTCAGTTGCATACCTAACTCGCGCGACAGAAAACGGGCCAGTGGTACTTCCAACTGCGAATCCGGGAAGAAGAAAATGCTGCGTCCTTGCAGCCATTCACGCTGACGTTCGAGCGCTTTGGTAGCGCGTTCGCGTGCAGGCATGGTCACTTGCTCGAAGCGCTGCGCATCAAGACCGAAGCTTTGCGCGGCGGCACGCAACCACTCGGTCGTGCCTTCAACACCAAACGGGAACGGTGCAGCGATACGCTGTGCGCCTCGTTCTTCCAGCGCACGTGCGGTCTCGGCAAGAAACGGTTGTACTAATAGGTAGCGGGTGTTCTTACCCAAACTCGGTAAGGCACGCGAAGACCGTGGCGGGAAGAATGAGAGTCGTTCAATACCCATGGCGCGCAGATAGCGCGCGAACTGATCTTCAACCACATCCGGCAAGCAGCCAACAATCATCAAGCCGGGCGCGGCATCGTCATCTTCTGCCGGAAGCTGTGGCACCAGCGAAGCTAAGCAAGCATCTTCGCCTTGAGTGAAGGTGGTCTCGATACCGCTGCCGGAATAATTCAGCACCCGTACATTCGGCAAAAACTGTCGTGATAGCCGCTCTGCCGCAGTCGCGAGATCAAGCTTGATCACTTCGGAAGGGCACGAGCCCACTAAAAACAGCATCTTGATATCCGGCCGCCGCGACAGCAGCTTGCTGACGACGCGGTCGAGTTCTTCATTGGCATCAGCGATGCCGGCCAGATCACGATCATCAATGATCGCAGTGGCAAAACGTGGCTCGGCGAAAATCATCACACCTGCTGCAGACTGTATTAAGTGCGCACAGGTACGCGACCCGACGACCAGGAAGAACGCATCCTGAATCTTGCGATGTAACCAGACTATGCCAGTCAGGCCGCAGAACACTTCGCGCTGACCACGCTCACGTAGGACAGGCGCGGTGCTGCAACCAGTATCGGCGGCGATCGGGATCACGGCGCTCATGCTGTCACTCCGGGGGATTGCTCAGGGGATTGATCGAGGGCTTCGGATTCAGCCTGTAAGCGCGCAGCGCGCAGTTTCAACAAGAATTGAGTCGCGTTGATCGCGTATGCCGCGTAGGCCGCAAGCGCCAGCAGCATTTGCTCGCGGATCGGCATGGAACCGGTGAACAGCGCAACCAAGTAAGCGGTATGCAGCGCCAGCACCAACATGCTGAAGACGTCTTCCCAAAAGAAGGCGGGCGCAAACAAGTAGCGGCCAAACACCACCTTCTCCCAGATGCAGCCGGTAATCATGATGGTGTACAGCAGTAGGGTTTTGATGACGATAGAGAGGGTCGCGGCCTGCTCGCCCAGCCCAGTCTGCAGATAGCGCAGCACCAGCGCCACGCTGATGAGAAAGACCAGGAACTGCACTGGCGCGAGGATGCCTTGGACCAGGGTCCAGTAGGTCGCGTCGCGACGGGCCCGCTCCTCTGCGGTGTACAGAGGCCGTACCGATTCAGTGCCGTGTCTCCGTTGTTGCATTTTTATGCCCTCCGTCCTACGAGCTTTTCCCTGAATGTAGGCCTATGGCAATTATATGTCAACTAAACCTTACATCTTTATTAGTTGACACTTTCGTGCCAATCGGGCATTTTTTTGGTATTTCCTTGACGCAACGTGCCGGCCGGCGTAAAACGAGCAAGACCGGCCCGAGGCTATTGCCCGAGGGCGGTGGGCTCTTCCCAGAGCCCACACCAAAGAGAATCCGCGCTTCGTTCGGCCTAACGGCTGGCGTTCGAAGGATTCCGGACCAAGTAGGAGAGCGCAATGGACAGGAAACAGCAGACTGGTGATGCAGTCGGCAGTGACACCATGCTGGCGGGGTCGGATGCCGAGCCTCGCCTGCGCGGCGTGGTTGAGACCGAGATCATTCCGCGCTTGGTGCATGCCCATACCAAACCACGTGAAAGTAACGCCTCTGGGCAAATGATCCGTCCCGCCGATATCGAAGCCTTTGCACGTGCGCTCCTGGAGCGCGGCCCCGAGCCAGCCCAACGCCTGCTGGAAGCCCATCGCGAACGTGGTGTGCAGCTGGAGGCTATATATCTTCAGCTATTCGTTGGCGCCGCCCACTTGCTTGGCGAATGGTGGGAGTCCGATGAGAGCAGCTTCTCGCAGGTCACACTCAGCATGACCCGCATCCACGGCATGCTGAATAAGCTCAGCCCCTCATTTCATGCCGGCGCGAACAGCACGCAACTCGAGCGCTCTGGCGAGCGACGCATCCTGATGACGACCATGCCCGGTCAGCAACACACGCTGGGGCTGTCCATGCTTGCAGAGTTTTTCCGGCGTGATGGCTGGGTGGTGCTGGCAATCCCCGCGCCCGAGCCGGGTCTGATCCAGGCATCGCTTTCTACAAACTGGTTTGATCTACTGGCCTTGTCGGCCAGCACCGATGCCGAGATAGAAGACTTGGGCAGCACTATCCTTGCCGCTCGCAAAACCTCGCGCAACCCCCGCCTGTCCATCATGGTCGGCGGCCCACTGCTGGGGCGCCAGCCTCACTTGGGCAAAGCTCTCGGCGCCGATGGCGTCTCTAATGATGCCGCCGACGCGCTTGCGTTGGCGCAACGACTTTTACAGGCGCAAAAAGAAGTCAGACTAAATTGACACTACTATGTGACTCATTTAGTTGATTATTCTAACAATTAGGATCACAATCGACTGGACATCTCGTATGATCCGGTCTGTCCCTATTTCCGGAATTTTTTTCTGACCATGAGACTTAACGTTACTGCCCACTCAGTGACCAAATTTGACGCCCCAAAACAATCCCTCTCCGGCCTAGGCGCGGACGCGGTTGCTGCATTGCTGTCCGCTTCGGCGGATGTAGTGCTGGTGCTGGATGCTCATGGCGTGATCCAAGACGTCTCCTCCAGCAACGGGCTACTGAACCAGGCGCGCGATGCCACCAACTGGGTGGGCAAAGCCTGGCTAGACACTGTGACTGTCGAGAGCAAATCGAAAATCGAACGCCTGTTGAAGGAAGCCGATAACGACAGTCGTGTCAGCTGGCGGCAAGTGAATGTTCCAACCGTTGATGGCCCCGACCTGCCGCTCTCATTTTGCGCGCTTCGCGTGGGCCCCAAGGGTCGCACCATTGCACTTGGGCGTGATCTACGATCTGCCGCCGAGCTGCAGCAGCAGCTGGTCGACGCACAGCAAGCGCTCGAGCGTGACTACCTGCGACTGCGTCATCTCGAGTCGCGTTACCGAATTCTGTTTGATCTGACCGCAGAAGGTGTGCTGGTGGTCGATCGCAAGAACCTAAAAATCATCGAGTCGAATCCATCGGCGGCCTCCATCATTGGCGACTCCGTATTGAGAGTCGTCGGCCGCAGCCTATTGGATTGTGTCGATGGCGGTGCGCGTACCTCGGTCGCGAAGCTGTTAGACACCGTGCATGCGAGCGGACAACCCGATCAGATCTCCATCAAGATCGGTGGACAACGCATCTCGCTCTCAGTATCGGTCATGCATGAAGAGGTCGGTGAATTCTTCCTGATCCGCCTTGGTAGTACGTCAGTCACCCAAGCAACCGGCGGTGACGCACGCGCCGAGATGGTGCTGCGCGTGCTGGAGCAGACGCCGGACGCCTTCGTGGTGACAAATAACGACGGCGAGATACTTGCGGTCAATCGCGCTTTTGCCGAGATGGTGCAGCTTGGCCGTGCTGAGTTGGCGCTGGGCGAATCGCTCGACCGCTGGCTGGGACGTGCTGGCGTCGACCTCAACGTTCTACTCGCCAACCTGCGCCAACGTGGCAGCGTGCGTCTGTTTTCTACGACGCTGCGCAACCCAAGCGGTGGCAGTATCCCGGTCGAGATCTCGGCAGTCTCCGTCCCGCATAACGAACTTGGCGGCTTGGGCTTCACCATTCGGGATGTTGGGCGCCGACTGGGTAATGAAGGTGGTCGACATGAGATTCCACAGTCGGCAGAGCAGCTCTCCGAGCTGGTCGGTCGGGTGCCATTGCGTGAAATAGTCGGTGAAACCACCGACCTGATCGAAAAACTGGCCATTCAGGCTGCACTGAAGCTGACTCAGGACAACCGCGCCACTGCGGCTGAAATTCTGGGCCTTTCGCGCCAGAGCCTGTACGTCAAGCTGCGCCAGTACGGTATCGGCAACCTCGGTAGCGACTAGCCAGACCCGCTGACCCCTGGATCCCGGCCTACGCCGGGATGACGATGTTAGCCTTGCTGCAGTAACCTACCTTCTCGCACCAAACACTTGGATCCCGGCCTGCGCCGGGTCCTAGGCCGCCCGTAAGCCCACAATGACCCGCACAACCGTCAACTTTTGTTGACGCACGGCAACCCGCCATGCAAAATCGCCAGCATGGCGCGCCCATCCCTTTCCGCCGTTGCCGAATTGCTGAAACCAATCACCTGGTTTCCGCCGATGTGGGCATTTGCCTGCGGCGTTGTCGCATCCGGCGTCACGCTGGACGGGCAATGGCTGCTGATCGGTGTTGGCATCTTGCTGGCCGGTCCAATGGTGTGCGCTACCAGCCAAGCAGTGAATGACTGGTTTGATCGTCATGTCGACGCTATCAACGAACCACAGCGGCCGATTCCCTCGGGACGCATGCCGGGTCGTTGGGGACTTTACATCGCCCTGATCTGGACTTTGCTCTCGCTGGTGGTAGCCACTGCGCTAGGACCGTGGGGCTTTGGTGCCGCAATCGCTGGCTTGGTGCTGGCTTGGGCGTATAGCGCGCCACCACTGCGATTAAAAAATAACGGCTGGTGGGGTAACGCCGCCTGCGGCTTGTCTTACGAAGGCCTAGCTTGGGTGACGGGTGCTGCGGTGATGGCCGGGGGTGCAATGCCTGGTGCGCGCTCGCTGCTGTTGGCGCTGCTCTATAGCATCGCCGCGCACGGCATCATGACCCTGAATGATTTCAAATCAGTTGAAGGTGACCGTCAGATGGGCGTTGGCTCATTGCCGGTTCGGCTTGGCGTCGATCGCGCCGCACGCACTGCTTGCTGGGTGATGGTGTTGCCGCAGACCTTCGTGATTCTGCTGCTGCTTGAATGGCAGCGGCCGCTGCATGCACTCGCGGTGCTGCTGCTGATACTCGGACAATTAAAACTAATGCAGCGTTTTGTAGCGTCACCCGTAGAGAGAGCATTACAGCTCTCCGCGTTCGGTGTGCCGCTACTGGTGGCCGGCATGATGGTCTCCGCGTTTGCGCTACGTGGCCTGGGGGGATAACAATGATAAAAACATTTGGGTGGGCAGAGATTATTCGTCTTGGCTCGGTGCAGGCATCGCTCGGTGCCATCGTGGTACTGATGACCTCGACGCTGAACCGCATCATGGTGGTCGAACTTGCACTACCGGCGATGCTACCGGGTGCGCTAGTGGCGTTGCACTATCTGGTGCAGGTTTCACGTCCACGCATGGGGCATGGCTCAGACCAAGGCACGCGTCGAACGCCCTGGATTATCGGCGGCATGGCAGTACTCGCGATGGGTGCGATTCTGGCCACGCTCGCCACCTTGTTAATGACAGATTCCCCTGTGCTGGGCGTGCTGCTGTCAGTCATTGGCTTCGTCATGATTGGCCTCGGGGTTGGTGCAGCAGGTACTTCGTTGCTAGTGCTATTGGCAATGCGGGTCGCGGCTGAACGTCGGGCTGCAGCTGCAACGACAGTTTGGTTAATGATGATTGTCGGCTTCGCAGTGACCGCCGGCACAGCAGGGCAACTACTCGATCCGTATACCCCCATACGACTACTTGGCGTAACTATTTCAGTCTGCGCATTAGCGCTGGTGGTGACGCTGATTGCGCTATTTCGTGTTGAATATGATCCGGGCGATGAAGAGATCGTGATCGACCCCAACACCGAACAGGGTGCTGCGCGCATCGTGCCGTTTCGTATGGCTTTGGCCGAAGTTTGGCAAGAGTCGCTGGCCCGTCAATTCACAATATTTATCTTCGTATCAATGCTGGCCTACAGCGCACAAGATCTGATTCTTGAGCCATTTGCAGGTAGCGTGTTCGGCTACACACCGGGCGAATCAACCAGTCTGTCGGGCGTGCAGCATGGTGGCGTACTGGTCGGCATGCTGTTGGTGGCATTGGTTGGTAGCCGCTTTGCACGGGGTCGTGCGGGCTCGCTCAAGCTCTGGTGTGTCGGCGGCTGTATCGCATCGGCAGCGGCACTAGCCGGGCTCGCGATTGCAGGGCATGTAGGACCACCCTGGCCACTCAAAGCGAATGTCTTTTTGATGGGTGCTGCGAACGGCGCTTTCTCGATCGCAGCCATCGGACAAATGATGCGACTGGCTACTGAAGGCCGTGTCGCTCGTGAAGGTGTACGTATGGGCCTGTGGGGCGCGGCGCAAGCGATTGCGTTTGGCTTCGGTGGCCTGCTCGGCACTGCTGCCAGTGATCTTGCGCACTGGTTAATCGCATCCTCCGGCGTAGCGTATGGCAGTGTTTTTGCGCTAGAAGCCGTGTTGTTCGTAGCCTCCGCATTACTCGCCTCAAGAATGTCGATTGGTAGCACCCCAACCCAAGCCGCGCGCGAGCACTCTGCGCAGCCTTCCTTTAGCTGAAGCTCATTACCAGGAGCGCATCATGAAAGAGATTTACGACGTCGTCGTAGTAGGCGGAGGCCCCGCAGGCGCAACTGCAGCGAACGATTTGGCTCGCCGTGGGCATCATGTGCTGCTGCTGGATCGTGCCGGCCGCATCAAGCCATGTGGTGGCGCGATCCCACCACGTGCGATTCAAGACTTCGATATTCCCGATCACTTGCTGGTCGCTAAAGCGCGCTCGGCACGCATGATCGCGCCGTCTGGCGCCGAGGTCGATATCCCAATTGAAGGCGGTTTCGTCGGCCTCGTGGATCGTGAGGTATTCGATGAGTGGCTACGCGACCGTGCCGCAGCTGCAGGCGCAACCCGTACCGACGGCAAGTTCACCAGCGTGGGCGTTGATTCGGAGGGTGTGCGGACTGTCAGCTTTGTCGCTGGCGAAGACGGTGGCAAGCGCACCGTGCGTACTCGCTCGGTGATTGGTGCCGATGGCGCACGCTCAGCAGTAGCACAGCAAACCGTGCCCGGTGCAGACGACACCAAGTATGTCTTCGCGTATCACGAGATTGTGCGTGCGCCTGAGGTCAAGCCACAGGGCTATGACGGCACGCGCTGCGATGTGTTCTACCAAGGGCATTTATCGCCTGACTTCTATGGCTGGGTTTTCCCGCACGGTGACACGCTCTCCATCGGCACCGGTAGCGCGGATAAAGGCTTTTCATTGCGCCATGCCACCACGTCGCTGCGTACCGCTGTTGGCTTGCAAGACGCACAGACGGTACGACGCGAAGGCGCACCGCTACCGATGAAACCACTCAAGTGTTGGGATAACGGCCGCGATGTGGTGCTGGCCGGTGACGCTGCAGGTGTCGTTGCGCCCTCTTCTGGCGAAGGCATTTACTACGCCATGGAAGGCGGCAGACTGGCTGCGGATGCGGTGCATGCTTATCTGGCGACCGGTGACGTCAGCTCTCTGGCAACCGCGCGCAAACGCTTCATGCGGGCGCATGGCCGCGTGTTCTGGGTACTCGGGATCATGCAGCACTTCTGGTACTCCAGCGACAAGCGTCGCGAGCGTTTTGTGGCGATGTGCCGTGATAAGGATGTGCAGAAGCTAACCTTCGACGCTTACATGAACAAGCGACTGGTACGCTCCAAGCCATTTGCCCATATAAAGATTTTCTTCAAGGACATGGCTCACTTACTCGGTTTAGCGCGGGTTTAAGCGACGACGGCTATACTCCGAGGCTCGGCGGCGGCGATGATCGCGCCGCCTCATCATGTGAGCCGTTTGAGTGAGCCTAACGTCGATGCAAGCAGATAGCAGCAGCAAAAAACCGATCTACATGGCCATCCTGCTGTCGCTGTTGGTGGGCGGCCTGGGTGGTGCCGCGACCGAGATTGGGCCTTGGTACTTCCAGCTACAGAAACCCTCTTGGCAGCCGCCTGATTGGCTATTTGGGCCGGCCTGGACCACCATCTACATCCTTACCTCCATCGCAGGCGTCAAAGCCTGGCGACGCGCCGATGAGGTACAGCGTCGCTATTTCCTTGGCGCGCTGCTACTTAATCTGGTGCTGAATCTGCTGTGGAGTTTGATTTTCTTCACCTCACAGCGTCCTGATATCGCCTTACTGGAAGTGGTGCCGCTGTGGCTGTCGATTCTCTTGATGGTACTGCTCGTGCGCGGCTACTCGCCGGTGTCGGCCTTGCTGATGTTGCCGTATTTAGGCTGGGTGGCGTTCGCCGCGTATCTGAACTGGACTATCGTCAAGCTGAACGCACCGTTTTAGGCAGTGGCAGTGGCCGTGGCAGTGGCTTCGGACACGCAGAACACGCTTCTGCGCCGCTAGCGAAACATCCTAGATCAAACGCTTTCAACCAACTCGGTCAGCTCTGCCACGATTTGTTCTGCTTCCTCAAAGCGCTCGTCGCCAAAAAACTCACTGCATACGATCGCCACATCAAGACCGGCGCCCTTGGCTGCTAGCAAACCGTTGCGCGAATCTTCAATCGCACAGCAATCGGCCGACTCAAGCCCAAGACGCTTTAACGCAACTAGGTAGGCTTCCGGGTCCGGTTTTTTTACGGCCACATCTTCACCGCACACAATCACGCTCGGATCGGGTAGACCAAGTGGCTGTAAAGAGTGCGTCCACAGAGCATGCCAGTTTGCACGCATGGTCGTGGAGACGACGCCCCAGCGAATATCTTTTGCGTGAAGCGCAAGTACTAAGTCAGCAAAGCCTTGGCGAGCAGGTACTGCGCCGGCAGCCATGATCTGTGCGTAGTGTTTGTTTTTAGCATGATGCACTGCGGTTAACTGCTCACGCATGCCCTGCACGTCATGGCCGTGATCTTCTGCGTAGCGCAGCAAGCGTTCATAGCCGCCGGTAGTTTTTAGTAGATAGTGATAATCATCCCGACTCCAGCGCCAGGCCAAACCTGTCTCCTCGAAGGCGAGATTGAATGCGGGTAGATGCGCATTACCCTCGGTTTCTGCAACCGTGCCATCCACATCAAACAGCACGCAGCGACGCTTACGTAGTTGGATCATGATGTCTACCTCGCTATTACATCGCACGAAAAAAACTGGGCACGTCGCGAATATCTTCAATCACTCTATCCGGCATCGCGTCTTCGATTGGCTTACCAAGGTTGTAGCCATAGTTCACCGCCCAGCATACGACGCCCGCCGACTTGGCCGTGGCGACATCAATCTCGGAATCACCCACAAACAAGGCCTCACCGGCGCTGGAACCCATTTCTGCCAAGCAGTGATCAATCACCGCAGGGTTCGGCTTTTTCACGGGTAAAGAATCACCACAAATAACCATGTCGAATGCATCTGCCAAACCATGCTGCTCAAGTACAAGAGTCGTGAAGCGCGTCTCTTTATTCGTGACGATCGCCTGCTTGACGCCCGCCGCGCGCGTGCGGTTCAGGGTATCCAGCACATGCGGAAACGCACGGCTGTGTGTACCTGCGGTTTTCTCGTAGTGTGTGACGAAGCGCTCCATCACCTTGTCCCAAGGCGCGTCCATCGGACCCTGCGTATGTTGCCAGGCGGTTTTCATCAACCAGCCGGTACCGTGGCCGATCCAGTCGCGAACCTGCTGGTCGCTCACGGTCTCATGACCAAAGTCTTCCAGGGTCATATTTACGGCTTCAGCAATTTCACCCGCTGTATCGAGCAAGGTACCGTCGAGGTCATACATTACGAGTGCCATAGCAGCCTCCAGTTCAGGCGCGGCGTCTGCGATCCATCAGGCGCAGAATCATCGGAGTAAAAATCAATTGCATGGCAAGACCCATTTTTCCACCCGGGATGACGAAGGTGTTTGGCCGTGTCATCCACGAACGCTCAATCATCGATAGCAGATAAGGGAAATCGATACCCTTGGGATCGGCAAATCGAATCACCACCATGCTTTCATCGGCACTCGGAATATCATTGGCGATAAACGGGTTCGAGGTATCTACCGTCGGCACCCGCTGGAAATTCACGTGCGTGCGCGAGAATTGCGTGCAGATATGGCGGGTATAGTCCGGCATACGACGCAAGATAGTGTCCATGACGGCGTCTTGCGAATAACCACGCAAGTTCTTGTCACGATGGAGCTTCTGTATCCACTCGAGATTAATGATGGGTACAACGCCAATCAGCAAATCGACATGCGAAGCGACGTCAGCATCTTCACCAACATAGCCGCCGTGCAGACCTTCATAGAACAGCATCTCCGCGTCAGCTTCGATATCGCGCCAGGGTGTAAAGGTACCGGACTCCTCCCCAAACTCAGCCGCTTCGGCATCATCGTGAATATATCTGCGCACACGGCCAGTGCCTGATTTACCAAAACTTTGGAAAGTACTCGCAAGCTCGCTGAGCAGATTCGCTTCAGGGCTGAAATGGCTGAATGAAAGATTTCCGGCAGCCTGGCGGCGCTTCACTTCTTCGCGCATTTCCAATCGGTTGAATCGATGCATCGAATCCCCTTCCAGAATCTGCGCGCGTATACCTTCACGCCGAAAGATATGCTGAAAGCTATTCATGACGGTCGTCGTGCCGGCGCCTGATGAGCCAGTAATTGCGACGATGGGATTTTTTACAGACATAGACAACTCCAACAAAAGCAAAAACTTAAAGCATCAATTCGCAAACAAAGACCGCTCTTGAAACAAGGGCGAGGTGTAGCGCTGATCAGTACCGTTGTCATAGTCTCGGTGGTAGCGTTCAATACGCTCCACCTCATCACGTGAGCCCAGTATCACCGGCACACGCTGGTAGATATCCTCGGGTGTCATATCAAGAATTCTTGCACGCCCAGTCGAGCCCAGACCACCCGCCTGCTCGATCACCATGGTCATCGGGTTGGCTTCATACATCAGGCGCAATCGTCCTGGCTTGCCCGGGTCTTTCATATCGCGCGGGTACATGAACACACCACCACGCATCAGAATGCGATGTACCTCGGCCACCATGCTCGCGATCCAGCGCATATTGAAGTCGCGCCCTCGCACATCGTTCTTACCGGCCTTGCACTCACTAACATACCGCTGAATCGGCGGCTCCCAAAAACGCTCGTTACTCGCGTTGATCGCAAACTCGCTGGTGTCCGCCGGTACTTCGATATTCGGATGCGTCAGAATGAAATTGCCAACTTCTCTATCCAAAGTGAAACCGTGGGTGCCCTTACCTACCGAAATAACCAGCATGGTGGCAGGACCGTAAAGTGCATAACCGGCAGCGAGTTGCTCACTGCCCGGGCGTAAGTAATCTTCGGGCTTTGGGGTACGTCCTTCGGGGGCGCGCAGTACTGAAAAAATCGAACCGACGGAAACATTGACATCAATATTCGACGAGCCATCAAGCGGATCGAAGATGGCAAGAAAACGACCCTTGCCGTCTGTCGAGTCTATGTACCGTGGGATGTCGACCTCCTCGGAAGCAAGGCCGGCCACCAGACCGCCCATCGAAAACGTGTTGATGAAAACAGCGTTAGACAGCACATCCAGCTTTTTCTGGGTCTCACCGTGCACATTGGTGCTATCGAGGTTGTCGAGCACATCACCCAACATACCCTTGGAAGTCATCGCCGAGATCGTCTTGACGCAAGCGGCGATGTCGACCATCAGTGCCGCGAGATCATTTTGCTCGGGCGACCCTTGCAGTTGCTGGATCAGGAATTTGGAAAGCGTCGTACGACCCTGATGCATGTTTTGATACTCCCGGTGATGTTGACGACCTTTTATTTGCTGGGTACGCGCAAACGCGCACAGTCGAGTGCGTTACGGATCGAGCACGCATTTGCAAAATGCGGTTGCTACCGGCGCAATTGGATGTAGGCTTCATCGCCTGCAGCGGGATCCCGATCGCCTACTGCCGGTAACCGCGCTCATTCTCCCGGCGGCGCAAGTAATAGGCCTCGTCGGTGAATAGTACCCCACTTCAAACAAGATAATGTCTTCGGCGATATAGGCACTTATTCATTACTAGCCCCCGTCGGTTGCCCATTAACTTTATTGAAAAGGCGCGAACGCTAGACACCGCGATGCTTCAGGTATATTCAATAACTAAGTCTTTTTTGTTCAGCCTTTCTTACCGGATGTACCGGAACCTCACGCTGCGTCAGCTGCGGGTGTTCCTTGCTGCAGCGCGCCATCTGAGCTTCTCCAAGGCGGCAGAAGAACTCAACCTGACCGCCCCCGCAGTCTCTATGCAAATCAAGGAGATGGAGAGCGATCTCGGGGTCGAGGTGTTCTCCCGCACCGGCAGACGGGTCGAGTTGACCACCGCTGGCGAGTACTTCTTGGTCTACGCAAAGCGCATTGCGGTCACGCTGCGTGAGGCCGAGATTACGCTTGCCAAGCTGCGTGGTGCCGAGCCGGGCACCTTACGGATTGGCTTGGTCAGCACCGCCAAGTACTTTTTGCCCCAATTACTCGCGCGCTTTCGGCAGGAGCACTTCGGATTACAGGTCCGGCTGGAGATACGCAATCGCGATCAGATGGTCGAATTACTAAGAGATGGCGAGATCGATCTGGCGGTCATGGGCCGCACCCCTGCCGACATGGATACTCGCGTCGAGGTATTTGCCGAACATCCCCACGCCTTCATCGCCAGCCCAGAGCACCCGCTCGCCAGGCAGCAAGGCATTGCGCCGGTCGCCCTGAATCAGTTCGAGTTGATCACCCGCGAACAAGGGTCAGGTACTCGTGTGCTGATGGAGCGTTTTCTGAAAGACCGTGGCCTGACACCTCGCGTCTCAATGGAGATGTCCTCTAACGAGAGCGTCAAACAAGCGGTGATCGCCAACCTCGGCATCTCCTTCGTCTCATTACACACGGTAGGGCTAGAGGTGGCCTACGATAAAGTCGTGGTGCTAGACATCGATGAAACACCGATTACCCGCGCTTGGCACGTGGTGGCGTTGAATGGTAGCGCTCAGTCTCCGGCTGCAGAAGCCTTTCGCTACTTTGTGTTGGAGCATGGCGCACAAATTCTAAACGAGCTACATCCAAATCTAAGCAAGTAGTGCAACGCTTAAGTCAGACCTCACGCTAACGGCCGATACCCCAGCCGATGGGATACCTGCTCTGCACATTCACGAATTTTTCTGACATTGTCATGCTCCCAGCTGACATCGAAGCTACCCGCTGGACCGATCGCAGTGATGCCGAGTTTGATTGCACCGCTGTGCTCAAACACCGGCGCACAGACCGCATTAATACCTGGGATCGGATTACCCTCGACTCGCGCCATACCGCGCTTGCGAATATCCACTAGGATTTTTTCTAGCGCACCCGACTTCATATCGGCTGCACCGAAGTCACCGGCCACACCGCTGCGCCTCTCCTGCTCGACCATGCGCTCAACTTGCTTAGGCGGTAGAAAAGCAGCGAACACACGGCCAGTCGCAGTCGCCTGAATCGACATCACGGTGCCGGTCCGCATATTGACGTGGATCGGGTAGCTCGACTCGCTGATGTAAATAATGGTTGGGCCGCGATTACCCAGCACAGAAAGACCGATGGTCTGGTCGATGTCGGCCGCCAGCTGCGTGATGACCGGGATAGCAATGCGCACAGGGTCGAGCAACTGCAGGCTGATTAAGCCGAGCTGCAAGGCGAACGGCCCTAGCTCATAACGACCGGTCAAGGGGTTTTGCTCGACCAAGCCAAAGCTACCGAAGCTCACTAAATAAGG
Organism: Burkholderiales bacterium; assembly: GCA_026399895.1. GTDB lineage: Bacteria > Pseudomonadota > Gammaproteobacteria > Burkholderiales > Burkholderiaceae_D > Pernthalerella. Next base: position 51,191 of record JAPLQC010000002.1, read on the forward strand.
GTGTGCCTTCGCCGACGGCATGTTTGCTTTTTTTGCAAGCTCGCCCAGACTCATGGGCGCGCCCTCCTCGACCAAGGCGGTCAGCAGGCGCCCACCGATCTCGATAGATTGAATGCCACGGCTTTTCTTGTCTTCCATGGAAAGGCTTCCAAAGTGGATGCCAGCTAGTGTACGGATGCCTTAAGCCTATGTAAACAGTTCAGCATTATCGAATGCATTGACCAAGGACGAATGCCGGGTTAAGCTGTTTTTACTAGCGGCAGACACCACTCAGTTCCAACTTGCGACTTTTGCATGTAGTTGGCCGCGCCCCGCCAAAGAGGATTCCATGACTGACAAAAAATTCGCCTCGCAGGGCGACCTGCAAGAGAAAAAAACCAGCTTTATCAAGCTATCTGACAACGCCTACGCCTACACCGCCGAGGGCGACCCGAACTCCGGTGTGATCATTGGTGATGACTCTGTCATGGTGATCGACACCACCGCCACGCCGGCGATGGCGCAGTCGCTCATCAAGCACATCCGAGACATCACGGATCTGCCGATCAAATACGTCACCCTCACCCACTATCACGCGGTGCGTGTATTGGGTGCATCTGCCTACTTCAATGAAGGCGCACAGCAGATCATCGCCTCGCGGGGCACCTATGAACTCATCGTCGAGCGTGGTGAGCAGGATATGCACTCGGAGATTGATCGCTTCCCGCGTCTGTTTGCTGGTGTTGAAACCGTGCCCGGCCTTACCTGGCCAACACTGGTCTTTGAAAAAGAGATCACCCTGTTTATGGGTAAGCTCGAAGTGAAGATCATGCATGTCGGTATGGGCCACACCAAGGGTGACACGATTGTCTGGATACCTTCGCAGAAGGTATTGTTCTCGGGCGACTTGGTCGAGTACGGTGCAGCTGCCTACACCGGCGACGCACAGCTCGAAGAATGGCCGCAAACTTTAGAAGTCCTTCGCGCGATGAATGCCGACAAACTCGTCCCCGGACGTGGCCCCGCGCTGATGAATCCGCAAGAAGTCAGTCAAGGCATCGACTACACCAAAGACTTTGTCAGTACTTTGCTGAGCTCAGCCAAAGAAGCGGTTACGCAGGGTCTTGATCTAAAGGGCGCGATGAAGCATACGCGCAGCAAGATGGACCACAAGTTTGGTCATGTATTCATCTACGAGCACTGCCTACCGTTTGATGTGACGCGCGCCGTGGACGAAGCCAGCGGTATCAAGCACCCGCGCATCTGGACAGCCGAGCGCGACAAGGAGATGTGGCACGCGCTGCAAGACTGACGATGCATCAGGCTTACCGATATCAATCATTTGCCTTCACACCACCGCCAGAGCTGAGTGGCGGTGAGACTGTGCGCCACCCGTTGGTCGTGATCGGCTGCGGACCGGTTGGCTTAGCAGCAGCGATCGATGCGCGCAAACAAGGCATTCCTGTTCTGCTGGTGGATGATGACGATACCGTCTCGGTCGGATCGCGCGGGCTTTGCTATGCCAAACGTACCCTGGAGATTCTGGACCGGCTCGGTTGCGGTGACCCCGTAGCTGCCAAAGGTGTGGGCTGGGATGTCGGCCGCACCTTCTTTCGAGAGGAAGAAGTCTTCAACTTCAACCTACGACCACAGACCGGCTCCAAGCGTCCCGGCATGGTCAACTTGCAGCAGTACTATTTAGAAGAGTACATGGTGAAACGCGCACTCGATGCGGGTGTGCAGATTCGCTGGAAGAATGAAGTCACTGCAGTATCGCCGCAAGATGATCACGTGCTGCTAGATGTCGCCACACCGCAAGGCAATTACAGCATTGAAGCAGACTGGTTGATTGTTGCTGATGGCGCGCGCAGCCCGGTGCGCTCCATGCTCGGATTGGATGTCGAGGGCAAGGTCTTCATGGATCGCTTTCTGATTGCCGATGTAATCATGAAAGCGGATTTTCCTGCCGAGCGCTGGTTCTGGTTCGACCCACCGTTTCACCCGAATCAATCAGTACTGCTACATCGCGAAGCGGATGATGTGTACCGCATTGATTTTCAGCTGGGTTGGGACGCTGATCCTGAACTAGAAAAACAACCCGAGCGTGTTATCCCCCGCATCAAGGCCATGCTGGGTGATGACCGCGAGTTCACACTCGAGTGGGTCAGCGTATATACCTTTCAGTGTCGTCGCATGCGCGACTTCCGCCATGGCCGCTGCTTGTTTGCCGGTGACGCCGCCCACCAAGTCTCACCCTTCGGTGCACGTGGGGCAAACTCTGGCGTGCAAGATGCCGATAACCTGATCTGGAAACTGAAGCTAGTGATGGATGGCCGCGCACCTGTGCGTCTGCTTGATACCTATACCGATGAACGCGGCTTTGGTGCTGACGAAAATCTCCTTAACTCAACCCGCTCCACCGACTTCATTACCCCAAAAGGGCCAGTGAGCCAGACCTTTCGTAACGCGGTGCTGGAGCTATCACGCACATTGCCCTTCGCACGCAAGTTGGTGAATTCAGGGCGGCTATCCGTGCCGAGCTTCCTGACCGACTCGGTGCTCAATACGCCGGATAGTGAGCCCTTCAGCGGTGACATGCTGCCCGGCGCGCCGATGGATGATGCACCGCTCACGCGGGATGGCAAACCGGCCTGGTTGATCGATCAATGTGGTGACCAATTTCAGCTATTGCTTTTCTGTGAAGATGCGAGTTGCCTAATTGAGTCTATGCAGCGGCAGCTACTTGGCTTGGCGCATGCCACGATACCGGTTGAGACACTGGTGATTACGCGTCAAGGAAATGCACCTGGCTTGAACGTACTACTTGACCATGAAGGCCTTGCCTTCGCGCGTTACGATGCGAGAGATGGCACCTGCTATCTGGCGCGACCCGATCAGCATGTAGCCGCGCGCTGGCGTGAAACCGACGTATCGCACATCGTCGCCGCGGTTGCACGAGCGACTGCCAATTTTGTTGAGGAGTGATGATGTCGCTGATCACCGAGCCGAATTTTCATGAACCCGGCAAACGCTACTTTCGCGATTTTTCGCCGGGCGATGATTTTTATCAGCTACTAATTGACACCCATCGCGACCTTAGCGAAGCGCAGAGTGCGATGCTAAATGCCAAGCTGATTCTTATACTTTCCAATCATATCGGTGACATCAGCGTGCTGCGCGATGCGATGCAAATCGCTCGCGATAGTACCGAAGCCAATTAAAGTCGCGGGGAGTTTATGCAAATCGAGCGGATTCATCATGTAGCCTACCGCTGCAAAGACGCTAAGGAAACGGTGGAGTGGTACACACGTCATTTAGGCATGAATTTCGTGCTGGCGATTGCAGAGAATGAAGTGCCATCGACCAAAGCGCCTGATCCCTACATGCATGTGTTTTTAGATGCCGGCGGCGGCAACATTCTCGCTTTCTTTGAGCTGCCAACGCAGCCCGAGATGGATAGAGATCACAACACTCCGACCTGGGTGCAGCATCTGGCCATGAAAGTCGATTCTCTAGAGACTCTGATCGAGACCAAAGCCAAACTCGAGGCCGCGGGTATCGACGTGATTGGCCCCACTAATCACACCATCTTTAAAAGTATTTATTTCTTTGACCCGAATGGTCACCGCCTTGAACTCGCCTATGACTGCGGCACGCCGGAGATGCACAGCAAACTCGATGCCGTGAAATGGGAGATGCTGGAGGAATGGAACCGTACCAAAAAAGCGCCGCAACATGCGGCATGGATGCATGACGGGAGCTTGTCACAGTGACTGCATTAAACGAAACTCATGATCCCAAGCTAATCAGCTGGGTTGCCTCGGCCAACCTGCCTGGTAATGACTTCCCCGTTCAGAATCTGCCGTTTGCCATATTCCGTAGAAAAGGCAGTGATGAGATATTCCGCGGTGGCGTGGCTATCGGCGATCAGGTACTCGATTTAGCCGCCCTGAGTAGCAAGAACGTTTTGAGTAGCGATGCGCAGCAAGCCCTGCTGGCTGCATCTGGTAGTACGCTCAACGACTTCATGGCACTGGGGCACACGGCGTGGAGTAGCTTGCGTCTGGCTTTATCGCGTTTGCTACGCGAAGACGCAAAACAACAAGCCATCACGGCGCAGTGCCTGTTGGATATGGAGGATGTCGAGTACGCATTACCCGCGCATATTGGTGACTACACCGACTTCTATACCTCGATCCATCACGCCACGAATGTCGGCAAGTTGTTTCGGCCTGATAATCCGCTGCTACCAAACTACCGCTGGATACCTATTGGCTATCACGGCCGCGCCTCAAGTGTTGTGCTATCCGGTCATGATGTCCGGCGGCCGCAAGGCCAGCTGATGCCGCCGGGTGCAGAAAGCCCGACACTAGCGCCGAGTAAACGGCTGGATTTCGAACTTGAGCTAGGTATCTTCGTCGGTGCCGGAAACTCGCTGGGCACGCCCATACCGATGGATCAGGCCGAGCAGCATGTGTTCGGCATTTGCCTGTTGAATGATTGGTCGGCACGCGATATTCAGGGTTGGGAATACCAACCACTCGGGCCGTTTCTTTCCAAGAGCTTTGCTACCAGCATCTCGCCCTGGATTGTGACGCTTGAGGCACTCGCACCCTACCGATTACCTTTCACACGCGACGCGGATGAACCACAGCCACTGCCATACCTCGACAGCGAACATAACCGCGCTGCAGGTGCATTCGACATTCAACTAAAAATTACGCTTGCAACCCCGGCGATGCGAGAGGCCAAGCAACCCGCGCATACGATTTGCCAAACTAGTTATCGACACGCTTACTGGACATTGGCGCAGTTGATCACACATCACACTGTCAACGGCTGTAATCTACAAGCGGGCGATTTACTCGGCAGCGGTACTCTGTCTGGTCCGGAACCACATCAACTCGCTGCCATGCTCGAGATAACCCAAGGTGGAAAAATCCCCCTGACACTGCCCAACGGTGAGGAACGTATTTTTCTTGAAGATGGCGATCAAGTCACGCTGCGAGGATGGTGCGCAACGAAAGACGCAGCGCGCATTGGGTTTGGTGAGTGCATCGGAACAGTCTTTAGCAAATAGCCTTAGATGTCATCGCAGTATTCAATTGTTAAAACTTAGACAATCCTATTTTTCATAACCCTTACTCCCATTTATTCTGGTTTTTCAAGATGGAAGTCTAGGGCACGATCTCGTTTAGGTAATGCGGCGGAGTTCGCGTGCCATTCCTCACAAGGAGATCGAAATGAAGCAAGAGAATCAATCGCAGTTGTTCAACTACACACCCGAAGCCTTTCTCGAGCGGTTGTGCGAGAGACTAGGCGCGCGTTCTCTTTCGGCGCTCGGCCGAGTCGTTGGCCTCTCACCTTCTGTCTTAAGCAAAGTGAGAAGACGTCGCCTCGCTATCAGCAGTGAAATCCTGCTGAAAATACACGATGCGACCGATATCCCGGTGCGCGAACTGCGTCGTTGGATGGGAGACATGCGTCCCTACTTCTCACGCGTCCAACTCGCCAGAGCGACGGCTTGATTTCGCAGGCCGGTAGTCTCACTACCGCGCTACGAAAACGCACTGAAGGCTTTTCGCCAATGTTCTAGCGCCGCTCAGGCCTTGGAAATTCAAGATGTATCAGAGGCCGGCCGACTTCGGTCGGCGTCGCCCGTTGTTGCTTTGTTTCGGTGTATTCTGCACAGCGAATATCGGCGCCAAGCGTTGCCGGATTTGACCATGCTGGGTTATCAACCTTTTGCACCGAACAAACATGAACAAACCTGTCTCGCGTCCATCCCGTCGGGGTCTCACTTCCCCTGCTCTTCTAAGCGCTGTCTTTGGCTTGGTCCTCGGCGCCAGTGCCGCACTGCCAGCAGCGGCCATGACACCGGAACAAATCATCGCTGCATTGCAGCGACCGGAAAACAGCACCGGCAATATCGCTGATGCGGTTGAAGAGGCCACCGGGGCGCGTGGCTGGATGTCGTCGGATGTCAAACCCATCTACGATGCCCGCATTGTTGGCCGTGCAGCTACTGCACTGATGCGCCCGGTGCTAAAAACTGATAACCGCAAATACCAAAACCATTTCCTCGATATCTTGGATGAAGCAGCGCCAGGCTCAGTGCTGGTGTATGTGATGCAAGATGGCTTGGAGATTGCCGCCATGGGTAACCTCATGGGAACCACGGCAAAAGTGCGTGGATTGGCAGGTGCCGTGATTGACGGCGCGGTACGCGATATTACCGAGCTACGCCGACTTCAATTCCCCGTCTGGTCACGCCGCGTTAGTCCGGCAACTTCAGTCGGCCGCATGATCAGCGTCGATAAACAAATCCCGGTTAAATGTGGCGAGATCATGGTGCACCCCGGCGACTATATCGTGGCTGATGCCGATGGTGTGGTCGTGGTACCTACTGCCGCTGCCCTGCAAGTGGTCGAGCTACTCAAAAAATATGATGACAAAGAATCGCAGATGATTCCCATCATCGAGCGCGAAAAATCTATGCGTAAAGCGCTCGAGAAGTACAACCGCTACTAAGCCATTTGTAACTGATCATTTAACTAAAAGCGCGCATGACGAGCCCAACGCCAACGCAGTGGCCCGAGATCCTGACGCTGGGTGAGCCGCTGATCGAGTTCAATCAGACCACGCCACCGGGTAAGCAATACCTGCAGGGCTTTGGTGGTGATGTGTCGACGGTTGCCATTGCCGCTTCACGCTTCGGCGCACGCGCTGGCATTATTACCTCCGTCGGTAGCGATCATTTCGGCGAATTGCTAATCGACTTGTGGCAGCAAGAACATGTCGATACCCAGTTTGTGCTGCGTGACTCAACTGCGCCAACGGGTGTTTATTTTGTCTCGCATAATGAGACCGGACATCGCTTCAGCTATCTACGCAGCGGCAGTGCAGCTAGCCGAATCACACCAGCGCAGTTGCCGCTAGCAGCGATCAGTGCAGCGCGCTGGTTGCATGTGTCTGCGATTAGCCAAGCGATCAGCGAATCATCTCTGACGACCGTATCCGCAGCCATCACTGCTGCCCGCAATGCTGGGACTCGCGTCAGCTATGACCCGAATCTACGACTCGCACTGTGGCCACTTGAGCGCGCACGGGAAACCATACGTAGCACCATCCCACTGGCCGATCTCTTTCTGCCGAGTCTGGAGGACATCGTGTCCCTGAGCGGGGCTACTTCAGCAGAGCAAGCGCTGGACTGGTGCATCGACGCCGGTGCACGCCAAGTCGTACTCAAACTAGGCGCTAGCGGTGCCTTGGCTTACATCGACGGTCAACAGTTT
>JAPLQC010000078.1 GCA_026399895.1 Burkholderiales bacterium
ATCGACCGGACAGGCCTGAATACACAGCGTACAACCGATACAAGCACTTTCGTCGATCACCGCGACTGGCCGCTCGCGTTCAAGGCCGTGCACGGGATTAATCGGAATTACGGGCTTGCCGAGTAGTGCGGCGATACGAGCTACACCCTCGGCACCCCCTGGGGGGCACTGGTTGTAGCTAGCGCTACCAGCAGCGATGGCTTCGGCGTAGGGGCGACAAGCGGGATAGCCGCACTTAGTGCACTGCGTTTGGGGTAGCAGATCTTCGATGCGGTCGGCAAGTGTCTTGGATAAGTCGGACATGGCCCAACATTATCCGACATTTAGCCTAACCGAGAGCTGAGCGGGGCAGCCACCAGTGCAGGTGGCTGCAGCAGTAATTCAATTATTGATCGGCGTGTCCACGGATGAACTGGCCGATTTGCGGTGCAATCATCTCGCGCCAGCGTCTGCCGGAGAAAATCCCGTAATGCCCGCATTTAGGTGCGGTGTAGTGCTGCTTCTTCTGCTTAGGGATACCGGTACACAGATCGTGAGCTGCGCGAGTTTGACCCTGGCCGGAGATGTCGTCCAGCTCGCCTTCGATCGTCAATAGCGCAACTTGTTTGATGTCTTGTGGCTTGACCACCTTACCCTCAACTTCCCATGTGCCCAGTGGCAGCGCATGGTCCTGAAACACAGTCTTGATGGTCTCAAGGTAGTACTCAGCGGGCATATCGAGTACGGCATTGTATTCATCGTAAAACTTGCGATGCTCTTCTGCGGATTCGTTGTCACCCTCACGCAGATGCAAGTAAAACTCCCAATGGCTTTGCGCATGGCGGCGCGGGTTCATTGCAACGAATCCGGCGTGCTGCAAGAAACCAGGATAGACGCGTCGGCCATAACCGGGGTAGTTAGGTGGCACGCTGTAGATGACGTTGTTCTCGAACCAGTTGTAAGCCTTATTGGTAGCGAGATCATTGACTGCCGTTGGCGAAGCCCGCGGGTCAATTGGGCCACCCATCATGATCATGGTTTTCGGTAGCACCGGTTCTTTAGCACTGGACATCAGCGAGATCGCTGCCAGGACCGGAACGGTCGGTTGGCACACCGAGATCACATGCAAATCTTTGCCAAGGAAGCGGATGAATTCCTGCACGTAGTAGATATAGTCATGCAAGTGGAATGCACCGAGCTCCAGCGGCACCATGCGTGCATCAGTCCAGTCAGTGATGTAAACGTCGTATTCGGTGAGCAGGGTGCGCACAGTGTCGCGCAGCAGTGTGGCGTGATGGCCAGATAGCGGCGCAACGAGTAGTACCTTGGGTTGCTGCAGATTTTTTAGCTGTGGCGCGTGACGATCCTTGCGGAAGTGCAGCAGCTTGCAGAAAGGCTTCTCGAGCACCACGTCTTCAATGATGGCAGTGCGCACACCATCGACTTCAGTGTGGTTGATGCCAAAAGCTGGCTTTTCGTACTCCTTGCCCAGCCTGAACATCAGCTCGTAGCCGGCCGCGATGCGCTGCGCAAAGGGCGTGTGCGCGAATGGCGAGACCGGATTGGTGAAGAGTTTCGACGACGCCTCGGCCCACTGCACCAGGGGGCTGAGCATCGTCTTATGCATTTCGTGCAGTTGGTAGAGCATGGTGACCCTCAATTAGAACGCTCGCATTGTGTCGCTGCCGCAGGATTTCTGCAATGCAGCAATAACAACGTACGCATGCGAGACCGCAAATTGCCCAAACACCGTTAGCGTTTTATCAAAGCGCACGCTCTTGCCAGTGGGGTTTGAATCGACTGGCAAGCCACTGTTTCCCAAATGTAACACAGCTGATTTATTGATTCGAAAAAAGCTTAAAAATTCAATAATATAGTGAACGCTAACTTACGCCATATCCATTATTTAATCGTTCTTTGACACTAGAAATTCGATGGTTAAACCGTGAAAAAATCACGAATTAAGCACCGCTCGGGCTCAGCCAAGCCCGCGCCGAGCCGGGTGGAGTTTCTGTCCGACATCAGGAGTCGTTATAATCTCCCAACTTATGTCATTCCACCTCGTCCGTCGCCGATATCTCGCTGCCTTGCTGCTGCTGGCGCTGCTTCTGCAGTCCCTGCTACCGGCATTGGGTGGCGCGGCGGCCGAGGCCTCGAATCGCTGGATCGAGGTGTGTGCCAGCTCGGGTGTGAAGTGGGTCAAGCTTGATCAAGGCTCACCCGCTCAGCAACACAGTGCAGCCGACCACTGCGTACTTTGCGCGGCTACGGGCGCGGCGCCGGAATTTGATGTTCAACGCTATTTAACGGCCCTTGCGGCCACTACCTACCTAGTCCCAAAGCGGGTTGACGCCTTCGGCGTGTTCCCCGGTCATGCACAGCGCTCACGCGCGCCGCCACTGTACCCCTCCCCAGCTGCGTAAACAAATAGGTTCACGCTGAGAGCGCTCGTTAGAGCGTTCTTCTCATAGCTTATTCCGAGCGAATTAGTTCTTTCAAGCGCGCTTTGGGAATAAGCGGTCATCGCATTCATCTTTATGGCATTTGCCGCTCGGGGTGCGTCGACGATTCGGACATGAATTGGAATTGATAAATGAATAAGCCCAACAAATTTTTAATGACTGTGGGGTCGACGGTCATTGGCTTTGCTGTAGTTAATGTTTCCCAGATTGTCTCTGCAAGTACTCTCGATGAAGTTGTTGTTACCGGTTCTCGGGAGGGGACTGAAATTAGGAATACACCTGCAACGATTCACAAGGTCACCGAAAAAGAATTGGCGCGGGATAAGCCCGTTTTCTTTGGAGATGTGGTGAACCGAGTGCCGGGTGTGTATGTGAATAACCTTGGTGCCGAGCAGCACATGGCGAGCTTTAGACAGCCGATCAATACGCAGGGCGTATATCTCTACCTAGAAGACGGCGTACCTGTCCGTCCGATCGGCTTGTTCAACCATAATCAAGTGTATGAACTCAATTTGACTGGCATCAGTGATATCGAAATCATTAAAGGTCCGGCGTCCTCGCTGTACGGAAGCTACGCAGCCGGGGGACTTATGAATTTTCTTACTAAAGCTCCCTCTCCGGGGTTTGAAGCAATGTTGGGAGGTCAACTGAACAATCGTGGGTACAAGCGCTTAGATTTTGGACTATCCGGCACCTCCGAATCAGGACAGCATGCCTATCGACTTTCTGGCTACGGTTTTGACCAGAGAAATGGTTGGGCAAAGCACAGTGATGCCAGTAAAAACGCGTTTACGTTCCGTCATGATTTCGATTTAGGTTCGCGGCAAACCTTGAAGACTGTGCTCACCCACACAGACCTGTATTCACAGATGGGAGGCTCGATCACACAGACCCAGTGGAATAATGGTCAGATTGGTGAGAGTCCGAATACCTTTACCTACCGAGATGTACTCGCAACGCGTCTCGCCACAACCTATGAGTCAGAGTGGATTGATGGTGGTCTAACCTCGGTAACGGGAATTTATCGATCGAACACGACGAACCAAGTGCCGAGCTTTTATCTCGTGACAGATACCCGTGCATTCATTCCAAATGCATGTACTAATGACGCGACTGGTGCACCATCCCTTGTGGGCACAAATGGTTTGACTTCGTCAAACAGCGCGGGTGTCAAATGTGGCCGAACTCTGGATGTGGCTTTCGAGACCTTCGGCTTCGATGTTCGGCATCGGCATCAACTCGGCAAAGAGGGCTCGCGGGTGATTGTTGGCGCAGCCTTCGACAAGGGTTCTATGACGGGTAGGGAGGATAGATACACATATTCCTATATTGCGGGTGGGCCATACACTAGCAAAAGCTCAAACATAGATACGCTTCGTAACTACTCAACAGATTTCTATAACTATGGGGTGTATGGCCAAGCCGATATTGCCCTTAAATCCGACTTGCTGGCTGTTTTTGGCACCCGCTATGACGTGGTCAAATATGATTACACTCGAATTGGTAGTTATGGTGTCCCATCTAGTTCATCCACCTATACCGGCTTTAGCCCCAAAGTTGGCATGGTCTATTCACCAGACAAAGAAACGAACTACTATGCTAATTTGAGTACCGGTTTTGCGCCGCCGGAAATTTCAACTAAATATGGTGGTTCAACCCAGGGCCTCACCGAAAAAACGACGACCTTGCTAAAGGAGGTGGGGCTTCGGAAAAAACTAGAGGATTTGCCTTTATTTGTCGATCTATCTGTCTATCAGTTAGAGATGAAGAATGCGGTGTACTCATCCTCCATGAGCCAAACCTTTAACGCAGATTCTGATCACAAAGGTGTTGAGTTAGGTTTGCGGAGCGATATCTCCAAGCAGATTTCGATTGGGTTTTCGGCTGCATTCACTGATCAGAAATATACGTCGGCACCACGGAACAACACGGCCGTCAATACCAGTTATTTGGGCAAAGATGTTCGCTACGCCCCAAAACAAGTTGCAAATCTTTTCGCAAGCTATCGACCAGCGGCAGACACTCAAATTGTCCTAGAGTCGCAATACATTGGTGCGTATTGGATGGATGAAGAGAACACTAGGGAATATGGTGGGCATATGCTCTGGCACGCACGAGTCACCAAGGTGGTTGGGGACTTGGAGTACTGGTTGGCATTCAGGGATATTGGGGATCACAGACATTCCGAGTTTTCAAACTATAGTTTTTTTGCAAACTATTATTCACCCGGCGCCCCTCGTACCATCTTGGCCGGCATACGATATAACTTCGGGGGAAAATAAGCATGAGCATCAATCTAGAGACTTTGCCGACGCCATCAGTGGTAGCCGAAACTCAAAAAACGAGGTCATTACGCCTATACGCAGTAAAGCTCCATCAGTGGCTCGCGATTTTTGGCGGTGGGGCCTTGCTGCTCTGGGGGCTCTCAGGTCTTCTGCATCCGCTGATGACCACATTTGGGCGTCAGCAGGAGACATTTCTTCCGCCGCAGCGCCAGATGGATATGCAGGCGATTCATCCTGTCAACCAAACATTAACTCGAGCCGGTATTGAACATGCCTCAGCCGTCAAAGTCATTGTGGGAGAGAAAGAAAATCTCCTGCAGGTGACTGAAATTCAAGATGCGCCACGTCGGTATTTTCACCTTCAGACGGGCGAAGAGCTAGTTGGATATGACCAGTCGCACGCTGTTTATCTCGCTCGTCATTTTATGAATCTTGCGGGCGAGCCAGTACGGAAAGCGCAGATGCTCACTACGTTTTCTCCTGAGTACCCTGCGGTTAATCGGCTACTTCCTGTATATCGAATCGAGTTTGATCGAGAAGATGGGCTCGTAGCTTACGTTTACACTGAGACTAACGCCTTAGCTAGTGTGACCGACACGTGGAAAAGCTCTCTTCAACAGGCGTTTCAGTGGGTACACACCTGGAGCTGGATGCCACAAAAGGCGGAATGGGTGCGCGTATTGCTTATAGGTTTCTTGATCGCCTCGATCGTCTTAATGTCCATCTCAGGAGTTCTGATGCTGGTGATGATTCGTCGCGTCACCCGGGCGCCTGGTCTACGTGGTTGGCACCGGGTGATGGGTTACGCATTGGCACTGCCTGTTTTTGCATTTTCTTCGAGTGGCCTGTTTCATCTGATTGAGTACGGGTGGGAACAGCCAGTAAGGTATTTGAAGCTTTCGCCAGCTGTAGATTTCTCTACCAGTACCTTCCCGATTCATAATCAGTGGCGGGACATCTCACAGGGCCTCAATGTTAATGGGCTATCTCTTGTGCAGACTGATAAGGGGGAATCGTTATATCGCCTATCATTGGCGGCAGCACGGAATGCCGCACCGGAGTCTAGTAATGCGATTCGCAACGCCCGATTTGATGGCGTGGAACGAACCGGGCCAGCGCTATACTTGAATGCGGGTGATGGGAGCGTCTGGACCCCGGGCGACAAAGAGCTTGCTATGCAATTAGGCGAGCGGTTCACTGGCGCGCCTCGTGAAGCAATTCAAAAAATTGCTCTAGTGACTAGGTTCGGGCCAAGTTATGACTTCCGCAATAAGCGTTTGCCTGTCTGGCAGATTGACTACAAGGCACCGGTGAATGCAACTATTTTTGTTGACACCGCTACCGGTGTTTTAGCTGACGTCACTAAGGATTCCGCTAAACCTGAGCGCTTTAGCTTTAGCTTTCTACATAAGTGGAATTTTTTGTTTCCTCTTGGCCGGAATGTTCAAAACTTTATTGTGTCTACGGCGGTAATATTGATCCTTGTTTTCGTTGCTGCATTTGGATTGCAAATGTACTTTCGGCGGCGGCTCGGCAGCCCGCGCGGCAGAATGTCATGAAAAGAAAGCGGACTTGGACTTTGCTCGGGGCTGCTGTGATTTTGGCCGCATCTTCTTTTGGAGGTTGGTGGTTCTTTTCCGAGCAGACCCCGAACACGTCGGCTGCTGAGGCCAATGAAAATTGTCACTGACCAATATTGCCTAGTTTGGCGCTAGAACGAAAAGTTGTTTGAATCTAGAGGTCCACGCATTTCTGTTTTGCAGTCGGTGGGAGTTAGCCAATCTAGCCGGTGTATTTGATGACCTTAAAAAACAAGGTACCCGCAGGTGCCTTGTCGTTAAAGCGCTGATCTATCTTCAGTCAAACGTCAGTCAAACACCGGCGACTCCACCCCCAGCACCTTGTGCAACTTCGGTGAGGTGGTGGTGTACTGCATGTGGATTTTCGGGTAACTGTTTATGTCTCCCGCGCTTCACACTGCAAAATAAAGTTGAGGTATTGTTTTTGAGGCGCTTTGGGAGGAAAAATTGGGCGAGATACGGGTTATGAAATTCGTGATGAAGATATTGAAAATGCTGACGCACTTTAACATTGGTGCAACTTTGGCACTTTTGATGTGGATATTTTCACATCTTATTACGTCTACTGGAAGCAAGTTCGGTTAATGATTAAAACGGACAATGTCGTAACACACCAAACGAAAAATGTTTTGTTCAAAGCCTTAAACGTCTCAGGTGCGGTGAAATTCTATCTCTGTAAATTTTGAGTGGGAAAATTCCAGGCAGCTAGGGCCTAATCATGAGAATAAAGCTAAAGAAAAACTGCTCGCTCGCACCCCATCAGATGATGATCGCGATTGGCATAATCGTCAGTACATCGTTCATAATCGGCGCTATTTTTTTACTGATGGGTGCTTATCTCGTCTTGCCGTTTGCGCTTCTCGAAATTGGTATAGTTGTTACTGCGTTTGTAATTCATGCAAGAAGCATATGTGATTTTGACGAACTAGAGTTGCATGATCAGCATTGGATTGTTCGCCAAGAGCGCAGCGGCGTCTTGAGCGAATATAGGTTAAATAAAGGTTACTTCGCACTAGATAAGAAAGCACTACCTAATGCTACGCTGACAGTTCACACAAGAACGCAAACGATTGAATTTGCCGAATGGCTAACCGCAAAAGACCGTGAAGTGCTCTTTGATCAACTACGCAGAAATCTAGATCCAAGAAATTCGTGAGCAAAAGTCACAATTTGATCGCCGGCTCCTGGTGTGCCACCATCGTGAGTAAAACTTTATCGCTCCGCTTTGCAGCCCATATTGCGGAGAAAGTCCTGCGGACTCCGATAACTGCACTACTCCTTATATCTTCAATTGCCGTCTCCAGTTGCAGCGATAACGCTACTGCATTTAAATCAATTGACATTACCGGGGCGATCTACGGTAAGGACTTCAATATCAGTGATCAGAACGGTGTGCCCCGTCGCTTGAAGGACTTTGAGGGCAAGGTAGTTGTTCTTTTTTTTGGCTATACCCATTGTCCCGACGTATGCCCAACCTCGTTGAGCGAGCTGGTGAAGGTAAAGCAACTACTTGGTGTGCAAGGAGAGCGGATGCAAGGCTTGTTCGTGACTGTGGATCCGGACCGAGATACGCCGGATGTTCTCAGGGCATATATGGGAGTTTTTGATAGTTCGTTTATTGGATTGATACCCACACAGGCCCAACTCAAAGAAATTGCAGATGACTTTAAAATTTACTTTAAAAAGGTTGATGGTAAGTCGCGTACGTCTTACACGATGGATCACTCAGCTGGAACGTATATCTATGATGCACGCGGCCACTTACGGCTTTATGCTAAATATGGAATGGATGCGGCCAGTCTAGCGCACGACATTCAGATTCTGCTGAGACAAACTCATTGATTATTAGCCAAGGAGCATGTGATGAAACTAAACTATTTTTTTCTAACTGCGGTGTTTTTCAGTCATTCGGCATTAGCCCAACCTGTCACGGTTTCCGATGGCTGGGTACGTGCAACTGTTCAAGGTCAACGTGCAACCGGCGCCTTTATGAGGCTCACAGCCAAGGAGTCTGCAAAGCTCGTAGCGGGAAGCAGTTCTGCCGCTGGTATTGTCGAACTACATGAAATGAAGATGGACAACGATGTCATGAAAATGACCCCATTGACTAATGGGCTTGACCTCCCAATCGGGAAGACTGTCGAGCTCAAGCCTGGCGGCAATCATATTATGTTGATGGATTTGAAAGCGCCATTGGCTGTCAATAGCAATGTGTCTGTCACGCTGACGTTTCAAGATGCAAAAGGGAAGAAGTTTTCACAAGAGCTGAATCTTCCCGTAAAAGCATTGACCAGTGCAGGCGAACATAAGCGCTAATCTAAATTCCAGAATTATCGAATTTAGCGATCCATCAAACACCTTTGATCGGTTCTGCGAAGCTATTGAGGTTCTGAATGGGTCAACACTCGGCGAGTAAAATAAGTAAAACTGGCTTATTTGAGAAGACGATATTGTCGACACCCGCTCATAGCCATAGAAGGCGGGTACGTACGGAGGTTTAAATTGGAAAGATTCACCATATCGCTAGACGATGAACTGGCATCAGAATTTGATACGCTGGTCACCCGTACAGGTTATGTCAACCGATCGGAAGCTGTCAGGGACTTGATTCGTCAAGCCCTTGAACGCTCCCGTCAATCGTCAAATGCTGCCAAACACTCAGTGGCGGTGGTCAGTTACGTGTATAACCATCATGAAAAAATGATGGCAGACCGCATAACGCATGCGCATCATGATCATCACGACTTGGTCATTTCCAACACGCACGTTCACTTAGACCACGACAATTGTCTGGAAGCCGTATTTTTGAAGGGAAAAACAGAGCAGGTCTCACACTTTGCGAGCCATCTAACGGCCATGTCAGGGATCAGGCACGGTTCGGTCAATCTCATCTCGGCGGAGATACAAATTACAAAGCACACCCACGGCTACCGTTTGGCGCATACACACCATCACCTCAAGCCCAAGAATTGATCCTGTGAGCTAGCAACCGCAAGCAAGGGATTAGATTATCCCGAGGTACGCTACACGAGAAGCCAACTCAAAAAATCTAGCTGTCCGACGTGAGCCCGCTATTCAATCAAGTCGTTGGAGCATGCGTTAGCCGGACTTTTACTAGCTGTGTCATTTTGCTCAGTGACTTGACTAAAGCAATACCAGCGATGATTGTCATTGCAGGCATAGCTACCTCATCGAGATGGTGGACAGGCGTTAATCCGTGAGCGGAGGCCATGCCTACCGATAGGCCGGACCCAACCCCAACGATAATCTTTGCTAGATCCATAGTAACTCTCACCATTCAAGTCAAAAAACACACGGCCGAACCACCCGTCCGGCCGTGCTCACTCCCAAAGTACAAGTCTCATCGAACAAACTCGGAGAAAAAGTCCGATAAGATAAATTCAGTTTACTTCTTAAACCTGAGAATCGCAAGGATCTATACAAATCGTTCCAATTTACAAAAATTAGTTGCGATTTTGGTTGGATTATCTGCAAAAATGGATATGTTGCTCGGCGCGCAGCATGATTCACCCTTGTATACAACGAGAATGGTCGGTAGCATGTAGATATGAAATAATACTAAAGCTTCTTACAAAAATGAACAGATACCCTGACCGTAATCAAATAGCTATGATGCCTCTCGTTGTGGCCGTATTGTTGATGATGAACGCAGTCAAGGCCAGTGCTGACGATGTACGAACCCTGCCTGAGGTGGAAGTGTCTGCCTCGCGCTATAGCTTGATTGGTGTTGCTGACAGCGCCAGCGAAGGCGTGGCTGGCCAGTTCCAGATCCGCAATCGTGTTGTTGCTCGCACTGGCGAAGTACTCGAAGTTGTGCCAGGGCTCATCGTCAGTCAGCACAGTGGTGACGGCAAAGCCAATCAGTACTTCCTGAGAGGCTTCAATCTCGACCACGGCATTGATTTCAAAATGTCGCTCGATGGCATGCCAATCAATCAACGTAGCCACGCGCATGGCCAAGGCTGGGCTGACCTGAACCCCCTGATTCCGGAACTGATCTCATCCATTCATTATCGTAAAGGGCCCTACTACGCGGCCGATGGCGATTTTGCGAATGCAGGCTCAGCCAATATCTATTACACCGACAAAATTGATCGCGGCCTTGCTAGCTTTGGCTTGGGGCAAAACGGCTTTTACAGAACTCTGCTGGCGGACGCACCCAAATTCAAAGATGGAAACCTGCTCTACGCCTTAGAGCTATCTCACTATGACGGCCCGTGGG